>CAIMVC010000076.1 GCA_903844825.1 uncultured Burkholderiales bacterium | reverse complement strand
TTGATTCCAACCAGTGCGGGCGGAACCCACGAAAGCGGCCTGCGCGACGGTTTGTTTACCGCCGTCAAAGGATTTATTGAGCTGCATTCTTTGCTGCCTAAAGGCGTCAAGCTGATGCCTGAAGACGTCTTTGCCCGCGCCAACTATGTGCTTTCGGCCAAGGTTTTAGATCCTCAGTTTCAAGGGCAAATCAAAGAGCGCTTAAATTCGCGCGATGCGGTCCGATTGGTGTCCAGTTTTGTTCGCCCCGCTTTGGAACTCTGGCTCAATGAACACTTGGAGTATGGAAAAAAATTGGCTGAGTTGGCGATTAAAGCCGCCCAAACCCGCCAACGGGCAGGCCAAAAAGTAGAAAAACGCAAGAGCTCGGGCGTGGCCGTTTTGCCCGGGAAACTCACCGATTGCGAGAGCAAAGATTTAGCCTACAACGAAGTCTTTTTGGTCGAGGGAGACTCTGCGGGCGGCAGCGCCAAGATGGGGCGCGACAAAGAAAACCAGGCAATTCTTCCTTTGCGTGGCAAGGTTTTGAATACGTGGGAAGTGGACCGTGACCGCTTGTTTGCCAACACCGAAATTCACGATATTTCGGTGGCCATCGGCGTTGACCCGCACGGCCCGAACGACACGCCCGACATGAGCGGGCTGCGCTATGGCAAGGTCTGCATCCTCAGCGATGCGGATGTCGACGGCTCGCACATTCAGGTTTTGTTGCTCACGCTTTTCTTCAGGCATTTTCCCAAGCTCATCGAGACCGGGCATGTGTACGTGGCCAAGCCGCCGCTGTTTCGGGTCGATGCGCCGGCCCGCGGCAAAAAACCGGCGGCCAAGGTCTATGCGCTCGACGTGGGCGAGCTCACCGCTATTTTGGACAAACTGCGCAAGGATGGGGTCAAGGAAGGCGCCTGGAGCATCAGCCGTTTCAAGGGCCTGGGCGAGATGAGCGCCGAGCAGTTGTGGGAAACCACGCTCAACCCCGACACGCGGCGCCTGTTGCCTGTGCAACTGGGCAACCAGGACTTCATGCAGACCGAAAACCTGATCACCAAGTTGATGGGCAAGGGCGAGGCCGGTGCGCGACGTGAGCTGATGGAACTTCACGGCGACGCCGTGGATATCGACATCTGAGCGATATCTTAGCGACATCCAGGCGACATTTCAGCATGCAGATCCGTCTTAGGTTACAGCCGTTTTTGCCGGTGCTGGTGGCATGGCGGCGGGGCCTGGCCGCACGGCACTGGTGCTCAGGCGCTGGGGCGTTGGCGCTGGGTCTGCTCTGCGCAGCGGGGGCCCGGGCCGATGTCTGGGGCTACGTGGATGCCCGGGGCGTTGGCCACTTTGCGTCTCAGCGTCTGGACGATCGTTACGAACTTTTTCTGCGCGGCGAGCATCCAGACCCGGCCGGGGCCTCTCGCAGCGCAGAGGCGGTTTTGCCGACCGGCGGGCCGGTCTTGGCGGCCCAGTCGCCACCGCTGCATCCGCCTGCGTCCTCCGAGCCTGCCAGCGCACAGCGGAGCCGGCCATCGCGCTTGATGGCCTACCTTGAGGCGTCGCCAACCTACCACAGCGTCCAGCCCTTGCTGCGCGAAGCCGCGCAGATCCATGGGCTGGACTTGCAACTGCTCAAGGCCCTGATCGCAGTAGAGTCTGGCTTTGACGCCAAGGCCGTGTCGCCTAAAGGCGCCATGGGCCTGATGCAGCTGATCGTGCCGACCGCGCAACGCTACGGTCTGCAGTCTGACCGGGCTGGCCCTGTCGAGCGCAAGCTGCTGGACCCCCGCATGAACATTGGCGCCGGCACGCGTTACCTGCGGGACTTGCTGGCCCTTTTTCCAGGTCGGCTCGACTTGGCGCTGGCCGCCTACAACGCGGGTGAAGGCGCCGTGCAAAGAGCTGGCAACCAGATTCCCAACTACCCCGAAACCCAGAATTACGTGCGCACCGTGATGCAGCTCTACCAGCACCTCAAGCCGCCCCCGGCTCTGGCCGCGAGCGTGCAGCCTTCGGCGGGCCCGGCCGTTGTGCCAGAGACGCTGCGTACGCCGCCACCGCTGGTGGGCGGCGCGGTTGGACGCGGCAACATGCTGCCCCCCAGACAGAGCGCGTTGCCGCCGCCCGGCCCGTTCGCCGGCACGCCCTTGCACTGACCTTTTTCAGACCTGATCGTCAACTTCAAAGCCATGGATTTATTCACCCCCGAACCCCCAGATCTCAGCCCAGAGCCTGCCGACCAGGATTCGCTGGCCGCCTACGCGCAGCGCGCCTATCTCGAGTACGCCTTGAGTGTCGTCAAGGGTCGCGCCTTGCCCGATGTCTGTGACGGCCAAAAGCCGGTCCAGCGCCGCATCCTCTACAGCATGTCGCGCATGGGCCTGGGTTTTGGGGGCGCCAACGGCGCCTCTGGCGCCAAGCCGGTCAAATGCGCCCGCGTGGTGGGCGACGTGCTGGGCCGCTTTCATCCCCACGGTGACCAGGCGGCTTACGACGCGCTGGTGCGCATGGCTCAAAATTTCAGCCAGCGCTACCCGCTCATTGACGGGCAGGGCAACTTTGGCTCGCGTGACGGCGACGGCGCCGCCGCCATGCGCTACACCGAAGCGCGGCTGTCGCGCATCACCAGCTTGCTGATGGACGAGATCGACGAGGGAACGGTCGACTTTGTGCCCAACTACGACGGCTCCACCGAAGAGCCGCGCCAGTTGCCAGCGCGTCTGCCCTTTAACTTGCTCAATGGCGCCAGCGGAATCGCTGTGGGCCTGGCCACCGAAATTCCGAGCCACAACCTGCGCGAGGTAGCCGACGCTTGCATCGCACTGATCAAAACGCCGGCCATCAGCGACGACGAGATTTTCAGCGTCATCACCGGCCCTGACTACCCGGGCGGGGCGCAGATCATCTCCAGCCCGGCCGACATTGCGGCGGCTTACCGGACCGGTCGAGGTTCGCTCAAGGTACGCGCGCTTTGGAAGATCGAAGACCTCGCCCGTGGCCAGTGGCAATTGGTGGTGCATGAACTGCCGCCCGGCGTGAGCACGCAAAAGGTGCTCGAAGAAATTGAGGAGCTGACCAATCCCAAGGTGCGCACGGGCAAGAAGGCCCTCAGCGCCGAGCAGATCCAGCTCAAGCAGGTGCTGCTGTCGGTGCTCGACGTGGTGCGCGACGAGTCCAGCAAGGACGCTGCCGTGCGCCTGGTGTTCGAGCCCAAGACCAGCCGTATTGAGCAAAGCGAGCTGATTAACACCTTGCTGGCCCACACCAGCCTCGAAAGCTCCTCGCCGATCAACCTGACCATGATCGGCCTGGATGGCCGTCCGACCCAGAAGTCGCTGCGGCAGATGCTCACCGAATGGATCGCTTTTCGGCAGACCACCGTGCAGAGGCGCTCGCAGCACCGGCTCGACAAGGTGCTGGCGCGCATTCACATCCTCGAAGGCCGGCAGCTGGTCTTGCTCAACATTGACGAGGTGATTGCCATCATCCGCCAGTCGGACGATCCTAAGGCGGCGCTCATGGCGCGCTTTGCGCTCAGCGACCGTCAGGCCGAAGACATTCTCGAAATCCGCCTGCGCCAGCTGGCCCGGCTTGAAGCCATCAAGATCGAGCAGGAGCTCAAAAGCCTGCGCGAAGAGCAGGGCAGACTCGAAGAAATTCTGGCCAGTCCCGCGGTTCTGCGCCGACTCATGATCAAGGAAATCGAAACCGACGCCAAACAATTCTCGGACCCGCGTCGCACCTTGATACAGGCTGAGAAAAAGGCCGTCATCGAAGTCAAGGTGATCGACGAGCCGGTGACCGTGGTGGTCAGCAGCAAGGGGTGGGTGCGGGCCCGGAACGGTCATGGTCACGACGCGGCCAGCTTTGCTTTCAAGGCCGGCGATGCACTTTACGCCACCTTCGAGTGCCGCACGGTCGACACCTTGCTGGCCTTTGGCAGCAACGGCCGGATTTACTCGGTGCCGGTGTCCCTGCTGCCGGGCGCCCGGGGTGATGGTCAGCCTGTCACGACCCTGATTGAGCTTGAAGCCGGTACCCAGTTGCTCGACTATTTCGCCGGCCCTGCGGCGGCCACGCTCTTGCTCTGCAGCTCGGGGGGCTACGGCTTTCTGGCCACGGTCGAGGGCATGATTTCGCGCAACAAGAGCGGCAAGGCCTTTATAGGCCTCGGCGATGGTGAAACCATTTGCAGCCCTTCACACGTGTCGGGCAACAGCGGTGCGCAGGCTTTGCTGCCGGCCACCCATGTGGCTTGCGCATCGACAGGCGGGCGAATTCTCACCTTCGAGATCGATGCCATCAAGCTCATGCCCAAGGGCGGGCGTGGCCTGATGCTGATCGACCTGGAAGACAAGGACCAGCTCGCTGGCGCCGCCGCCTATACCCGCAGCATCCGCATTGAGGGACTGGGCCGGGGCGGTAAAGAGCGCGAAGAAACGCTGGAGATTCGCAGTCTGAACAACGCCCGAGCAGTCCGTGGCCGTAAAGGCAAAGCGGCCGACCTGGGATTCAAACCGCGCCGTGTGATGCGCCTGGAATAAGGTCCATCTTGCGCCCTTGCCTGGGCCCCGGAGGGCGCAGGATGGGTTACGGCGGGGACGGCGCGTCGCGCCGTTGCGGCTTCAGGCTTCCTGGTAGCCTCGACTGCGGGAGAAGCGGGCGACCTGTCCCAGGCGGTCATAGACCTCGACGGTGCTGGTGCCGCCACTCGCCTGCAGGCTTTGCAGAGCGCCGCGAATGGCCTCGAGCTTGCGTTCAATCAGCACGGCGTTGCGGCGGTGCGCGTCGCGGCTTTGCGCCAGTTGCTCGCGCACATCTTGCCAGTCAGGGTCGGTTTGCAGCTCAGTGGCGGCGGGACAAAGTCGGGTCAGTTCGACCAGAAGATCGGTTTTACCGGCCTGGAGCTGTTCAAAACGGTCCAGATCCTGGGCCTGCAAAGCCTGAAATTCGATCTCCAGTACCTGGGCAAGCTCGCGCGCCAGCACCAAGGTGCGTTCGATGGGCTTGGCGGGTTGCGGACCCAGGAGTTGGTGATTAGTCACTGATCATTCGTTCAATGGCCATAAAGCTCTCGGCAATACGGCGGGCGTCGAGTGGGTACTGACCGTCCTTGATGGCTTGCTTGATGGATTCGACCTTGTTGCGGTCAAACTCCGGCTCGCTCATGGCTTTTTGAGCCACATTGCTCAGGCTCAACGTGTCCGCGCCGGGTTTGGCGACCGTGGGCTGCGTGGGCGTCGGCGCTGCTTCTGTCTTGCCAGCCTCTGGGTCAACTTTCTTCGCCGTTTTGTCCAATGCACCGCGCACAAGGCCGTCCGACCGGGCGGGTCTTCCATATTGTGAAATAGCGTCTGTCATGGCGGGCTCTCTTTCTTGTCGTGCAACCACTAAATGGGGCTGCTCATCTACTGTATCGGACGTACGAACTGGAACTTGAGTGGAATTTTAGTTTTTTTCAAAATGAATTTTGCAGTCCACGAACCGCGTTCGGTCCGGTCACCACGCCTGATAGTAATCGACCCGACTCCGGATTCTTTAAGCGAATTTGTTGTCCCATGTGACCGTCTTGCAGGGCTTCGACCCGCACGGTGATTTGAAAGCCGGCGCCCTGACCAATATTGAGCAGGGCGGTCTGGCCCTGCTTGACCAGGATCGCGCGCTTGATGTCGTAGCTGCGCAGCACAGCGCCGGCGGGGACGTCGCGTGTCAGCTCAGCCAACTGGACATCCTGCAAAGAACTCACCGCCTGGGGGTCCAGCCCTTGCTGAGGGCGGCTGACTTCTTCGAGCATGTCGGGCTCAAGCACGGTGCCGCGCTGCAACAGTCTGCGGGTGATGACGGTTTTTCGGGTAGCTGCGGGCGCCCCGGCTTGTGCCGCCTGACCGGCGGTCAGGCTGCTGGCAGGCGGGGGGGCCGCTACCGGAGTGGCGGCTGGCGGGGTGGCTGTCATGACCCGCATATAAAGCTGCCAGCCGGGTTCGCCCTGGCAGCGCACGCGCAGGGTTTCGCGTGACGCGAAGGGGTAGTCCAGAGCAAGGGCTTGCGGACAGTCCTGAATCCGCAGGCGGCTGTCGAGCGGGGCGAACTCCACCATTGAAGGGGGGATTTGCTGGGACTGCGCAACCCATTGCCTGGCTTGTTGCATCAATTTGTCCTGCGGGCTGGCGTTTGCATCGACCTGAGTGCCGGTCTGTCGGGCAGCCCGGGCCGCGAGCTGGGCTGGCGCTTCGGGCGGCAGTTTGGGCTGATCTTGAACCCGGCTGGGCGGCTGGGTCTGGCTTTGGGCAGAAAACGGCAGCAGCAGGCTGGCCAGGCTCAGCAGCAGGGCCGCCAGCGGCCCTGTCAGTCTGAACGGGGTTTTCCAAGAGGTGTTAAGAGGTCGGCACAGCATTTGCATTAGGGGAGTGGTGGGTGTTGAAGTTTTGACACCAAAGTCGGCCAATACAGGGCTAGACGCAAGAAAGAGACCAAGTGATACGCCAATTGCCAACCGGATTTTGCACCTCGACGCCAGCCCCCGTGCGACCGGCGGCTGGCGCAGCGCGGGCCGGTGGTGGGACATGGGTGGCTGAGCATGCGCATTGATGACAAGTTGTCACCCCCGGCCGGCGCGGCGCTGACGTCCCCACGGGATGGCCGCGACGCTTCGGCTGCGGGCAGCGTGCCAGCCCTCCCAGCGGGCGCTTTTGGTGAAGCATTGGCCCAGGTGCGGCAAGGGCCTGCCAGTCGCGTCGTGGCCCGAGGTGACACCTTGATCAGCGTGGTCCGCGAGCAGGCTGCTCAGCGCGGGCAAGTCATCAGCCCGGCGCAGGCCTTTCGCCAGGCGCAGCAATTGGCCCGTGACAGTGGCATTGCCAACCCCAATCGAATTTTTCCGGGTCAGCAACTGGCCTTGACGGGGCTGCATGCCCAGCTTGACGCGGGCCTAGGAGCCAGCGCCGTGTCCGCCGCGAGCTCGGCCATGGCGGTGCCGGCCGCCAACGTGCTACGCACCGCGTTCACCGGCAAGCCGGCGGCGCCGCCATCTTCCGGCGCTTCGTCTAACTTGGCGGCTAAAGCGGCACCGGCGGACGTCGCGGCCGCCGGAGGCGACGTTGCCGACGCTGCCGCAGCGGCCGCCGGCGGACATCCGGTGCTGGAGCGTACGCTGGACCGTGCCGTCGCCAAGGGCTTTATTCCGGCCATTGAGCGCGGTGACGTGCGTGACAAGATTTTGAAACTGGCCAGCACCCACCGCTTCAAACCTGACGACTTTGCGCGCATGACGCTGATGGAAAGCGACGGCATGAACCCGCGTGCCACCAACCAGCGCTGCCACGGCATCATTCAGTTTTGCGACGGCAATGACCGCGGCGCGGCCAGCGTCGGCTTTGCCGCCAACCCGCGGGTGATTCTGGGCCTGAGTGTCTACCAGCAACTGCACCTGGTGGATAAATACTTTTCCGAAGTCGGCGTCAAAGCGCAGACGAATGGCCAGGCGCCAGCCAGCCTCGACGACCTGTATTTATCCGTACTGATGCCCGCCGCCCGCGGCAACAGCCAGCCCAACGCGCCGCTGAATATTCCGGGTGGGCAGGCCAATTACCTGCATGTCGGCCGCGACCGCAGCGCACCGATCACACGCCAGTCCATTCTCGACGGCCTGCAGCAGAACGCCAACGAGCGGCTGGCGCCTTACCCCTCGCCGCGTGGACGCCTGCAGGCCCTGCGCGGGGCAGGGTATGAAGAAATATTGCCAAACCAGCCGCCGCTGCCACGCATGCGCTGACGCAACTCCGGCGGGCGACCGCCTTTTTTTGATGTCAGGTGCAGCGGCAACGACCAGCGGCAAGGCCTTGCCGCCCTGGCGGCAACAGGTGCCAAAAGTTGCCGCTGGGACCGGCAAGGGTGGCAAAAAACAGGTGGCACGCCTTTTGCATTAAGTACTCCGCAGCCCCCTGAAAAGGGCCGGGTCTGTCGGGAAACCGGCACATTGTCCAAGCAGTGATTCAACGGTACAGCGAGGTAAAGCGATGAACTTTTTCGATTCAGCCCTGGGCTCGCACCCGCAGGCACTGGACTTACGCAGCAAGCGACTCGAAGTGCTGGCGCGCAACATTGCCAACGCCGACACCCCCAATTTCAAGGCCCAGGACCTGGACTTTCGCTCGGTGCTCAAGGAGACCCAGAGCGAGCCCATGGTGGCCACCCACTCCAAGCACTACAAGCAGGCCGAGCCCGAGAGCGCTGGCGGCCTGATGTACCGGATTCCTTTCAACATTGCCTTCGACGGCAACACGGTCGAGCTCAACGTCGAGCAAGCCCAGTACGGTAAGTCGGCCGCCGACTACCAGGCCACGCTCAATTTTCTGGAACAGCGCGTCAGCGGCATCCGCAAAGCCTTGCGCGGGGAGTAATCAGCATGTCAATGGACAAAATTTTTGGTATCGCCGGCTCGGCACTCAACGCGCAGATGGCCCGCATGAACGCGGTCGCCTCCAACCTGGCCAATGCCAGCACGGTCGCCAGCAGCGAAAAAGATGCTTATCACGGCAAGCGCACGGTGTTCAAGACCGTCATGGAAGACCAGCTCAACCCGCGTGACCTGTCGTTCAAGGGCGGCATCAAGATCGACGCCGTGATTGACGACCCAGCCTCTGTGCGCCGCGTCTCCGATCCTGGCAATCCGGCCGCCGACAAAGAGGGTTATGTCTACCTGTCCAACGTCAATGAGATGACCGAGATGGTCGAGATGATGGCCGCTTCGCGCTCTTATCAAAACAATGTCGAGGTGGTCAACACCACCCGCCAGCTGATGATGCGAACGCTCGAGATGACGCGCAGCTAGACCTCTTAATTTTTCCCTAGGACAAGATCATGGCTTCCACTTCATCCGTCGCGCTCCCTTCTGGCATCAAAAGCTACGAAGCGGCCGTTGCCGCGCCAAAGGCCAAGAGCACAGGGGCGTCGCAGCAGGACTTTTTGAAACTGTTCACGACCCAGTTGCAAAACCAGAACCCGCTGGACCCGACCAAGAACGAGGCCTTCGTGGCCCAGTTGGCGCAGTTCTCGCAGCTCGAGGCGACCACCAACATGGCCAATCAGCTCACCAGCATGGCCAGCACCATGAGCGGTGACCGCATGATGTCCAGTGCCGCGCTGATCGGCAAGTCGGTCATCGTGCCGGGCGCCAGTTTTGACATGACCGCCGGCAACGCCATCACCGGCAACGTAGCACTGCCCACGGGTGCCGATGGCATCACGATTGATGTGCTCAACAGCAACGGCGAAAGTGTCAAACAGCAGATTTTGGGGGCTCAGCCTTCGGGCGATTTGAGCTGGACCTGGAGCGGTGCCGACAACAACGGCAATGCGGTGGCCGACGGCACCTACACATTTCGCGTCACAGGCGTGAGCCAGGGCAAGACCATCGCCCCCGAAGTCAACCAGGTATCAGCCATCCGCAGCGTGAGCCAGAACGCCAAGGCCGAACTCGTGCTGGAAGTGCAGGGCGGCAAGACCGTCAACCTGGCCGACGTCAAGCGCTTTGGCGGCTGATTGCAGCCCTTGATGTAACGAGCAGCACCTTTTACCTTCCCTAGAATTTTCAGGAGTCCCTCATGTCTTTTTATACCTCGCTCACAGGTCTGAATGCCGCCACGGCGCAGTTGGGGGTGACCAGCAACAACATCGCCAACGTCGGCACCACGGGTTTTAAGCGCTCGCGCGCTGACTTTGGCGACATTTTCGCCACCTCGCCGCTGCAAAAAGCATCCAGCACGATCGGTCAGGGCGTCTCGCTCAAGCAGGTCAGCCAGGAGTTCAGCCAGGGTAATATTTCGTTCTCGTCCAACGCCCTTGACCTGGCAGTCAGCGGTGACGGCTTTTTCCCGCTCAAGTCAGCTGACGGCCTGCAGGACGTCTACACCCGCAACGGCGCGTTCTTGCTCAACGACCAGTTCAACGTGGTCAACTCCGCCGGCCAGCGTTTGATGGCAGCCACGGTTGACTCGACCGGTAGCGCCAATGTCAATGAGCGTGTGGTGCTGACGATTCCCCAGCAGACCACTGGCGAAGCCAAGGAGACCTCGCAAATTTCCCTGGGTGTGAACTTCCCGGCAGACGCCACCGTCATCACGGCAAGCTTTAACCGCAGCAACCCCGCCACTTATAACAAGAGCACGGCTTTGACGGTGTACGACAAGGGCGGCAATGGTTACCTGGCCACGGTCTACTACACCAAGACCCAGAACGCCAGCCAGACCAGCCCGTTCAACAAGTGGCAAACCCACGTCTTTATCGGTAACGACGAAGTCAAGGCCTCGCTGCAGCAGGCCACTGACTCGAACAAAGAGGCGCTGTACGTCAACAAGTACGGACAGACCAAACCCTTCAGCGAAGTCAAAGACTTTTTGGTCAACGGCAAGACTCAAAAGTTCGAACTCAACGACCTGACCGACAAGCGCACCTCCATGGCAGCGACCATCGACGGCGTTTCCGCTGCCTCGGGGTACGACCTGACGGCCGGCTTTGATTTCAAGACTTACGCAGCTGCCAGCGCCGCCAACAAGGCCTCGTTGAAGGATATCTTTAGCGTGAACATTGACGGGACCACCGCGCCCGTGAGCGTTGACCTCAGCGCCTTGGCCGCAAGAACCGGCAAAGTCAACGGCACCGACGTGGCCGCCGAGATCACCAACCAGCTCAACCACAAGTACGGCGATGAGCGTTTCTGGGATTTCTCTGCCACAACCAGTCAGACTTTTTCCCTCTCCCGCTCTGATGGCGCCAATGTCACCACCCAGGACATTACGTTGTCCGGGATTACCGACAACGTCTCCACCACCAGCGCGGCTGGCGTGACGACTGTGTCCACCAACCTGGCCAAGGTCACGACCGAGCAAGCCTTGAGCGAAATCAGAAAGCAACTTCCGGCGACCATCTCCGTGAGCTACGACGAAGTGAGCCAGGGCTTCAAGTTCATTGACAGCGCCTCGGCAACCTTGTCGGTTCAGGGCGGCACGGCTACCGCGCCGGCTGCCAACAGCGTCCTCGGGCTCGGCCCCACAGCCGTGACGCTCAATGACGAAGGCGGCTACGAGGGCAAGGTTGCCCCCAACAGCGATACCTTTGTGCGGCCGGAGGCGCAGCAGCGCTTCGGCATCAAGGTCAGCTTTGACACCGTCAACAAAACTTTCAGCCTGTCGTCGGGCTCTACCGGCGACAAGTCGACCATCGCTGTCACGGGCGCCACCACCCTGGCCAACGAGATGCTGGGTATTTCAAACGCCGAAGTCAAAGTCTCTTCCGAGGCCGTGCGAGGTATTGCTTCGCAGCCGGCCATGGTGCTGGGTACCGCCATTCCGGTGAACGTCAAAAACAACTTTGCCGTCGACGCCACCAACAACTCCTTCGTGGTGACCGTCGATGAGGTCAAGAGCACGATCACGGTGCCGGTGCGCTCTGACTACTCGCTCGATACCTTCATGGCCGCTTTGCAAAAGCGCATCAACCTGATGGCCGACGCAAGTGGCAACACCGTCAACGGTGTCAAGGTGGGCTATGACGCGGCCAACAATCGCTTTACCTTCACGGGCGGTACCACCAGCTCGAACTCGTTTTTGAAAGTCTCGGGCAGCCCGACCTGGGGTCTGGACAAGGCCGAGGTCGGCAACGGCCAGACCAGCACCTGGATCAAGCCCACGCAGTACCTTGACGAGTCGCTGTCCACACCCAGCCCGCTCTACATTGATGCATCCGGCAAAGAGACCACCAACCAGGATGGCTTTACCGCCTTGCCCGAGTGGTCGCCGATTTACCTGGCCAAGGGTGAACTGACCTTTGACACCAGCGGCGTGATCGTCTCGCCGGCGGCGGGTTCTGCACTCGATACGGTGTTTCTGGCAGACGGCAAGGGCGCGCTGACCATCAATATCAACTACTCGAAATCGACCCAGTTCACCTCGCCATTTGCGGTGCTGTCGCAATCGCAAGACGGTGCGCCAGAGGGTGACCTGGTGGGTGTGAGCATCGGTGTCGATGGCCTGGTCAACGCCAGCTACTCCAACGGTTCGCAAAAATCGTTGGCCAAAATTTTGCTAGTGAACTTCTCCAGCCCCAAGGGCCTGCGCCAGATCGGTGACTCGAACTTCGTGGCCTCGGCTGAATCGGGTAACCCGACGCTGGGTACCGCTGGCGGCGCCGGTTTCGGCACCATTCGCGCCGGTGCCACAGAAGGCTCCAACGTTGACCTGACCAAGGAACTGGTGGACCTGATCACCGCCCAACGTAACTTCCAGGCCAACGCCAAAGCCATCGAGACCAGCACCACGATGACGCAGGCGATTATCAATATCCGCGGTTGATAAGCCGACGGCCCTGACCTCCACTTCGATCGACAACCAGGACACCTGACATGGACCGCTTAGCCTTTAACGCCGTGGCTGCCATCAACGAGCAACGCTTGTCACGGCAAATGACCACCCATGACCTGGCCAACGTGACCACGGTGGGTTTCAAGCGCAGCTATGAAGTGGCGATGCGGGCGATCAAGGTCGAGGGCGCCGGTCTGGAAACACGTTTTCAGCCACAGGCCATGAGCATTGACCTGATTCAGCTCAAGCCCGGTGAGGTCATGGCCACGGGCCGCAACCTGGATATCTCGCTGAATGAAACCACGGTTCTGGGCGTGAACTCGCCGGATGGCAAACTGGCTTTCACGCGCCGCGGGGACCTGCGCATCAACTCCGCTGGGGTGCTGGAAAACGGCGCGGGTCATCCAGTTCGGGGGCAGGGCGGTGTGATCACGGTGCCGCCCGGATTTGATCTGACCATCAATCCCGATGGCGCTATTTATGCCTCTAACCCGGCGCAAACCGGGGCTGCCCCGGCGGTCTTGGTGGACCGCCTGCTCATTCGTGACGCCAGCAGAACACCTCTGGAGCGTCGTGAGGATGGCTTGTTCCAAAGCCAGGGCGCACCCGGCAAGGACATTACCGATGGCCCCAGGCGTCCGTCGCTGACCGCCAAGACGCTCGAGGGCAGCAACGTCAACCCGATGGAAATTCTGGTCAAGCTGATGGACCAGAGCCGCAGCTTCGAGCAACAAATTCGCACCATCAAGGAAAGCAAGACCGGCGACGAGTCGGGCGCTTCCATGATGAAACTGGGTTGATCTGCCGCAGCGCGACGTGATCAACCAAGAACCACACCACTGAACCGAAGGGAGCTGAAAAATGGATGCATCAATGTGGGTAGCCAAGACGGGTCTGGATGCCCAGCAGACCCGAATGAACGTGATTTCGAACAACCTGGCCAACGTCAACACGACCGGCTACAAGCGCGACCGCGCGGTGTTCGAAGACATGCTCTACCAAAACATTCGTCAGGCCGGCGGGCAAACCGATGCCAACGCCCAGGCCCCTACCGGCCTGATGCTCGGTACCGGCGTGCGCGTGGTGGCGACTGAAAAACTGCATGCCCAGGGCAACATGGTGACTACCCAGAACCCGCTCGACATGGCCATTGCCGGCGACGGTTACTTTCAGATTGCGCAAAGCGACGGCACCATCGCCTACAGCCGAGACGGTGGTTTCAAGTTGTCCGCCACGGGCCAGCTGGTGACCTCCAGCGGCGCTTTGCTGCAGCCGGCCATCACCATTCCCCCTAACGCCTCGAGCGTGACCTTTGGCCGCGACGGTACCGTGTCGGTGGAGTTGTCCACCGGTGGTCAGCAGGTGCTCGGTCAGATTCAGCTGGCCCGCTTTGTCAATCCGAGTGGCTTGCAGTCCATGGGGCAAAACCTGCTCAAGGAAACCCCGGCCAGCGGTGCACCGCAGGTGCTTCGTCCGAGCGTGGGCGGTGCAGGCTCCCTGGTGCAGGGCTCATTGGAAGCTTCGAACGTGAACGTGGTGGAAGAAATGGTCAGCATGATCGAAACCCAGCGCGCCTACGAGATCAACTCCAAGGCCATCTCTGCCGTGGACGGCATGTTGCGCTTCATCAACGACCACCTGTAAGCCCTGCTGATTCAGACCGAAAGTCTATTTATGTCACTCTCTCGCATCCTACTGCTGACCAGCCTGCTGGCATTGAATACGGCCTGCACGGTGCTGCCTCCGCAACCGCTGGTGCATTCGCCCGAGTTCGCACCGGTGTACCCGGTGGCGGCCGACCGTCAGCGGATGGCCACCGGCGCCATCTACAACAGCCGTCAGGCCGACAGCTGGTTTGGCCGTGGCCGCAATTACCAGGTGGGCGACGTGATCACTGTCTTGCTCAACGAATCGACGCAAGCGGCTCGCACCCAAAACAGCAATGTCAGCCGCAAGTCCACCAACGATGTGGTGCCCACTGCCATGGCTAACGCGGCCAAGAACCTCAACGGTATCTTTGGTGGGACCAACATGCTGGGCGGCTCTATCGAAAACAAGGGCGCTGGCACGGCCGACCAAAAGGCCAGCCTGGAAGGCTCCGTTGCTGTCACGGTGACCGAGGTACTGGCCAATGGCAACTTGATGCTGCGTGGCGAAAAGCAGCTGGCCCTGACGGAAGGTTCAGAAGTCATTCAGGTCGCCGGGATCATCCGCCCCGAAGACGTGGCGCCCAACAACACGGTCCAGTCACGTCGCCTGGCCAATGCCCAGATCACTTACCGCGGCACCGGCGACCTCGCCGCTGCGACCCGCGCCGGCTGGGGCACCAGTGCGCTGCTCAAGCTCTGGCCCTTTTGATTTTTTTGACACTGCAACAGCGTCGACAGTTTCATCCGTTTCACCCGAATCACCGCCTCGCCCTCACAACGAACTGCCACCATGATCAAACCTCTTTTTTTAGGCCTGCTCAGTGCGTTGACGGTATTGGCCGCCAGCGCCCCGGTCACTGCCCACGCTGATCGCGTCAAGGACTTGACACACGTGGCCGCCATGCGCAGCAACCAGCTCATCGGCTACGGTCTGGTGGTCGGTTTGCAGGGGACAGGCGATGGTGCTGACGTGTCGTTTACCGCGCAAAGCATGAAGACCATGCTGGCCCGCATGGGTGTGAGCCTGGAGGGTGCCCTGGCCGACTTTGAAACCACCACCAGCACCGGCAAGCTCGATATCAAGAACGTGGCCGCAGTGATGATCACCGCCGAGTTGCCTGGCTTTGCCAAGCCCGGCCAGAAGATCGACATCAATGTCTCGGCCATCGGCAAGGCCACCAACCTGCGCGGCGGCAATTTGCTGCTGACCAGTTTGCGCGGCATTGACGGCGAAATGTACGCACTGGCCCAGGGCGCGCTGACGGCCACCGGCATCGACGCCAACGCAGCAGGCGCCAAGGTCGCAGTCGGCGTTCCGACCTCGGCCCGCGTTCCAAGCGGTGCCACGGTTGAGCGTATTGTTGAAAATCCATTTGCCACCGCCGATCAGTTGATTTTGAATGTGCGCGAAGGCGACTTCACCACTGCTACGGCCATCATCAACGCCATCAACAGCCGCTTTGGTGGCGACATTGCTACTGCACTCGACGGTGTGTCGATTTCAATTCGCGCACCGCAAGACCTCAGCCAGCGCGTGGCTTTCATGAGCATGATCGAGAACATGGACGTGCAGCCCGGCGAGCCGCCCGCCCGCGTGGTGGTCAACGCCCGCACCGGCACGGTTGTGATCAGCCGCAATGTGCGGGTCACGGCTGCGGCGGTCACGCATGGCACGATCTCGGTGGCCATTGCCGCCACCAACGAAGTCTCGCAACCCAACCCGCTGGCGCAGGGCCAGACGGTCGGCGTGCAAAACGCAGACATCAAGGTGTCCGAGCCGAACAAGCCAATGTTCCTGTTCCAGCCCGGTGTTGACCTGCGCCAGATTGTGGACGCTGTCAACCAGGTCGGCGCTACGCCGTCTGCCCTGATCGCCATTCTCGAAGCGCTCAAGAGCTCCGGCAGCCTGCGCGCCGAGCTGGTGGTGATCTAAGCCCATCCATCTGCCTACTCAAAGCTGCACACACCATGGAACCGATCCAGCCCTCCACGACGCGCTCTTACCTAGACTTTGACGGTCTTGGCAAGCTGCGTGGGCAGGCGCGCAAGGACGAGAAATCGGCGCTGCGCGAGACCGCCCAGCAGTTCGAGGCGATGTTCCTGCAGATGATGATCAAGTCCATGCGTGAGGCGTCGGTCAAAGGTGACCTGACCGAGTCCAGTGGCGCTGACACCTTCGAGTCGATGTTCGACCGCGAGGTCTCGGTGGCCATGTCCAAGCGCGGCGCGACCGGCCTGGCCGACATGCTGGTGAAAACACAAACCCAGCGCATCGACCAGCAGACCAGCACGGCAGACGCGCTGCTGGCGCGCCAGGCGGGCACCGACAAGGGCGCGGACAAAGGCATTGCGCTGGAGCGCCCGTCAACGGTGCTGCCGCTCAATGCCCCGGGCGCACCGCTGGCACCCTTGGTTCGCCCGGGCGGCCCGATGTCACTGGTGACGCCGGCGAGCTCCCTTGACAGGAGCGGTAAATGAGCGACTTGTTAGGCATCAGCGGCAATGCCGTCATGGCCTACCAGCTGGCGCTGGGGGCTGTCAGCAACAACATCGCCAACGTCGGCACCGACGGCTATTCGCGTCAGGCCGTGCAACTGCAGTCTGGCACGCCACGGCAAATTGGCAATGCGTCGATCGGCACCGGTGTGGTGTTTGAACGCGTCAAACGTCAGTACGACGCTTTTGCCGAGTCCAACCTGCGCAACAGTAACAGTGACTTGCAAAGCCAGCTACCCATGGTCAGTTACACCAATCGCGTCATTGACGTGATGGGCGGGCAGTCCTCTGGCCTGGTGAGTTCTTTGGACCAGTTTTTTGCGTCGGCCCGTGCCCTGTCGACCGACCCGGCCTCCACCGTGCTGCGGGGTGGCTTCATGCGCGATGCGCAAGGCGTGGCAGCGCGCTTTGGCCAACTCGCTGGCCAGCTTGATCTGGTCGACAGCGAAACGCGTGAAGCGGTCAACTCCAGCCTGGGCAAGATGAATATCCTGACCGAGCAAATTTCGGCAGTGAACAAGCAACTGAGCAAAAACCCGACGGTCGAGCGCCAGCCACCCGAATTGCTCGATCAGCGCGACCGCCTGTTGCTCGATTTGTCGCAGTACGCTCGGCTCAATACCAAGTTCTCCACCAACGGCACGGTCAACGTCAGCCTCGGCGCCTCCATCACCCAGGACGTGGTGGTCAATGGTCAGACGGCGGTTCGCATCGGTGCCGATTTCAATGCTGCTGCCCCTGAAAAAATCGGCCTGGTGCTGGATCCCTACGGCACGCCGTCGGCGCTCTCGGGCGTGACAAGCGGCGAGTTGGCCGGTCTGCTGACGTTTCGGGAGCAGGTGCTTGGCAGCACGCGCAGTGCTCTGGACTTTGTGGCCGACAAGCTGGTTAACGAAGTCAACGCGATTCACCGGGAAGGCGTCGACGCCTACGGCCGAAAGGGTGGCGATCTGTTTGCGATTGACCCAAGCTCGGCAACCGTGGCGGGCGGTATCAGTGTGGTGCTCGACGACCCCTTGCGCATCGCTGCTGCCGCGCAGTTCCGCGTCAACGAAAATGCCAGCAACACAGGCAGTGCCAACGCCCACATTAGTTACGCAGCCACTGCCTCCACGGGGCCTTTGCCGCTGGACCAAGCGCTGGCCAATAACCCGAATGGATCGTCAGCCAAGTCGTTCGCACTGCCAG
This sequence comes from uncultured Burkholderiales bacterium, assembly GCA_903844825.1. Classification (GTDB taxonomy): domain Bacteria; phylum Pseudomonadota; class Gammaproteobacteria; order Burkholderiales; family Burkholderiaceae_C; genus Polaromonas. The sequence continues at coordinate 7,078 of CAIMVC010000076.1, read as the reverse complement.
CCAGCGGCTCGTTTGCCCCGGTTGCCAGCGTGTCGGCAGGCATGAAAGACGTTGTCATTTACCTCGATGGTGCCAGCGGCAGCCAGCAAATCAACATGCTCACGCGTGACGGTCGCCACCTGCTTGGGGCCTCCCTGAGCGCCACTCAGCAAAGCTCCTTGCTGACGCAAAAAGGCTTTGAGCCAGGGGCTTCATACAGCAGTCAGTACCTCGGAGTCTCCGGTGCTGATGGCTACAAGGACATGACGGTTTTTTATGGCGCACGGGCAGAGGTTCGCGCACAGCAGACCTTTGTTTTTGACGAGTCGGATGGCGTCCGGGGGAAGGTCACCGCTGGCGTTCCGTTGACATTGCCGGCGCAGCTCTCGGGCGAGCGCATGACGGCGGGATTGACTGGTTTTGCCGAAGCAAAGCTGATGCTTAACGGCCAGGCCCTGCCCGCCTTGACCCCTGCCGGTGCAAGCTTGCAGGCTAGCGAAGTCGCCAGTTGGCTAAGCGCGGCGGGCGCTGCGTCGGGTATCAGCGCACGCGCTTTCAATGAGGTGAGTGTTCCTCTGGGGCAGATCAAGCTCGATCGGCCGCTGGTGCTCAATGGCACCGAAATTACCCTGGGCGGCTCCAGCGATGCCAATGCCCTCGTGGTAGCCATCAATGACAACAGCGCCACCACGGGGGTCCAAGCCAGCATCTCCGGTGACGGCCAGTTGGTGCTGAGCAACACAGAAGGCTACGAAGGCGACGACATCTTGATTGAGTCGACGCTCGCCAAGGGAAGCCCCAATGCCTTGAACCTCAATCCTGGGATCTATGCTGGCCGCATCGAATTGACGCGTGACTTGGTCGCTGGCGAGGAAACACCGATCGAAATTAGCTTTGCTGCCGATGGCAAGCCGGCTGATCTGGCCTCTCTGGGGTTTCGCACAGGCGCTTACCTGTCTGGTGCCGTGCCTGACGATGTGCAGGTCTTTGTCACTGGCGAGAGCGGCAGCCCGGTCAAGGTCTCGGCCAGCTACAGCGGTACCCCCGCAGATCAGGCCGCGGCACTGCGCACTCAGCCCATGCAGATCGAATTCCTCACGGGCGCCAGTGCGGGTGGCGTGCGTTACCAAATCACCGATGTCACGACCGGCACGGTTTTGGCCGAGCGCGAGCTCGACCCCAAGAAACTGCTGGAGGGGATCCACTACCAGGGCCTGACGGTCGGCCTGTCGGCCATGCCCAAAGTCGGTGACCGTTTTGTGATTGACGGCAACAGCGACGGTACCGGCAACAACGACAACATTCTGCGTATGGCCGCACTGGAGTCCAAGCGGCTGGTTGGTGGCACCAAGACACTCAGCGGCGCCTACATTGATCATGTCAATGAGATGGGCAATATCTCGCGTCAGGCATCAATTGCCAAAGACGCGCTGAGTGTGGTGCATGACCAGGCCGCCGAGTCGCGTGACCAGGTGTCGGGCGTGAGTCTTGACGAAGAAGCCGCCAACCTGATTCGTTTTCAGCAGGCCTATCAGGCCTCTGCCAAGGTCATGCAAATTGCCAGCAGTTTGTTTGATTCCGTGTTGCAGGTGCGCTGAGATCGCGCCAATGACTTGCATTGATTTGAAGGCCCCAGCATGAAAATTTCAACCAGCTTTTTGTTCGACCGCGCCTCCCAGCAGATGAGCGATGTGCAAAACAAGGTGGCCAAGTCGCAGGCCCAACTGGCCAGCGGCAAGCAGATCATCAACCCCAGCGATGCGCCCGACCAGGCCGCCGTCATTCAGCGTTTTAAATCGGTGCTGGCCCGGCAGGACAGCTACCTCAATACCTTGAGTACGGTTCAAAGCCGTCTGCAGAGCGAAAGCACGGCCTTGAGCAGCGTCAACAACCTGCTGATTCGCGCCAAAGAACTGTCCTTGCAGGGCGCTAACGGCACGCTGGCCAAAAGCGACCGCCTGGCTGTTGCGACCGAACTGCAGGGCCTGCGCGACCAGATGCTCAGTCTGGCCAATACCCAGGACAGTTCGGGCAATTATTTGTTCTCGGGCAGCCGCGTGCGTGAGCCGGCCTTTATGCCCGATGCCAGCGGCACGCCGGTCTATGCGGGCGATCAGACCCGCATGAGCGTGCTGGTTGGCGACCATCGCAGTTTGCCGGTCAACCGCACCGGCTCTGACGCTTTTGTCAGCGTGTTGCGCACCGATGCCAGTGGCAAAAGTAGCGGCGTTGGATTTTTTCAGGTGATGGATGAACTCATTGCCGGCGTCAAGAGCTCAGACCCCAAGGCCATGCAGCGCGGCGTCGGCGAGATGGATAAATTGCTCGAGGGCATGACCCTGGCACAAGCCGATGTCGGCACCGACCAGAACGTGCTGGATCAGCAGACCAGCGTGGTGGAAGACACGGTACTGAGTCTGAAAACCAGCCTGTCCAATGTGGAAGATCTGGACTACGCCAGCGCCATCACACTGATGAACAAACAGATGCTTTCGCTCGAGGCGGCGCAGAGCAGTTTTGCCAAAATAACCCAGTCAAGCTTGTTCGACTACATCCGCTAAAGTCTTTTCTTTCTCTGAGCATTAAATTGTTGAAAAAATGAGCCTATTTCAGTGCTGAATTGCTCAAGTTCGCAACGACTGAACCGATCTAGAAACCATGTCTGAAATAACCTTATCCGGAGTGCCTTGTGGCCACTAATGCAATCAGCGCTCTGGGGGCAGGTTCGGGCATGGACGTCAAGGCCCTGGCCACGTCCCTGGTCGATGCCGAGAAGGCACCGCGTAAGGACATCATTGATAAAAAAATCAGCAAGTCCGAAGCCAAGATTTCGGGTTACTCGGCCATTCGCTACGTGCTGGACCAGCTCAAGACGGCCTTCGAAGGGTTGAACAACCAGTCCGACTTCAATGGCGTGAAAGTCTTCAACAGCCAGACCGCGGCTTTTTCTGCCACCGGCAGTGCAGCCGCCGCAGCGGGGAGCCACAGCATCATCGTCAAGTCGCTGGCGGCTGCCCAGCGCAGCGTCAGCGATGCCGGCCTGGCCTACAGCAGCGCCGACCAGGCACTCAACCTGGTGTCCGACGGCAACACGCCGCCCACCTCGGTGAACACGGCTTTTAACCTGACGCTCAAGGTCGGCTCTGGCGCTGACCAGACCATCGCCGTGTCAGCAGCCAATGCCACACCAGCCGGCGTGGTCAGCGCGATCAACGATGCCAACCTGGGCATCAGCGCCCAACTGCTCAAAACCGACACCGGCTACCAGATTCTCACCACCGGCAAGACCGGTGCAGACAACTCCTTTACCCTGAGCAGCGGCATCGGGCTGAACTTTGGCGTCGTGTCAGGCCAGACCGCGCGCAATGCCACGCTCAATGTTGACGGGCTGGATATTTCCCGCAGCAGCAACCAGATCGACGACGCCATTGCCGGTGTCACGCTGGATATTTTTGGTACCACTAACGCGGTGACCAATGCCGATTCGAGTGTGTCTTACAGCCCTGCGACCGTCAACCTGACACGCGACACCAGTTCGGTCAAGGCGCAAGTCAGGCAACTGGTCGCGGCCTACAACGACGTCGAGTCGGTCTTGAAAGATGTCTACAACAAGGACTCCAAGGTCGACATCTACGGCGCCAGCCTGGTGGGCGACTCGTCGGTGCAAGCCATTCGCAACCAGGTGCGGGCGATGGTGGTCGACAACGCCAGCCCGACCACCAGCAGCACCAGCAGCATCCGCGCTCTGCGCGACCTGGGCGTGGCAATCGACATGACCGGCCAGTTGCAAATCGACGAGAGCAAGCTCGACACCGCCCTGAGCTCGCACTTTGACGATGCCGTCAAATTGCTGAGCAACAACATCGGCACCCAGTATGTGGGCTCGGCCGACGCTGCCGGCATTGCGGGTGACGCGATCAAAACTTTAACGACCTTGCTGGGCAAAGACGGCTTGCTGGTGTCACAAAGCAATAACGCCAGCAAACGCATCGACGATTACAAACTTGAACTTGAAAAGCTCAATGACCGCATGACCAAACTGCTCGAGCGCTACAACAAGCAATTTGGGGCGATGGAGTCCATCGTCGGCCAGTCCAACAGCCTGCGAACCAGTCTGACCAGTACCTTTGAGGGCATGATGGCCACGTACACGAACGGCTAATCGGCCCCAGGCAAGCTCTGCCTTAAGCGCCCCGCGCGCTTTTTTTTAAAAATATTTTCAGGTCGCCCCTAAAGTTCGGGCGAGACCTGTCGATCTCCTTTTCGCGAGCAACCACGATTGCGCGCCAGGTGTATTGCACCCGGCGTTGTTACGTTGACGTGCCGTCGCAGAAAAGGATCGTCTATGGTTTCCGATTTAAAAAGTGTCAGCGGTTCAAGTCCGCCCCCCGCACCTATGCGGGTTCGCCCCAGCGCGCCTGAAGAGGCGCCGCCCAAGGCCGCGCCGAATGTGCCCAAGAAGACGGAGCTCAACTTCGACGCTGGCAAGTTGCGACAAAACTTGCAAGACGCCGTCAAGATGCTCAACGATCAAATGAGTTCGTCCAAGCAGGGACTGGGCTTTTCGTTTGACGAATCCGTCAATCGACCGGTGGTAACGGTGCGCAACACGCAGACAGGGGAGGTGGTTCGTCAGATTCCTTCTGAAGACCTGCTTCACATCGCCCACAAACTCGATGATTTGAAAGGGATTCTGTACAACCAGAAGGTCTAAATCCGTCAAATCATCCTATGAACACCAGTTTTAAATTTCGTAACGCTCTTTCATTTCAAATCTAAGGAGAAAGACCATGTCAGTCATCAATACCAATGTCAGTGCCATGTTTGCGCAAAATGCACTCAAGGTTAACGAGCGCAAGATGAGCTCCGCCATGGAGCAACTCTCCACCGGCTCCAAGGTCAATTCGGCTAAGGACGACGCCGCGGGTCTGGCCATTTCGCAGACCATGACCACCGAAATCCGCGGTCTGAGTCAGGCTGTGCGCAACGCCAACGACGGCGTCACGATGTTGCAAACGGCTGAGGGTGCGATGGTCGAGCAAACCAATATGCTGCAGCGCATGCGTGAACTGGCTGTTCAGGCCACAACGGCCACTTATTCGAGTGCACAACTCGGTTACATGGACAAAGAGTTCCAGGCGCTAGACAGCCAGATTCAGAATATCTCCCAGCAGACCAAATGGAACGATATGGCTGTTTTGTCGGGTAACTCCAGTGGCAATGCCAAGTCCTTCGCGATCGTGGTTGGCAAGTCGGGCACGGAGACAGTGTCCGTGTCGATCGCGAACGTCAGCCAGGGCACCTCGGGCCTGGGAACGACGGCCCTGGCTGTTAACACGCAGGCCAGCGCAGTGGCAGCCATTGCCGCGATCGACACGGCTCTTGGCAAGATCAATGGCGCGCGCGCCGACATCGGTGCCGGCATTAACCAACTGACGTACGCAGCCGACAACATGAGCAATGTGATTCAAAACACATCAGCATCGCGCAGCCAGATCATGGACACCGACTACGCCACAGCGACAACGCAATTGGCGCGCTCGCAGATCATCCAGCAGGCGGGCACGGCCATGCTGGCGCAGGCTAACCAGCAGCCGCAGAGCGTTTTAGCCTTGCTCAAGTAGCGGCGTTAGCTAGGTCGGTCCCTTCTCAAGGCCTCTTCGGAGGCCTTTTTCAATGGCTCTAACAAAGTCAGACGAGACAACTGCGAGGCTTTGCCAGCTATCACGACGAATCCAAATAATTTGATGCCCGCCCTAAAGAACTTCGCCGGGGGGACGATTCATCTGGTAACAGGGCGACAAGCGCTACCTGTGGTGAGTAGGTCAGAGGGTGGAAGTCAATGAAAACTTTCACCCAGACGTTCCTCAATCGTATCGAGTTCACTTAACAGGAGAAATTCCATGTCAGTCATCAACACCAACGTCAGTGCCTTGTTTGCCCAAAACTCACTGAAGGTCAACAGCCGTAATTTGAGCTCTGCCATGGAGCAACTCTCCACGGGCTCGAAGATCAACTCGGCCAAGGACGACGCGGCTGGCCTGGCAATTTCGCAGACCATGACGGCGCAGATTCGCGGTCTGAACCAGGCGGTTCGCAATGCCAACGACGGCGTGAGCATGCTACAAACGGCAGAAGGTGGCATGGTTGAACAATCGAATATGCTGCAGCGTATGCGAGAGTTGGCTGTTCAGGCCACCACGGCCACTTATTCGAGCGATCAACTCGGCTACATGGACAAAGAGTTCCAGGCGCTCGACACGCAGATTCATAACATCTCCCAGCAGACCAAGTGGAACGGCATGGACGTTCTGGCTGGCAATTCCAGTGGGAATGCCAAGTCATACGCTTTTACCGTGGGCACGTCGGGCACAGAGGCCATCACGGTGGCGATTGCCAATGTGAGTCAGGGTGCGTCGGGCCTGGGAACGACGGCCCTGGCGGTTAACACGCAGGCCAGCGCGGTGGCAGCGATTGCCGCGATCGACACGGCCCTGGGCAAGCTCAATGGTGCACGGGCCGACATCGGCGCCGGCATTAACCAACTGACCTATGCGGCTGACAACATGGCCAACGTGGTTCAAAATACCACGGCCTCGCGCAGCCAGATCATTGACACCGACTACGCGACGACCACCACGCAACTGGCCAAGAGCCAGATCATTCAGCAAGCCGCGACGGCCATGCTGGCGCAGGCCAACCAGGCGCCGCAAAGCGTGTTGTCTCTGCTCAAGTAAAGACTGGGCTGCCTACGCAAGTCGGCTCGCCCACAGAAGGCCACCTCTTGCGGTGGCTTTTTTGTTGGCGCTCGATGGCTTGCGGAAAATATTCAGTTTCACACCCTCAAGAAAACCTGGCGCCGGTCGATTCCTAAGTTAACAGGATGCCAAGAGTGACCTGTGGTGGTAAGACCAAAGAATGAACGCAGTGGTGCACATCGTCTTATCTTGATTCATCTGAGCGCATCAACCTTATTTTTTCAGGAGAAATTCCATGTCAGTCATCAACACCAACGTCAGTGCCTTGTTTGCCCAAAACTCACTGAAGGTCAACAGCCGTAATTTGAGCTCTGCCATGGAGCAACTCTCCACGGGCTCGA
>CAIMVC010000075.1 GCA_903844825.1 uncultured Burkholderiales bacterium | reverse complement strand
TCTTGCACGGCGTCTACCACCGTCGAGCCGGAAGTCGCCGGTTTTTGCCCGCCGCCTTGCGTGGCTGCGCAACCTGTGAGCAAAACAAGCAGCACAACCGTGAGGGTAATTTTGAATCTGTTCATGTCTTCTCTTTTGGTTAAAAACCAGTTATGCCAAGCTGGCAATCAAATGACTCAAAGCTGAGCCACCCGGCTTCTTCTGCTCTGAGCAGCACAACATCTTAACCTCCTGGTCCACGTCGTGATTTAGGCACAGGAAGTCGAATGTCAGGCTAGCCGGCGCAAAGAACATACTTATGCATCAAGGGGACGCCAGGTTACTCGCCAGATCAGGCCTGCAGGTACATCTCGGCCAGCCGCTCCTGCTCGCGAGGCCCGACATGCAATTGCTGCAACAGGTAGTTCTGAACACCGCCGAAATCGGTGTCCACCGCCTGAAGAGAAGCGTCCAGGAACGTTGCCTGAACCCGCCACAACACCTCTAGGGCTTCACGCGGAATATCAGACGCGCCCGGGTCCGGCATCTTGTAGTGGGCATTGGTGAGCAGATAGTCCTCCATCACCACGTCGCGCGGCACACCGAGCGAGAGCAGAATCATTGCCGCAGCAAAACCGGTGCGATCCTTGCCTGCGGTGCAATGGAAAACCAGAGGGCTGTCGCCTTCTAGCAGAAGGGCAAACAGTGCCGCAAAACGGTGCGAATGGTCATGCACAAACGCTCGGTAGGTCTGTGCCATCAAGCGCACCGTGTCCTGGGCATTCAACTGGCTTCCAGTGGCTAAGTGGGCTTTCATGCTCTGCAACACGCTGGGGTCGATCGGCAGGGAGTGAACCGTCACGCCAGGCATGGCGCAGGCCTGTTGCTGACGCTCGTCTGTCCCGCGAAAATCCGCCACGCGTGCCAGGCCCATGTCCGACAAGCTCACGATATCCCCTGGGGAAAGCGCCCCGAGGTGGTCCGAACGAAAAAGTTTGCGCCATTGCACCAAGCGCCCGTTATGGCCGACATAACCGCCCAGGTCACGGAAATTGGTGGTGCCGGACAGCGGGACAAGCCGCGAAGGTGTGATCATGGTTTGGGCTCCGAGGGATGAGTTGGCATAGTGTCAGAATCGTCAATCAGCTTGCCATCGTGCCCGAAGAAGCAGAGCGACGAGCCGTCCATGGCCAGGGTTAGCTCGTCGCCAGCCGATACAGTCACGGTACCCGGGACCCGCGCCAGCAAGGGCCATTCACCCAGGCGCAGATGCAGCAGGGACTCTGCGCCAAGGGCCTCCACCAACTCCAGTTGGGCGCTGAAGTGCAGGGGGCGGCGCAGGTCGGAGGCGCGCAGCGAAATACTCTCCGGACGAATGCCGATGGTCGCCACCTCAGACCCCAATGACGGCAGTAGCTGAGGCAAGCGCAGCATGCCGGACACGCTGACCGGCAGCAGGTTCAGCGGCGGGCTGCCAATAAAACCGGCGACGAAGGTGTTGGCGGGCCGCGCATAAATGTCCAGCGGACTACCGACCTGCTGGATGCAGCCATCATGCATCACCACCATGCGATCGGCCAGTGTCATCGCCTCCACTTGGTCGTGTGTCACATACACGGTGGTGACGCCCAGGCGCTGCTGCAGTCGGCGGATCTCGGCGCGCGCGCTCATGCGCAATTTCGCGTCCAGGTTGGACAAGGGCTCATCGAACAGAAAGGCTTGCGGATCACGCACGATGGCGCGGCACACCGCGACGCGTTGGCGCTGGCCGCCGGAGAGTTCACGTGGACGCCGCTCCAGCAGCCCGCCAATGCCCATCATCTCGGCTGCCGTCATAACGCGGCGTGCTACCTCGTCGCGTTTCACTCCGGCAAGACGCAACGCAAAGCCCACGTTCTCTGCCACGCTCATGTGCGGATAGAGCGCGTAGTTCTGGAACACCATGGCGATGTTGCGTTCCCGAGCAGGCAAGCGTGCGATCTCGGTTTCACCCAGCCAGATCTCGCCCGCAGTCGGCGCCTCCAGCCCTGCCAGCATACGCAACGTGGTGGTCTTGCCGCAGCCGCTAGGACCGACCAAGACCAGCAGCTCCCCATCTGGCACGTCCAGTGTGAAATCCTGCACGGCGACCACCTCGCCGAAGTGTTTCGCCAGGCCGCGGAAAGAAATGGATGCCATGTGTTGTTGTCCCTATGCTCACTTGATGCCCGAGGCCACGAAGGTATCCATCACCTTGCGCTGGAACAGGAAGAAGACCGCCAGAGCCGGCAGGCTGGCCAGAGTGACGCCGGCCATCAGACCGCCAAAATCGTTGTGGTCCGCCTCCAGAAATTCGCGAATGCCGATCTGTACGGTGCGTGACTCCGGCGCATCTGTCACCAGCAGCGGCCAGAAATACTCGTTCCAGCCGTCGATGAACAAGATGATGGCCAATGCCGACAAGACGGGCTTCAGGTTCGGCAGTACGACCAGCCACAGCGCGCGCCAGTGCCCGGCGCCGTCCATCTCGGCGGCGTCGAACAACTCTCGCGGAAAAGAGCGGAAATGCTGGCGGAGCAGGAACACGGCGAACGGCATGGCCAGGTTCGGGATCACAAGCGCACGCCAGGTGTCGAACCACTGCAGGTCGGCGATCATCATGTAGATCGGAATCATGGTCAGCGTGTGCGGCACCATCATCGCGCCCAGCACGGCACCAAACAGCCACTCCCGGCCCGGGAACTCCCAGCGCGCGAAGGCATAGGCGCACAACACGGCAATCACGATCTGCCCGCCCACGCGCAAAACAGTGGTCGCCATGCTGTTCCACAGGTACAGGTGAAAAGGCACCTGTTCGAACAGTCGACGGAAGTTATCCAGTGTCGGCGCCTGCGGCCACGGGACCAATGAGTACACCTCGTTGGGCGGCTTGAAGGCCATGCCAAGCGCCACCAGCAGTGGCACAACCATGGACAGGCAGAGCAGAACCAGGACCAGATGGCCAACGGCCCGCCACGGAGCACCGAGTGTCATTGCCGATCCTTACTGTTGGTATTGAACATGGCGATCAAGCGTCCGCATCTTCAGCAGAGTGATCGCCAGCAGAAAAGCGAAGATGATCACCGTGCCGGCCGCACCAAAGCCAACGTTGAAGGTGCGAAACGCGTACTGGTAGACCATGTAGAACAGATTGGTCGTGCCGTTCTGGGGGCCACCCTCGGTCATGATGTCGATCGGCGTGAACACCTGCTGAATCGCGAAGATCACCGTGGAGATCAGCACAAACAGCGTGGTCGGCGTCAGCAGCGGCCACAGCAGGTGGCGCACTAAGCGCCAGTCGCTGGCGCCGTCCAAGCGCATGGCCTCAACATAGTCGCGGTTGATGCTGGACAGGCCAGCCACATACAGCAAGGTGTTGAATCCGATCACCTTCCAGGTGGAGATCAGCAGGATCGTCCAGATCGCCAGGTCCGGGTCGGTGAGGACGTTGGGCCACTGCCCGCCCAGCAGGCGCGCGATCTGCACGAAATGACCGCCAATGGGGTTGAGCATCCACAGGAACACAACCGCCACGACCGTGAAGCTGAACAGCGTAGGCAGAAACAGCAGTGCCCGGTACACCTGGCCCCGGGTCCCTAGCGTCCACACAAATATCGCGATGGGGATGGGCAGCAGCACCTTGAGCGGGATGGACGCAATGATGTAAATCAAGGTGTTGCGAAACGCCGCATCGAACAGCGGCGAGTTGAAAATGCCCCGGTAGTTGGCCGCACCGACCCAGCGCATCGGCTGATCGGGGTTCATGTTCCATTGCACAAAACTCAGGTAGATGGTGTGCAGCAGCGGCCAGTAGGTGAACACCGCCAGCAACACGATCATCGGCGCCAGATACAGGAAAGGTGCCAGGTGCCACTGGCGTCCGCGCCAAGCGAGCGGAGTCGTGGCGCCCAGCGGGTGTGCAGTGGTCGCCACGGACACACTCGGCTTCACTTTTTGAGGTTCACGGACAAGGCTTCGTTAACCTTGCGAACCGTCTCCGGCACGATGGCACTGGCCGGACGCTTGGCCGCCCACAACTCGTCCAGCATGTTCTTGATGTGCACCTGGGCTTCCAGTGTTCCTTCAGCAGGCCAGGTCGCCGTCGGCAGCGTCTCGGCCATCTGCGCGATGGAAGGGCGCACAAGGGGGAATTCGGCGATGTATTTCGCCATAGCCGGGTCTGCCTGTGGGTTGCGGATGAGGGGCATGTAGCCGGTATCACGGGACCAGTGGTTGGACACATCCTGCCGCGACAGATAGCGCAGAAGCTTCAGGGAAGCTTCGCGACGCGGGCCCTCGGGTGCGTGCAGCATGATCGCAGCGCCGGAATTGTTGACCCGGCGGGGTAGCTCTTTCCAGAGCGGGTACTGCGCCACGCCCAGGTCAAACTTGCCCTGCGCCGAGGCCACGAAGCCGCGCAGCGCTGCCGACGAGGTGATGTACATGCCCATCTGGCCGGCCTGAAAGGCCGCGCCCCACTGCTGGTCGTTGGCGACCGGCATGATGCCTGACTTGGCCATGTCTTGCCACATCTGCAACACCGCAACACCCTGCGGGCTGTCGAACTCGGCCTTGGTACCGGCCTTGTTCAGGTAAGTAGCCCCGGCATTGGTCACCATCACCATCGTGCCGTAGTCACCCATGGAAGCGTGAAGGTGCGCCACACCCGCCGTGCCGGTTTTTTGCTTGATCTGGGTGGCCGCTGCAATCACATCATCCCAGGTGCGGGGCGCCTTGTCCGCGTCGAGCCCCGCCTTGCGAAAGATGTCTTTGTTGTAGTACAGCTGCGGCGTGCCATAGGAATGCGGAATGGCGTAGACCTTGCCGTCGATGCGTCCCGCATCCAAGAAGTTCGGCAAATAGGCGTCCAGCCACTTGGCGTCGCCGTTCTTGGGGTCGTTCAGGGCGACGGCAGGCGTCGCGCCTGCGAAGAAGACGATGTTCTTGCCAATCACCGATGTCACATCCACCGGGCG
>CAIMVC010000074.1 GCA_903844825.1 uncultured Burkholderiales bacterium | reverse complement strand
TTGGCGCCACGCTGGTCTGCGGTTTTGCGCACCTCGAAGGCATGCCGGTCGGCATCATTGCCATTAACGGCGTGTTGTTTTCCGAGTCGGCGCAAAAAGGTGCGCACTTTATCGAGCTGTGCTGCCAGCGCAAGGTTCCGCTGGTGTTCTTGCAAAACATCACCGGCTTCATGGTCGGGCGCAAGTATGAAAACGAGGGCATCGCCCGCCATGGTGCCAAGCTGGTCACGGCCGTGGCCACGGCGAGTGTCCCCAAGTTCACCATCATCATTGGCGGCAGTTACGGCGCCGGCAACTACGGCATGTGCGGTCGGGCCTACTCGCCGCGTTTTTTATGGATGTGGCCCAACGCCCGTATCTCGGTCATGGGGGGCGAACAGGCGGCCAGCGTGCTGGCCACCGTCAAGCGCGACGGCATTCAGGCCCGGGGTGAGCAATGGAGCGCCGAAGAAGAGGCGGCGTTCAAGCAGCCGCTGCTCGACCAGTTCGCGTACCAGTCCCACCCCTATTACGCCAGCGCCCGTCTGTGGGAGGACGGCGTGATCGACCCGGCCGACACCCGCCGGGTGCTGGCGCTGGGCTTGTCGGCCTCGCTCAATGCACCCATTCCCGAGCCCAAGTTTGGTATTTTCCGCATGTAATGTGTGTGATTTTAGTATTTCATACACATCAAGGATTTGGGCATGCGAACCAACATCGAGATTGACGACACATTGATGGCTGCGGCCATGGCCGCTGGCGGCTTCAAGACCAAGAAGGAAGCGGTCGAAGAAGGCTTGCGTTTGGTTAGCCGCCGAAAGGTCTACGAGGGCTTGCTTGCCTTGCGCGGGCAGTTGCAGTGGGACGACTCGGACGAGGGCTGGGCGCAAGCCGCGGCTGAAACCGACTCGCCTGCCGCGGTGCAACAGCCCAAAGCCAGGTATGCGGCCCCTGCTAAAACCAAGCCGTCGGCCAGGAAGCCGAAAGAAAAACCACCAGCAACCCAGCCCCGCGCCCGGAGCAAATCCGCATGATCCTGGTGGACGCCAGCGTGTGGATCGACTTCTTTCGCGGCGCGCATGGCGCTGCCTGCCGGGTGCTGGCGCAGTGCCTGGGGGACTCCAGCGTGGAGATCGGCATGGCCGACCTCGTGCTGTTCGAGGTGATGCGCGGATTTCGCGAGAACCGCGCCATGCGGGACGCCCAAGCGCTCATGAACGCGCTGCCCCAGGTCGAGATCGGCGGCGCCGACCACGCTATCCAGGCCGCCTCGCGCTACCGCCAACTGCGTGCCCAAGGCCGCACGGTGAGCAGCCTGGTGGATGTGCTGCTCGCCAGCTATTGCATGAGCTACGGCCATGTGCTGCTACACCGCGACGCCGACTTCGCGTCGCTACAGGTCTTGGGAGGGCTGGAGACATGACCCCATTGAGCCTCAACCCAGCGCCCTGGCTTGCGCATTGTGTGCAACTCGCGCGCTACAACGCCTGGGCTACGGCCACTTTGCTTGGCGCCCTTGATGCGTTAGATGAAACAGATTACCGCCGAGACCTGGGTTTGTTCTTTCGCAGCATTCATGGCACGCTGAATCACCTGCTGGTCGGTGAGCATCTGCTGTGGTTTCGCCGCTTTGCCGAAGGTGTTTCACCCAGCTTGAAATTAGATGCGGAGGCTGAACCAGACAGGGCTCGATTGGCTCGCCGTTTGAGTGATGGCGCAGCGCGCTGGGAGCCTTTGATGCAGTCATGGCCCGCAGCTCGCTTCGACGGAACGCTGGACTACACCACCATGCGGGGAACGCCTGCCAGAGTGCCATTCGCCCTCACTTTGGCGCATGTGTTTAACCACGCCACGCATCACCGCGGCCAGATCACTGCCGCCCTGACGCTGCTGGGGCAGCCCTGCCCGGAGCTGGACCTCGTTTATTTCCTTCAGCAGCAAGCCTTTCGTCCCGCATAAGGCAAAGCACACTCAAAGCCCTGAAAGCCCACGCCATGCACACCATCTACGACACTCCCGAACACCAACTCCTGCGCGACCAGGTGGCCCGCTTCATTGCCAAGGAGGTGGAGCCGCATGGCATGGCCTGGGAAGAGTCGGGCATGGTGCCGCGTGAAGTCTTGCGCCGCATGGGGCAGGCGGGGTTTTTTGGCTTGATGTATGAAAGCCAATACGGTGGCGGTGAGGGCGATGGGCTGACCAACCTGGTGTTTGCCGAGGCGCTGTCGCAGTCGACTTTTGCCGGCTTCATCATCACCGTGCTGGTCCATACCGACATGGCCAGCCCGCACCTGCACCACGCCGGAACGCCCGCGCAAAAGGGCAAATACCTGCGCCGCGTGACCTCGGGCGAACTCATCACCGCGGTGGGTATCAGCGAGCCGGGCGCCGGCTCTGATGTGGCGGGCATTCGCACCCATGCGCGGCGCGATGGCGACGACTGGGTGATCAACGGATGCAAGATGTTCATCACCAACGGCGTGCATGCCGACCTGTACTTTGTGGCCGCCAAGACCGGCCCCGGCAAGCGGGACATGTCGATGTTCATTGTTGAAAAAGGCACGCCTGGTTTCAGTGTCGGCCGAGCACTCAAGAAAACCGGCTGGCTGTCGTCGGACACGGCCGAGCTGATTTTCGACAATGTGCGCATCCCTGCCGACAACTTGCTGGGCGAAGAAAACAAAGGTTTTTACTCGGTCATGAAGAACTTCCAGACCGAGCGCATTGCGCTGGGCGCGATGGCGGTGGGGCATTGCACCCGCGCGCTACAGCTCACGCTCGACTATGTGCGCCAGCGCCAGGCTTTTGGCGGCACGCTGTGGGACCAGCAAACCATACGCCAGCGCCTGTCCATGCTCGACGCCAAGACGCGCGCCGCCCGGCAGTTCATGTACCACTGCGCCTGGTCGGTCACGCAGGGCCATGACATCGTGCAGGAAGTCTCCATGCTCAAGGCGCTGACGGGGGAGTTGGTCAACGAAGTGGTGCAGACCTGCCAGCAGTTTCATGGCGGCATGGGTTTTATGCGCGAGACCGCCATCGAGCGCCTGTGGCGCGATGCCCGCGTGCTGGCCATTGGCGGCGGCGCTACCGAAGTCATGCTCGAGGAAGTGGCCAAGCGCTACTGATTGACTGCGCGGGTCCAGACCCCGGCGCTACATTTTTTTATTCATCGAAATTTCTGCCATGACCACTGCACCGCCTGTTGTTGAAGTGATTCGTCCCTCGTCCCATGTGGCCGAGGTCTGGCTGAACCGGCCCGATGTGCGCAATGCTTTTAACGAAGACATGATCGCCGCGCTGGCCAGCAGCTTTGCTGGCCTGGCGCAAGAGCCCGATCTGCGCGTGATCGTGCTGGGTGCGCGAGGCAAGGCCTTTTGCGCCGGCGCCGACCTCCACTGGATGCGCGCCATGGCCGGCTACAGCTGGGAAGAAAACCGCGCCGATGCACAAAAACTAGCCGACATGCTCTGGACCCTGGACCAATGCCCAGTGCCCGTCATCGGCCGTTTGCAGGGTGACTGCTATGCCGGCGGCATGGGGCTGGCGGCGGTTTGCGACGTGGTGATGGCCGTTGACAGCATGACGTTTTGCCTGTCGGAGGCACGCCTGGGTCTGCTGCCCGCCACCATCAGCCCCTATGTCTTGCGCGCCATGGGCCAGCAGGCCTGCCGGCGCTACATGGTCACGGCCGAACGGTTTAGCGCAGCGCAGGCCCAAACTCACGGCCTGGTGCACGAGCTGTGCAGCGCCGAGGACCTGGACCGCCGCGTGGCCGAGCTGGTGGCACTGATCGTGGCCAACGGCCCGCAAGCTTCACGCGCCTGCAAGAAGCTGGTGCAAGACGTCTGCGCAGCGCCCATGAGCGCCGAGTTGCGTAGCGAGACGGCGCGCCGCATCGCCGATATTCGCGCCAGCGCCGAGGGCCAGGAAGGCTTGCAGTCCTTTCTGCAAAAGCGGCCAGCGGCCTGGCTGGCCTGAGCGCGCTTCATCTCCCTACCTATTTGTGTACCGCAACCCGCTACCGGAGTCCCCATGTTCAAGAAAATCCTGATCGCCAATCGCGGTGAAATTGCCTGTCGCGTGGCGGCCACCGCCCGACGCATGGCCATCAAGACGGTCGCGGTTTATTCCGATGCCGATGCGGGTGCCAAGCATGTCGCTGCCTGCGACGAGTCAGTGCATATCGGGGGCTCTGCGCCCCGAGACAGCTATTTGCGCTGGCAGCGCATCATCGAGGCGGCGCACGCGACGGGCGCCGAGGCGATTCACCCGGGCTACGGCTTTTTGAGCGAAAACGAAGAGTTCGCCCAGGCCTGCGCCGACGCCGGTCTGGTCTTTATCGGCCCGCCGGCCTCGGCCATCAAGGCCATGGGCCTGAAGGCTGAGTCCAAGCAGTTGATGGAGAAAGCCGGTGTGCCGCTGGTGCCCGGCTACCACGGCAGCGACCAGGACCCGGCCCTGCTGCAACGCGAGGCCGACCGCATCGGCTACCCGGTGCTCATCAAGGCCAGTGCCGGCGGTGGCGGCAAGGGCATGCGCGCGGTCGACAAGCCGGCCGATTTTTTAGCCGCACTCGACTCCTGCAAGCGCGAAGCAATTAACAGCTTTGGCAGTGACGCGGTGCTGGTCGAGAAATACGCCCAGCGCCCGCGCCACGTCGAGATCCAGGTCTTTGGCGACATGCACGGCAACTACGTGTACCTGTTCGAGCGCGACTGCTCCGTGCAACGCCGGCATCAAAAAGTGCTGGAAGAAGCGCCCGCGCCCGGCATGACCGAGACCCTGCGCCAGCAAATGGGCGAAGCGGCAGTAGCCGCTGCACGGGCAGTCAACTACGTAGGCGCCGGCACGGTTGAGTTCATCGTCGAGCAGCTCGACGGACGCACTGCCGGTAGCGGGGGGAGTGTGGGGGCCAGCGCAGCACACGAAGTGGCTAGCGTGGGGGCCAGATTCTTTTTTATGGAAATGAACACCCGCCTGCAGGTCGAGCATCCGGTGACCGAGGCAATCACGGGCCTGGACCTGGTCGAATGGCAGCTGCGCGTGGCCGCTGGCCAGCCCCTGCCCTTGAAGCAGGCGCAACTGCGTATTCACGGCCATGCGATTGAAGCGCGCATTTGCGCCGAGAATCCGGACAAGCAGTTTTTGCCAGCGACCGGGACCTTGCAGGTGTATGGGCAGCCGCTGGCCAGTCACTTCGAGCGCAGCGATCATGGTGTGCGCATTGACGACGGCGTGCGTGAGGGCGACACCATCTCGCCGCATTACGACTCCATGGTCGCCAAGCTCATCGTGCACGGCGACACGCGTGAGCAGGCGCTGGCGCGGCTGGACCAGGCGCTCAGCGAGTTTCACATTGTTGGGCTGCAAACCAATGTGCAGTTCTTGCGCCATGTGGTGCAAAGCGCCTCGTTTGCCAAGGCCGATCTGGACACCGCCTTGATTGCTCGCGAAGAGGCTGTGCTGTTCAAGCAGGAGAAGCTGGGTCTGCAGGTGGCCGCCGCCGCCGCCGTGGCGCTGACCTTGTCCGACCAGAAAAATGGCGAGTGCGCCGACCCCTTCAGCCGCACCGACGGCTGGCGTTCGCACGGCCCGAGCCAGCGCCGCTTTGAGTTCGAGTTCCACGCCGAGCGCTCGCCGGCGCAGCTGGTCTGTCTGCACGATGGCTCGATGCGCCTGGACATCGCCGGTGCCTCGCTGCCACTGGCCTTCGAGGCAAATGGCAGCGCGCTGAGCCTGACCGTGGGCGGCGAGCACCAGTCCTTGCGCGCCTACCGCCATGGTGAGGACGTGCACGTTTTTTCGCCCCGGGGTGCGACGCAGATCACCGCCATTGACCTGCTGGCCCATGCCGGGGTGGCGCAGCACGAAGCGGGTCGCTTAACAGCGCCCATGCCCGGCAAGATCGTGTCCTTTCAGGTCAAGGCGGGCGACAAGGTCAGCCGGGGCCAGGCACTGGCCGTGATGGAAGCCATGAAGATGGAACACACGATAGCTGCCCCGGCCGATGGCGTGATTGACGAGCTGTTGTACGCCCCCGGCGACCAGGTGCCGGAAGGCTCCGAGCTGCTGACCATGGTGGTTTGAACGCTGCGTTGAACTTCCCATGCGCATCACTTTTTGTTGTACCGACACGAATGCCGAACCGTGGCTCATGGGCTTGCGGCAGGCCTTGCCGCAGGCGCAGGTTGAACTCTGGGTCGAAGGCGCAGCGCCCGCCGATTACGCGGTGGTCTGGGCGCCGCCACAGCGCTTTGTGGACGAACAAACGCAGCTCAAGGCGATTTTCAATATTGGTGCGGGCGTTGACGCGCTGATGAAGCTGCAACTGCCCGCCGGTGTGCCGGTGGTGCGGCTCGACGACGCGGGCATGTCGGTGCAGATGGCCGAGTATGTGTGCCACGAAGTGATCCGACACTTTCGCGAGTTCGACCTTTACAGCGCGGCCGCTGAGGCCGGCCAGTGGTCCTACCGCAAACCGCGCCGGCGCGATGACTTTCCGGTGGGCGTGATGGGGCTGGGTGTGCTGGGCCAGCGCGTGGCGCGGGCGTTGCAGTCATTTGAATTTGCGGTGCATGGCTGGAGCCGCTCGCCCAAGTCGGTGCCGGGCGTTCGCACTTACGCCGGCCCCGAAGGTTTTCTGGACTTCCTGCGCGCCAGTCGTTTTTTGGTTTGCCTGTTGCCGCTGACGCCCCAGACGCAAGGCATCATGAACCACGCCAGTCTGAGCCAGTTACAGCCCGGCGGCTACGTGATCAATGTGGCGCGCGGCGCGCACCTGGTCGACGCGGACTTGCTGGCCCTGCTGGACAGCGGCCCGCTGGCCGGTGCCACGCTAGACGTGTTTCGCACCGAGCCGCTACCGGCTGATCATCCGTTTTGGGCGCACCCCCGCATTCACATCACGCCGCACACCTCGGCGCGCACGCTGCGCGACCACAGCATCGCGCAGATTGCCGGCAAAATTGGACAGCTGGCCGATGGCGTGGCGCTTGCCAGCATCGCCGGTGTGGTCGATCTTCCAATGGGATACTGAGCGTATGAAATTTCCTTCCAAAGTCAAATTGGTCGATGTCGGCCCCCGCGACGGCCTGCAAAACGAGAAAGCGCCGGTGCCGGCTGCCGTCAAGATCGAGCTGGTGCACCGCCTGCAAGACGCTGGCCTGAGCGAGATCGAGGTCACCAGCTTTGTCTCGCCCAAGTGGGTGCCGCAAATGGCGGACGCGGCCGAGGTCATGGCCGGCATCCGGCGCCAGCCGGGCGTTCGCCATTCAGTGCTGACGCCCAATATGAAGGGCTTTGAGGCCGCTGTCTCGGCCCCGCGCGCCCAGTGGCCCGACGAGATCGTGGTGTTTGCCGCCGCCAGCGAAGCGTTCAGCCAGCGCAATATCAATTGCTCGATCACTGAAAGCATGGAGCGCTTTCGGCCGGTGGTCGCCGCCGCCCGAGAGCGCTCGATCGGGGTGCGCGGTGCGATCTCCTGCGCCGTCGGCTGCCCCTACGAGGGCGATGTCGCGCCGGCTCAGGTTGAGCTGGTGGCGCGACTCATGAAAGACATTGGCGTGCAGCACATCGGCGTCGCCGACACCATTGGCGTGGGCACGCCTGACAAGGTGCAGCGCGCCATGGAGGCGGCGCTCAAGCACTACGGCCTTGACGAGCTGTCTGGGCACTTTCACGACACCTATGGCCTGGCGCTGGCCAATACCCTGGCTGCCCTGGAAATGGGTGTCTGGCAATACGATTCATCGTCGGCCGGTCTCGGTGGCTGCCCTTACGCCAAGGGGGCCACCGGCAACGTGGCCACCGAAGACGTGGTCTACATGCTCCACGGCATGGGCATCGCGACCGGCATTGACCTGGACAAGCTGGTCGACGCGGGCCAATTCATCAGTGACTTTCTTGAGCGAAAGCCCAATTCGCGCGCGGCGACGGCGCTCTTGAACAAGCGGGTGGCCTGATGTGCGGTGCCGAGTTGTCGGCGCTGCCTGAAGGGGTTCAGCGTGTTGCCCGGTTTTTGGTTGAGCGCTCTCATGCGCACAGCCCCCTCATGCTTGACGACGCTGCACGCACCGCGCAGCAGGCCGCTGACGGGCTCGGCGTGGCGCTCGGGCAAATTGCCAAGAGCATCATTTTCAAGCGCAAGCCCGACGAGGCGGCGGTGCTGGTCATCACCTCGGGCGACCGGCGGGTCGATGAAAAGGCCGTTCAGGCGCTCACGTGTGCTGACGGTCAGCGCCTAGGTCGCGCGGACGCCGACTTCGTCAAGGCCCGCACCGGATTTTCCATTGGGGGTGTCGCGCCCGTGGCGCACGCCGGGCCGGTGCTGGCCTTGATCGATATCAGTTTGTTTCGTTTTGACGAGGTCTGGGCCGCCGCTGGGCATCCGCATGCGGTGTTCCGGCTCAGCCCGGGCGAGTTGGAGGCGCTGACTGGCGCGCCGGTGGTGGACGTCGCGGCAGCAGAAGCCAGCCAGGGGCCAGGCGCGGCCACGTCCGGCGCCTCACCGGCGGCGCTGCTGGCCGACAGAGCCCGCAGCGTGCAGCTCAGCGCACCGGATGCGGTCGTGCCGTCGCCGTGCCTGTCTGTCTGCCGGATCGACGCGGCCAGGGGTGTGTGCGAAGGCTGCTTTCGCACGCTCGACGAGATCGCCCGTTGGGGCGGCAGCGGGCCGCAGGCCCAGCGGGCCGTGTGGGCAAAAATTGCCAGCCGCATTGACGCATTGGCGAATTGACGGACTATCGCCCTGATGGCCTGATGAAACCGGCGCGGGCGACTCGTCTTTTCACGTTTCTTTTGCTGAACAGGGGCCTACCTTGCCGACCATGAAGCACATCACTTTTTACCTCGACTTCATCTCACCTTTTGCCTACCTGGCCTTTGAGAAACTGCCTCAAGTGCTCATGGGTTTGAGTTACAGCGTGAGCTACAAGCCGGTCTTTCTGGGCGCCATCCTCAAGCACCACGGTAGCCTGGGCCCTGCCGAAATACCTGCCAAGCGCGACTGGACGTACCGGCAGGTGCTGTGGCTGGCTCATGAGCAAGGCACGCCGCTGCAGATGCCGGCGGCGCACCCCTTCAACCCGCTGGCCTTGTTGCGCCTGGCGGTTGCCTGCGATGACCAAGGCCAAGGGCAACCCAACCGCTATGTGTGCGAGACGATTTTTCGCCACGTTTGGACGGGCGGTGCCGATTCCGTCGATGCGGCGCGCCTGCTTGAGCTGACGCAGCGACTCAACCCTGGCAAAGCACCGGGCGCCGACGAGGTCAAGGCCCAACTTCGTGCGCATTCGGACCAGGCGATGGCCCTGGGCTGCTTTGGCGTTCCCGCGCTTGAAGTGGACGGCAAACTCTTTTGGGGACTTGACGCCTTGACCATGTTGCGCAGCTACCTGGAAGGTGGGGACTGGTTCAAAAGCCCTGATTGGGACCAGGCGCCGCAGACGCCGTCGGGCTTTCTGCGCGCTTGAGGCTGGCTCCTCAAGAAAAATTTTCCTAGTGCTTTCCCTTAGGCGAAAGCTGTCTCGGCGAGACCTCCCAGGTGCTTTTGGGTCGAATGCAGACATCAAATGCCGCATCGAGAAATTAAATCCAAGGGTTACTACTTGGTTTGTAAGTCGCCATTCAGTTTTTTCCTCATCCATCTTGCGGCCGTGTCAGAACCGGGTCAGCCGTAATGTTGATAGTCGGGTCCAAGTGGCTCACACCGGGTCGCTCAGTTCAATTGTTTAAGGAGACGACATATGTCAACAGATGTGGCCAACCGGCCTATGAGCGCCGAAGAGAAGAAGGTGATTTTTGCCTCTTCCCTCGGCACCGTGTTTGAGTGGTATGACTTTTACCTGTACGGCTCGCTCGCAGCGGTGATTGCCAAGCAATTCTTTGGCGGTCTGGACCCCACATCGGCCTACATTTTTGCCCTGCTGGCGTTCGCTGCCGGTTTCCTGGTGCGTCCGTTCGGCGCGCTGGTCTTCGGTCGATTGGGCGACATGATCGGTCGCAAATACACCTTCTTGGTGACCATCTTGCTGATGGGCTCGGCCACCTTCGTCGTCGGCTTGTTGCCCAGTTACGCATCCATCGGCATTGCCGCGCCCATCATTTTGGTCGGCTTGCGCATGCTGCAGGGCCTGGCTTTGGGCGGCGAGTACGGTGGCGCTGCCACCTACGTGGCTGAACACGCGCCACACGGAAAGCGCGGCGCTTACACCGCCTGGATCCAGACCACCGCCACGCTGGGCCTGTTCCTGTCGCTGATCGTGATTCTGGTCACCCGTGAACTCACCGGTGCCAACTTTGACGTCTGGGGCTGGCGCGTTCCCTTCCTGGTGTCCATCTTGTTGCTGGGCGTGTCGGTGTATATCCGCCTGTCCATGAACGAGTCGCCGGCTTTCGCCAAAATGAAGGCCGAAGGCAAGACCTCCAAGTCGCCTCTGTCCGAGTCCTTCGGTCAGTGGAAAAACCTGAAGATCGTGATCTTGGCTCTGGTCGGTCTGACCGCTGGCCAGGCTGTGGTCTGGTACTCCGGTCAGTTCTACGCCTTGTTCTTCCTGACATCGATTGCCAAGGTGGACGCCAAGACGGCCAACTTGCTGATCGCCGCTTCGCTGATCATCGGCACACCGTTCTTCATCTTCTTTGGTGCCTTGTCTGACAAGGTCGGCCGCAAGGTCATCATCATGGGGGGGTGTTTGATTGCCTCGCTGACCTACTTCACGGTCTTCCCGATGCTGCAGGCCTATGCCAACCCAGCGCTGGTGGCGGCTCAAAAAGCCACGCCCGTGACCGTCACGGCTGACCCGGCTCAGTGCTCGTTCCAGGGCAGCCCGATTGCCCGTCCGATCGACTTCACCAGCTCTTGCGATATCGCCAAGCGTACCTTGACGGAAAACTACATTCCCTACAAGAACGTGGCTGCGCCTGCTGGTACCGTGGCCGTCATCAAGCTGGGCGACAAGGAGATTCCTTCGCTGAACGCCACCTTGAACGACAAGCGTGACGCCTTTGCGCCAGACAGCGCCAAGGCTATCGCCGAGTTCAAGAAAGCTGTGGCCGAAGCCGGCAAGGCCGCTGGCCTGGCGACGCCTGCCGACACCAAAGCCATGAATACCCCGATGGTGCTGGCCCTGCTGGTGTTCCTGGTGATTCTGGTGACCATGGTTTACGGCCCTATTGCCGCCATGCTGGTCGAGATGTTCCCAACTCGCATCCGCTACACCTCGATGAGCCTGCCTTACCACATTGGTAACGGCTGGTTTGGCGGCCTGTTGCCCACCACGGCCTTTGCCATGGTGGCCGCCACCGGCGACATCTTCTACGGTTTGTGGTACCCCGTGATTGTGGCGGCTGGCACGTTTGTGATCGGCATGATCTTCATCAAGGAAACCAAAGACGTTGACATTTACGCCAACGACTGAGCCTGACTTTCGACCTTGCACGGCCTGCTTTGTCAGGTCCGTGTGGGGTAAGAGTCGCTAGACTCTCGTTTTACGACGAGGGTCTTTTTTTTTGATTTTT
Source organism: uncultured Burkholderiales bacterium (assembly GCA_903844825.1). Classification (GTDB taxonomy): domain Bacteria; phylum Pseudomonadota; class Gammaproteobacteria; order Burkholderiales; family Burkholderiaceae_C; genus Polaromonas. The sequence goes on along the minus strand of CAIMVC010000074.1, from coordinate 2,291 downwards.
TTGGAGAACGACGATGTGGAAACTTGCAGTTGGATTTGTAGTTTTTGCTGCGATTGCCTTGTTTGTGCTTAGCAAAGGCGGTGATATCGACCTCAGCGGTGAAAAGCACGGTGTCGATGCTACCCATGTGGAGCCTGCCAAGCCGGCCGAGGCCGCCCCTGCCGCTGCGGCGCCTGCTGCTGCAGCGCCGGCAGCGTCCGCAGCCAAGTAATTCGCTCCGGCCGCGTGCCGGTCGCTGAAAACGGCCAGAGCCTCAGCTCTGGCCGTTTTCCGTTGGCTGCGAGACCTTTTCGCGTCCGGGTCTGGCGCGGGGGCCGGCCGCGATACCCCCTGGGCCAACTGGCGCGCCAGCGGTGCCTAGAATGTTCGCCTTCACCAGCAAAGATCGCAGTACATGTCCCAAGGCCTCATCCGGATTCGTGGCGCTCGCCAGCACAACCTCAAAAACATCGATCTGGACATTCGCACTGGCGAACTCACCGTCGTCACCGGCCCCAGCGGCTCGGGCAAGTCGTCGCTGGTGTTTGATACCTTGTTTGCCGAAGGGCAGCGGCGCTACGTCGAAACCTTCTCGGCCTACGCCCGCCAGTTTCTGGACCGGATGGACAAGCCGGCTGTGGACAAGGTCGAAGGCGTGCCGCCAGCGATTGCCATCGACCAGACCAATCCCGTGCGCAGCTCACGCTCGACCGTGGGGACCATGACCGAGCTCAATGATCACCTCAAGCTCTTGTATGCCCGCGCCACCCAACTGTTTGACCAGCAAACGGCGCAAGCCGTGCGGCACGACACGCCAGAGTCGATCTACGCCGAACTGATGGCCCGCACCGAAGGTGCCGATCCGCGCATGGTGCTGACCTTTCCGGTCGAACTGCCGGCCAACACCAGCGCCGAGCAGATCGAGCAGTGGTTGTCCGCCAGCGGCTTTACCCGGGTGCATGCCGAGCGCGATGCGGCTGGCGCGGGCGTCCAGGGCGTCGGCGCAGTCGGCGCGGCCGGAATCACCCCCATGGCGCCCGGCACCGAAACCCCCAGACTCCTGGACGTGGTGGCAGACCGATTTCGGATTCATTCGGTGGAAAAAGTGCGCGCGATCGAAGCCATCGAGACCGCCCTCAAGCGCGGCGGGCGCATCAATGTGTACGTGCAAGCCGAAGGCCAGAGCGAGCAGATGTGGCGTTACTCCACGGGCATGCACTGCCCCGACAGCGACTTGCGTTACACCGAGCCCACGCCGTCCCTGTTTTCCTTCAACTCGGCCATGGGCGCTTGCGAGACCTGCCGCGGCTTTGGCCGGGTGATTGGTGTGGACATGGGGCTGGTCATTCCGAACGACAAGCTCACGCTACGCTCGGGCGCCATCAAGCCCATGCAGACGCCAGCCTGGCAGGAGGCGCAGGATGACCTGTTGCGTCATGCCGAAGCCGCCGGCATTCCGCGCGACACCCCCTGGTACAAGCTCACGCCCGAGCAGCAGGCCTGGGTCATCAACGGCTCGCCGAACTGGAATGGCAAGTGGAACCAGCACTGGTTCGGCGTCAAACGCTTTTTTGAGTACCTCGAAAGCAAGTCCTACAAGATGCACATTCGCGTGCTGCTGTCCAAGTACCGCAGCTACACGCCCTGCCAAAGCTGCGGTGGTGCCCGGCTCAAGACCGAGGCCTTGCTCTGGCGCCTGGGCAGTCGTGCGCAAGCCGACGCCGTGTTGCCGCCGGCCCTGCGGTTTATGCCGGTCGGCGTGCAGTGGACAGGGGCGCAGCTTCAAGCGCTGCCCGGGCTGGCGATTCATGATCTGATGCAGTTGCCGATCGACCGTCTGCGGCAGTTTTTTGACAGCATGGCCACCGATGCATCGTCCGCTGGCAGTGCCATCAGCAGCGGGGAGGCGCATGCGCTGAAGTCGCTGTTTGAAGAAATTCGCACCCGGCTGAAATACCTGTGTGATGTTGGCATTGGCTACCTCACCCTGGACCGGCAAAGCCGCACGCTCTCCGGCGGCGAGGTGCAGCGCATCAACCTCACCACGGCGCTGGGCACCTCGCTGGTCAACACCTTGTTTGTGCTGGACGAGCCGTCGATTGGCTTGCACCCGCGCGACATGAACCGCATCACCCAGGCCATGCACCGCCTGCGCGACGCCGGCAACACGCTGGTGGTGGTGGAGCACGATCCGGCGGTCATGCTGGCGTCCGACCGCATGATCGACATGGGTCCGGGCCAGGGGGAAAAAGGCGGGCAGATAGTGTTTGACGGCACGCCCTCTGACTTGCGCCACGCCGACACGCTGACTG
>CAIMVC010000073.1 GCA_903844825.1 uncultured Burkholderiales bacterium | reverse complement strand
TGCCTGGCTCTCAAACTGAGTTTTGGACATGATCCTTAGGCCAATATACTGGATAAAGTGACAGCCACAATTGTTGATTTATATTCCCCGAAATAGGGGAAATTGGGCTACACAGTGGCTACACCGTAAGCGGGAACACAGATGGCGCGACCCAGGAAAACTTCACTTCTGGACCTGACCGAGCGCATTAACCTGACCGTGGGGGCCATCGACCGCCTGACCTGCCGCACGGATATCAAGTGCCAGGCCTTTATGCGAGACAGCGAGGTGCCTGCGCTGCGCGTGCGGGTGACTAACACCGGTGCCAAGTCCTTCGTGTTCGAGAAAAAGCTGCACCGCCAAACCATTCGCCGCACCATTGGCTCCACGACCGACTGGACCATTGAAGCCGCCCGCAAGGCAGCCCAGGCGCTGGCCGTGACTTTGGACAAGGGCGACGACCCGAGAGCACTGGACCGAGCGGAGGCGGAGGCCAAAGCCCAAGCCAAGGCCGAAAAGGAGCGCGCTGCCAAGTTCACATTTGGGGCACTGATGGCCGATTACGCCAACGAACTGGAGCGCCAGGGCAAGACCTCACACTCCAAGGTGAGGGGCATCATCAAGCTACACCTGACCGAAGGCGCACCAAAGCTGGCCAACACCACCGCAGCATTGGTGACCGCTGAACAGATGGCCGACTTGCTGCGCGGCCTGAGTGAAGCCGGGAAAGAGCGCACCGCTGGCAAGGTGCGAAGCTACTGCCGCGCTGCCTTTGAGATGGCCCGCACATCCAAGCTGAGCCTGTTGGTGCCCGTGCATTTCAAGAGCTATGGTGTGCAACACAATCCCCCCGCTGAGACGGTAGCTGTCAACCTCGTGACCGACAAAAACCCTTTGATGCCCGTGCACCTGCGCCAGTATTGGCAAGCCATCGGGCCGCTGGAAGGGGTACGGGGTGCCGTGCTGCGCCTGCATTTGCTGACAGGTGGCCAGCGCATCGAGCAACTGCGCCAGTTGATCCGGTCCGACGTGGGGCAGGGGGTTATCACACTGGTGGACGCCAAGGGGCGCACGGGCCGCGAGCCCAAAAAGCACAGCATCCCGCTGCTGCCTGCTGCCCGGGAAGCCCTGAGCGCCTTGCTGGTGCTGAACCCCGGTGACTACCCTTTGTCGGTGGATGGTGGCGGAACCCCCGTGAGCGCCAAAGCGATTGCCGAATGGGCCAAGACCGCTGCTGCTGGCGTGGAGTGGGTGCCGACCAATGAGCCCGTGGGCAAGTTTCAGGCAAAGCGCATTCGTTCTGGCGTGGAGACCGCATTGGCTAGCCTTCGCGTTAGCCAAGAGATACGCGGTCGACTGCTGAGTCATGGCGTGACCGGTGTGCAAGAGGGCAGCTATGACGGCCACGACTACCGCACTGAAAAGCTGGAAGCCTTGGAGACGCTGCACCGATTCCTGACTGAGACCAGCGCCAGCGTGGTGCACATTGCTTCGAGGGCTGCAGCATGAAAAATCCAAAGCCGAATTGGACAAGCAATGAGTGTCATTGCGCAATGGTATTCTTTAGGATACCATCATGAATGTTCGAATCTACACCGACAGTCAAGCCACACAACCTTTGATTGTGTGGCTTGAAGCCTTGAAAGATGTAAGGGCCAAAGCACAAATACAGGCGCGAATGGTTCGCGTGGCTGCTGGCAACTTTGGCGACTGCAAGCCCCTGCGCGATGGCGTGCAAGAGCTACGCATCGACTATGGGCCAGGGTACAGGGTGTATCTGAGCAAGCAGGGGCCAGTTTTGGTGCTGCTGTTGTGTGGTGGCGATAAAGCCGACCAAAACCGTGACATAGAACGTGCCATTGAATATCTGAAAGACTGGAAAGAAAGAGGCAAGCCATGAACAAACCGCGTGACGTGAGTTTTGATGACTACATGGTTCAGTCCATGAAAGACCCTGTCCAAGCTGCCGCCTACATCGAGGCCGTGATTGACCTTGAAGACCCGGCCGCGCTGCTGGTAGCGCTGCGACATGTGGCCAAGGCGCACGGTATGGCAGAGGTGGCAAGGCGTGCCGACATGGGCGACAAAACTTTATTCAAAGCTCTGAGCGCCAACGGAAACCCAACGCTGACCACGGTTCATAAAGTGCTGGCCGCCGTGGGCTTACGCCTGAGCGTGGAGCCTTTGTCGGCGGCGTAGAGAACCACCCAACAAGAACTGATGATGTCCAAATCACGCATGAATATGCACATCACCGGAGGGTGTACAGAGTTTTGTGTAAACGGGGCTGGGATCAGTCCTTGGGCATCCTGCCTTCGAACTGAATGGTAAACCGGGTTAAGGCAGCTTTCCAATCTCTGTGCGGCATCGTCCACTTCTTGCTGATGTTGTTCAGCGCCAAGTAAAATAATTTGAGCAACGCCTCATCGCTGGGGTACCGGTGGCTACATGGTGCCTACACGGAAGCAGACAAGAAAAAAGGCCAACCCGTGAAGGTTGGCCTTGATTCGGTTGGAACCCGCATGTTTGCGGGGTTCCCAGAGATGGTGCCCGGGGCCGGAATCGAACCGGCACGCCTTTCGGCGGGGGATTTTGAGTCCCCTGCGTCTACCAATTTCACCACCCGGGCTGCAAATTTGCGCAGCCCTAAATTATGGCACAGTGCAGGGTATGAACTATCCGACGATTGAAGACGCCATTGGCAAGACGCCGCTAGTGGCCCTGCAGCGACTGGGCGCGGCTGACAACGCCTTGCGGGGCAATGTGATTTTGGGCAAGCTCGAAGGCAACAACCCGGCCGGCTCGGTCAAGGACCGGCCTGCGCTATCCATGATCCAGCGGGCGCAGGAGCGCGGCGATATCAAGCCTGGCGACACCCTGGTTGAGGCGACCTCTGGCAATACCGGCATTGCCCTGGCCATGGCCGCGGCGATCAAGGGCTATCGCATGGTGCTGATCATGCCGGAAGACCTGTCGATTGAGCGGGCGCAGACCATGAAGGCCTTTGGTGCCGAGTTGATCCTCACGCCCAAGTCGGGCGGCATGGAGCATGCCCGCGACCTGGCGGAGCGTATGCAGGCCGAAGGCAAAGGCGTCATGCTCGATCAGTTTGCCAATGCCGACAATCCGCGCATCCATTACGAAACCACTGGCCCCGAGATCTGGCATGACACGGGCGGCAAAGTCACCCACTTCGTCAGCGCCATGGGCACCACCGGCACCATCACCGGTGTCTCGCGTTACCTCAAGGAGAAGAATCCGGCCATCCGCATCATCGGCGCGCAGCCCAGTGAAGGCTCGCGCATTCCGGGTATTCGCAAATGGCCCGAGGCCTACCTGCCCAAGATCTACGATGCCAGCCATGTCGACGAGCTGATGCTGGTCAGCCAGGCCGATGCCGAGGACATGTGCCGGCGCATGGCCAGGGAAGAGGGTATTTTTGCTGGCATTTCGGCTGCGGGGGCCTGCTGGGTAGCGCAGGAGATCGCCAAAACCGTGCGCGACGCAGTCGTCGTTTTTATTGTTTGCGACCGTGGCGACCGTTACTTGTCGACCGGCGTGTTTCCCGCCTGAAGGAGTGCTTGCATGAGCAATGGTTTTCGTTTTTGCCCCAGTTGCGCCAGCCCGCTGGCGATGGTGTCGCAAATGGAGGACGGCGGCGAAAAGTCCCGCTTGCGCTGTACCGCTTGCGACTACACGCACTGGAACAACCCGACCCCGGTGCTGGCAGCAGTCATCGAGTACGAGGGCAAGATTTTGCTGGCCCGTAATGCCGCCTGGGGGAGCAAGATGTATGCGCTCATCACCGGCTTCATGGAAGCGGGTGAGACCCCCGAAGACGGTATTGCCCGCGAAATTACCGAGGAAACCAGCTTGACTGCCAGCGCCCTCAAGCTCTTGGGGGTTTACGATTTTCAGCGCATGAACCAGGTGATCATTGCCTACCATGCGGTCTGCCACGGCGCGGTCAGCTTGTCGCCAGAGCTGGTGGACTACAAGCTCTACGCCTTCGAAGACGTTCAGTGCTGGCCGGCCGGCACGGGCTATGCGCTGGCTGACTTCCTCAAGTCGCGCGGTTACCAGCCGGAGTTTGTCGAGTGGATCAAGCGCAGTTGAGCGTGTGCTGGCGCGTCCCCTGATCACGCTTGCCCCTCCGTATCTTCGGGCCAAGTTGCTTAAAATAGTGGCGATTTCCGCCCGATGGGCTGTACAAACCAAGCTCCGGCTGAAAGATTTTCATGATTATTGACAAAGAACTCGACACTCGCGGGCTGAATTGCCCGCTTCCCATTCTCAAAGCCAAGAAGGCATTGGCAGAGATGAGCAGCGGCCAGTTGCTCAAGGTGGTGTCAACCGACGCTGGCTCGACCCGTGACTTTCAGGCCTTTGCCAAGCAAACAGGCAATGAATTGGTCGAGCAGCAAACCGCTGGCGCTGATTTCATTCACGTCCTCAAGCGGCGCTGAGCACATCTGGCGCGGCCTCGTTGGCTATCGCAGCGGGCTGTCTGATGCCGCGCCGAGCGGGTGACTGACGTGTTTTTTACTTTCTGGTTGCCCCGCGTGCGAGGTTGACCCGCAGGTTTTTTTAGCCCAGATCAAACGGCGTAGTTACAGGGCTAGTGTCGGGCAGAGTCTCGGGGCTTCGGACGAGGGGCCGAGGGCAGTGCAGGCAACAGACTGTGTGCGTGACAACAGTTTGTAGTTTTTGCGCCGTGGCTTGGAAGGCCGTGGCCAAATAGGCCGTGGTGATGTTCGTCACCCGTAGGCAAACTCCCGCCGCATATGTATTTCGACATGGATTTTGAGTCCGTCACCATGGAAATGGTTCGGGCCGATCTGGCCCGCAACCTCAAGCACTGCCGCAAGCGCCAGGGGCTGGCGCAGGAGCGGCTGGCTTTTGAGGCCGATGTGGATCGTACGGTGGTGTCAAAAATTGAGCGTGGGGTCGGCAATCCTAGTCTGGAGACGCTTTTGAAATTAGCCAACAGCCTCGATACCTCCTTGTCCGAGTTGTTCAGACGGCCTAATCCCCAGTGACGCGCTAAGCCGATGCCCTCCCACGCGCAGAGCGCAGCCCAGACGGGCGACGCCGACTACCTGGCTTACGTTAAATTTCTGGGCCTTGTCGATCGTGTGCGGCTGGCCCCGGACTTTCCGGCGCTGGACCACCTCGAGGTGAGGTTGTTGAACGGTCTGGTGTTGGCCCTGCCGCAAAAAACGACGGTGCTACAGGCCATGAAGATGTTCGAAGACGTTTCAACCACGACCGCTCACCGGCGCCTCAAAGCCTTGAGTCGCAAAGGTTTTGTTGTTTTCAACATGGACGAGCAGGACAACCGCGTCAAGTATGTTGCGCCGACGGCCCTGACGGGTCGCTATTTCAGTTTGCTGGGGCTGTGCCTGAAAGACGCAGTCGGGTCCTGAAATACGCAGGCAAGCGGGAACGCCCGGCAGCGCTGTCGCCTTTTTTTCTTCACGGTCATGCCCTCGGCCGGTGATATGGCTTTGCCAGGCAGCGCGATGGCTCTTCTTGTTCACATTTCAATGTGATGTACAGGGCCCCTAATCTCTTCCACAATGAAGGCCCTTAGTTTGACGTTCTCGCCTTGGGAATCCCTTCGTGCCTAACTCGTCCGCCCTTGGCATCCTCCTGGTTGAAGACGATCTTGTTTTTCAGGAGACATTCGCGCGCGTCTTCGCCCAGATGGGGGGCGACTGGAAGATCCATGCATACCAGGACGGTGCGAGTGCTTTGCGAGTCCTGGAAGAGCCGGGTCGTCGATTCGAGCTGGCGCTGATCGACATCGGATTGCCGGACATGTCGGGTATCGAGGTGATCGCTGCGGCGCGCCTGCGCTGCGCTGAGCTGCCCATTTTGGTGACGACCACGTTTTCGGCCGAGGAAACTTTCCTGTCGGCGATTCGAGCAGGCGCCCATGGTTATTTGCTCAAGGGCGATGCCGAGGTGTCGCTGGCCGACTCGATTGAGCAGGTCATGCGGGGGCAGTACCCGGTGAGTCCGGCTTTGGCAAGACACCTGTTTCGCCTGGCCGGATCACCCGCTGCCACGCCCTCGTCGAATAGCTTGAATCTGTCGCCGCGCGAATTGCAGCTGCTGCAGCACATTGCCAAAGGAAACAGCTACGCCGGTTGTGCCGAGCTGATGAACATTTCACTCTCGACCGTGCAAACCCACATTCGCAACATGTACCGCAAGCTGCAAGTGTCGAACCAGCGCCAGGCCATCAGCAAGGCCCAGTCTTCCGGATTGCTGAATTTTTGATGCGGTTACGCCGCTTTTTTCTTTGGGCTTGCCTGGCCGCGGGCCTTCTGATCACGGGCTGGGTGCAGGCTGTAGAAACGGTCGCTCCTGGTGTCGAAATCAAGCAGGCCAGCCTGAAAGGCCGGGGCGCCGAGCAAAGTGTCAATTTGCCGCACAGGCTGGCACCCAGCGATTTTCTTCCTGAAGGCAGCTTGGTGAGTTACACGCTGCGGGTGGATCTTGCGGCCCTGCCCGAAAAGCCGCTGGGCATTTATGTCCCAAAAATGGCTTTATCGGGGGCCGTTTATGTCAATGGGCACCTGTACGGAGCGTGTGAACGAGGCGAGCTCAAAGACGTGCGCTGCTTGCACCGCGCCTACTTGTTTGAAACGCCGTCCACATTTTGGAAGACCGGGCAAAACGAGCTTCGGTTTGAGATTTACGCGAATGCGCGCCAAAGCAACGGCTTGTCGTCGGTCTGGGTAGGCGACGTTGATGCCCTCGAGAGCCATTTTTACCGCTGGCGCCATTGGCTCCAAGTCGACCTTATGACCGGCTTGACCTGGCTGTCCGGCTTGCTGGGCGTGCTCGCCTTGGGGGTGGGCGTCGTCTTGCGCAAGGATTCCGTGTACCTTTGGTTTGGGCTGACGAGCATTGTCAATGCCCTGGCCAATAGCAGCGTTTTCACGACCCGGCCCATCGTTGAAGCTGAGTACTTCAGCTGGCTGGTCTTTACCAGCCGGTTTATTTCGGGGCACTTGCTGATTTTGATGTTTGCCGTTTTTTTTGACAAGCTCACGCCGCGGATGCGTCGCAGTGTGTTGGCCTACACCCTGCTGTCGGTGGCCCTCATCGGCCTGTCAGATAACAACCGTTTTGTCGTGATGGGGTTGTATTTGCCGCTGTTGATCACCGTCCTTCTGATGCCTGGCCTGATGCTGTACTGGACCTGGAAAACTCGCCAGTCCAGGCAAATCATCGCGACCGTATTGATGGGTGTGATCACGGTGGCCAGCGCCTATGACTGGTTGAGGTTCACCGGGGACTCTGCATTTGTCGGCATGTACCTCATTCCCTATGGGTACAGCGGGGTGCTGTTCATGTTCGGCGGCATGTTGTTGGCTTTGCTGGCTTTCAACCTGGTCCAGTCACAAGAGCTGAGCACCCAGTTGGAGGCGCGCGTTGTGGAGCGCACGGCTGAGCTCAGGAAGGCTCACGAGCGCTTGCTGATTACCGAAGTAGAACGATCGAAAACGCAAGAGCGTGAGGGTTTGCTGCAAGACATGCACGACGGCTTTGGCTCTCAGCTGGTCATTGCCAAAATGATGGTCGAACAAAATACGATGACGCAGGGCGGCCTGGCGCAGTTGCTCCAAGAGAGCATTGCAGACCTGTATCTGATCGTAGACACGTTGGGCAGCAGCGCCAAGGACCTGCCCAGTGCCCTCGTCGATTTTCGTTTCCGGACGCAACAAAGGCTGGTCAGCACCGAACTGAAACTGCACTGGAACCTGCAAGTCGACCACGCGCCCGAAATTTCTCAAAAAGTGATCTTGCAAATTCTCAGGGTGGTGCAAGAAGCGCTCAACAACGCACTCAAGCATGCCAAGGCCAGCAACGTTTGGCTCGACGCCACCTATGACGCTGTTGCCACGCAGCTGACGGTCACGGTCGCAGACGATGGGGTAGGAATGGGCTCGCAGCCGGTCAGGGGTCGCGGTCGCAAAAACATGATGGCGCGCGCGCGAACCATTGGCGCCGACCTCAATGTGTCTAACAGGGAGCCGGGCACCCTGGTGCAATTGCGTGTGGTGCTGGGCGCGCAGCGCTGAAATCGCGTTGGCTCATGCCGGGCCCTAGAGCCGCTTGCACAACGGGCTCGATCCGCTCGTTGGGACGACCTGTCGCTTGCGCTGGAATTGGCGGGAGGCGATCTTCGCCGTCAGCAGGGCAGGTCCGCTGACATGGCAAGGCCCCGAATGGGGCCTTGAAATAACTTACTTCTTGCCGTTGCCCTTGATGGCGGTCTCAACCGCCGTCTGGACCTGGCTGGCAGCCGCTTTCATGCCCTTGCCTACGGCAGAAAACGCTTCTGGCAGGGGGTGGGCTTTTTCAAGGGCGTCAACGCTGGTGTGAAACTGGGCAATCCCTAGCGCCGTCACGTCCTTGAGGTTCTTGGCGGCAGCAGCCATGTTCTGCTCGGCCAGGGTTTTCATCGCTTCAAAGGCCGCCTGTGGCTCCTTGATGTTCTTGAAGGATTCGAACGTCGCCGTCATGGACGCCTGCGCGGCTTGCGTCTGCTTTTGCGCCAGTTCACCCCATGCCTCAAGGTGGGCCATCATCGGCTTGAGCGCTTCTTGGGTGGCCGCCGGGTTGAATTTTGCGGCGTTCTCTTTCATGGTTTTGGTGAGGGCGTCGAAGGAGGGGGTATTGAACATGGGAGCCTTTTTAAAAATGTTGCAGTGCAGCAATTGTAGGCCCGAGTTCAGGGAACTGCTGAGCAGTCCGGCGCAATTAGTGGCGGCTCACTAACGCCGATCGGCCTCCGCCACCGTCCGAAAGGGAGCGTCAAAACTGGCGCCACTCGGCGGCCTGTTCCCGGCAGCCAGACAAGCCCGTTCGCCGCAAGGGCCCTGGCATTTACAGGCGCCCCTGCAAAGCACTTGCGCGATCTTGGTGAGCACGAATTGTTCACCACCCCCCTTGCGAGAAGACGCGCGCCAATGTCTTGAAAAAGACAAGCTCGTCCTCAGTCCGGAGGACAGGCGGGGACTGCGGGTGGCGCACGAAAGGACTTCGCGGCCCAGCGAATGGGTGGGACTGGCCTCGGGCTATCCACGGCTTGAAGGGCCCGGGGCTCCTATTTAAATGGGAGGCAAAGCACATGGAAATACCTGTTTCATGTGATTACTAAATTGCCAACGTTTGAACACAATTTGTGACAAATAAAGCGTGTGCGCGCCTTGAATTTCAAGAGTTTTTTTGTTGACTGAGCACAAGGCGGTAAACCTGCAGGACTCACCGCGCCCTGGAGCCGAATCGTTCCGGTCATCGCATGCCTGCCGCCAGTGCGGACTGGCCAAGACGCGATGGAGCTGCGCGGTCCGGTCAAGGCGCACAAGCCCTGTGGCGGGCATGGCGTAACAACAGCACAGACTTTTTTTCCAACAAGTCGCCTAGCGATTGAGCACTTTAACTGCCACCAGGAACCACCCATGGCCAAGAACCCTACGCCCGCACCCGCAGCAGACAAATCATCGCCAGCGGCCGGTGTTACCCGCACGGCGCCGTTGGCAGAAGAAGCAGGCAGCAAGGCGGCGGATGCTGGGGTCGGGCGTCCAGTTTTGCGCAAGCCCGGGGCCGTCAAATCCCGGTTAACCGAACGCCACCCCGCGCTGGCTGACCTCGATGCAGACAGTCCTGAAAATTCTCTGAGCGCCGCCGCTCAGACCTCTGAGTCGGCAGAGCGGGAGCAGCCGGGGAGCGCTACGGACAGCGAATCCGAAAATGCTTCGGACCCGCTCAGCGCTGACCTGCCCTCGGGCAGTCTGTCGGCTTACGGGTCCGACATCGCCCCCGTCTTTGGTGAATCATTGCTACTGGCTCAGGCCCCGGCAAACACAAGTGCTCCGGCTAGCGCTGCCGGCGCTTCTGGTGCGTCGGCAGAAGTGGGTGTGGCCGCGGCGTCCTCGGGGGCGACTGGGCTGATGGTGGCGGTGGGCCTGGCCGGGCTCGCGCTCGCCGGTGGCAAGCAGGGCGAGTCGGTGCCCGCACCCACAATCAACACCGTGGCCGGCAACAACGTGGTCAACGCCGCTGAAGTGCAGAGCGTGATCAGCGGCACCAACCAAGCCGGCGCAACGGTCAAGCTGAGCTTTGGTGGGCAGACGCGCACGGCAACGGTCGTCGGCACCAGTTGGCGCTACACCCTGGTCGACGCCGATATCCTGGCCATGGGCGAGGGCTCAGAAACCTTGAGCGTGGTGCAGACCACCGCCTCAGGCATTGTCAGCCCGGCGGCCCAGTTGACGATCAACGTTGACACGGGTGTGCCCGTAGCGCCAACGATCAACACGGTGGCGGGTGACGACCGCGTCAACGCCACTGAAGTCCACAGCGTGCTGAGCGGCACCAACGAAGAGGGCGCAGCCGTCAGCCTGAGTATTGCCGGCGTCAATCGGGCCGCCATTGTCACCGGCACGAGTTGGCGTTACACGCTGGTCGATGCTGATAAAGCGGCCATGGGCGAGGGCGCTCAGACTTTACGCGCCACGCAGACTGATGCGGCAGGCAATGCCAGCGCCGCAGTCACGCGCGAGCCGACTGTCGACACCCTCGCTCCCGAGGTCTTGATCAAGGTCAGCGACAGACAAAGCAAAACCATCGAGTTGACTTTCAGCGAGGCCCTGGACCCGCTGGCGCTCCCCGCCAGGACAGACTTTACGGTGACCACGGGCAGCCTCATCAACCCGGTAGAAAGTGTCGCGCTCAACGGGTCGGTGCTGACCCTCACGCTCAGGGATAGCTTTGCCAAAGGCATGGTCAACGTTGTGTACAAG
>CAIMVC010000072.1 GCA_903844825.1 uncultured Burkholderiales bacterium | reverse complement strand
CATGGTCACCTCCCTGCGTGAGGTGTTGGTCGCGGTAGCGCTGGCCTGAGGGATGACCATAGAGCCGCTCGCCAATGCTGTGGATCAACTGCCGCTCCAGGAAGGTCAAACGCTTATCTTCTGGTGTGATAACCAGGATGTGCTGTTCTCGCCAACCTTGGCGCTTGGTCGCTTCCGCATCCATGGGCGTGGCCTGCATGCGCCCCAGGGGCGAAGGGTAACGAGGCTCAGGGCATTTCATGCGCGGCCTCCTTTGCTCGGATTAACCCTGTGTGGATGCGCCGCCGATCCGTTCATGCCGGCTGCTGCCGGCTTGAACACAGGCAATGAGCTCAGTGGTTTGGCCCAGGGTGCTGACGCAGTCGACGCGGCAAAGCACAAGGCTTCTATATGCGCGTACGCACGCCCGCGTAGAGGACTACTGTTTTGAACCGTCAGTTGCGTCAGACGGCCGAGATTCAATGAAATTTTCATGGGGGTGTCTCACTCATTCGTCGTTGTAGGGATAGATACGGGCAGGCATGGCGGTGGGCTGCTTCAAGTCCAAGCCGACGTAGCCGCGTACGCCCATGGAGTTCCGCCATTTATCGAACCGCCGGGCGAGTAAGGCATCCGAGAAGCGGCGCTGGGTGCCCACATACTCCCCGCTCATCTCGGCCCACTGCTTCCAGTCGTTAAAGAGCGTGGCAGTCAGCGCCTTGTAGTTGGAGCCCTGGTTGCAGCGCTCGGCCACCCAGCGACCCATGGCGTCCTCGGCCTCGAAGTACTCCTCGGTGGCCTGCACGACCGATTGCGGCTGCTTCAAGCCCTGGGCCTGCCAAAGCAAACAGCCCTCCAGTGCCCAGGCCAAAATCCCATCGCGCTCGGCCAGGAGCTTGTCGCTCAAGAGCGGATCGCGCTTGTCTGCCGGCACCGTGATCGTGAAAGGGATCAGGTGCATGCGCCGCCTCATGGCCTCGTCGATGTTGCGGATCGCGGGCTTGTGGTTGCCGGCAATGAGCAGCTTGAACTGCGGCCGGTACGTAAAAAAATCCTGGTGCATCAGGCGCGCCGTGATGTCATCCCCACCCGTGATGGCCTTGATCTTGGATTCGTTCCAGCGCCTGCCCTGCTCGGTTTCGGTGGCTGAGACAAAGCGCGCGCCACGCAAACCAGCCAGGTCTGTCGGGTGGCGGTCCGTGCGCGTTTCCATGAAGGTGTCCATGGGCGCGTTGGCTGCGTAGTCGCCCAAGACGGTGGAGACCACGTTGACAAACACCGACTTGCCATTGGCCCCTGTGCCGTAGAGGAAGAACAAGGCGTGGGTGCTGATGTCACCCGTGAGGCAATATCCCACCACCCGCTGCAAGTAGCGCTGCAGCTCCTCGTCGCCGCCTGTGACATTGACCAGAAAATTGCGCCACACCGGACACAAACCCTGGGGCGTGGCCGTGGTGACCTTGGTCATGCGGCGCTCCCGGTTGTGGGGGCCACGCATGCCGGTTTTGAGGTCAACGATGCCGCCCGGGGTGTTCAAGAGCCAAGGGTTGGCGTCCCACTCCTCCACCGTGGCGCTGTGCCGGGGTTCTGAGCGCACGATGCGCTCGATGGCCGACATGGTGCCCGCGCTGGCCAAGCGGGACTTTTGCTTTGGTCCTTCGGCAAAGAGCGAGCCCACGCGCGCGACCTTGCGGCACAGGTGCTGCACGTACAAAGCCTTGTCCACGTTCCAGCGCACGCCGTTCCACACCAGCCACTTGCCCCAGGGCGCGCAGTAGCGCCAGTCCTCGGCAAACTCGTGTGAGAACGCCAGCGCCAAGCCGTCCTCGGTGGCGTAGTCAATGCCCTCAATGGGTGTGGGCATGTCGTCGTGGTCAACCTGACGCACGACAGGCAGGCGCTCACCCACAGCCAAAAAGCCTGCGATGTCAAAGCCGTCGTGCACGGCATCCGCCACATCCCAGCCCTCGGGTTTTTCTGTGGGGGGCTGCAAAATCGTGCAGCTGATCGCTCCGGCTTTGAGAATGGCCTGGGAGGCGTGGTCGGCGTACTGCCAGCCCGGTTTGTCTCGGTCGGGCCAGATGAGCACGTGCTTGCCCGAAAGCGGCGTCCAATCGGTCTTGTCCACCGGCGCGTTGGCACCATGCATGGCGGTGGTCGCGCACACACCCAGGTCAATCAAGGTTTGCGCGCATTTCTCACCCTCAACCAGCACCACCTGCTCGGCCTTGAGCAGGCCGGGCTGGTTGTACAGGGGCCGCGGATCGGGTGGCGCCATCTTTCGCCGGCGCACGTCCCACGGCCGAAACTCCTTGTGACCGGGCTGCGGGTCATGGCGGTAGACCACTGCGATGAGCTTGCCGCTGGCATCTTGGTAGTCCCATTTGGCTGTGGCCGGCCCCAGCTCATCCACTGGCGGAGCTTTGAATTTTTCGGCAGCTGCCATGGCCGCGACCGTAGCAGCCGGGATAGAGGCCGCACGACCGAGCCAGTCGCGGGCCTTTTGCATGACCTGAGCAAATTGGCCGTGCACATCCAGGCCGTGATAGCGGGCCACCAGGTCAAAGACGTCACCGCCGTCACCCGTGGCACGATCAGTCCACAAGCCTGCCTTGGGGCCGGTGAGCAGCAGCTCCAGGCTGTCGCCGGGGCCACCGGCCACATCACCGATCAGGAGCTTGTTGTGCCGCCGTTTGCCCGCTGGCCAGATTTGCATCACCAGCACTGGCAAGCGTGCAACCAGAGCCTCACGGATCTCGGTTTTTTCTTGGGCCAGTTGGGCGGGATCAGGACTGGCTTTTCTGAACGCGGGCGATGCCGCGTCGTTGAAATCAAGCATGGGCAAAGCCTCCCACTGTCTCTGGTCGGGCCGCATCGTGTGTCTGCTGCCACTGCTCCCTGGCCAACTGAGCCGCCTTGCCCACCTGCCAGCGGTGCAACTCGTCGAGTCGGTAGCGCACCAAGCGGTTGATGCTGTAAAACGGGATGCCGAGTGCTTGGCGTTTGTAGGTGTTGACGAAGAAGTACAGCGGCAGGTTGAGCGCAGCTGCTGCTTGCTGCGCGTTCAAAAACGTGTCCGCACGTTGGGCACTGGCGTGCTCGGCCATCGAGATATCTAAATTCATGACAAAGGTTCTCCCTGCAGACCGCTGGGCAGCGGTCTACATTGGTTGATGAAAGAAGGGGGGCGGCTTTACCCTGGGATGGTTAAGCCGGCGGTAGGCCTATCAGCGGCAGGCGCCAGGTTCATGCGCACCGGCGGGTACTTGGTGCGTTCATGCTCCTGGGCCATTACCTCCACGTAGGTGGTGATCACCGCGCGGATCAGTTGCAAGGCTTCGTCCTGGCTGTATTGACCCAGCGGCTTGTTCATGCCGATCGCATGTGCTGCCTCGCCCAAGGGCTTGAGGCATCGGTGCATGGCAGAAATTTCGGCTTCGGTCGCATCAATCACGTCGCCCTCCTCGGGACCATGACCCCTTTCCAAGGCCTTGATGCCCTGCACATACAGCTGGTGGAAACACGTCTGACACCGGCGGGAGCAAAACACCCAGTCGATCGGGTAGCGCCTGGGATGTCCAATCCGATAGCGGATGTCCACATGCCCGTAGCCTTTGGCCTGGCGGCTGCAAATCCAGCACTTCATGGCCATGCTTTGTCACTGCGCCCATGCTGGAGGTCCTTGGTTGGCGTGAGGGTTGGGCACACGGTTGGAATAAGCGGTGGCGCCATGAGTTACGCCTTGGGGACCTACGGGCGTAGCCATCGCGGGTGCGCCGCCCGGTCCTCCTGCCCCACCCGTACCACCCGTACCACCCGTACCACCAGAGCCACCAGACCCACTTGGCCCGCCATCGCGCTGAGCTTTATGCGTCATCAACTCGGAATAGCTTTTGTTGTCTGGCTCGATCACCAGGCGAATGAGGTTGCGCTGCTCACCCTTGGAGTCTTTCTCGACGCCGATCCGTGCGGCGAACTCCACGCCATCGAGCTCGACAAAGCCTCGGATTTGGCGTGCCCGTAACGCCTCAGGCGAATGGTCATCAGGGTGAATCCCTCGCGAGCTGTTGAGGACGGCTTTGATGAAGCTGCGCCCCATCTGCCCCCAGGTCGGTCCCTTGTTGGAGTGCAAGCCCACATTGCTCCAGACCTTGCGTTTGGCATAGGGGCTGCTGAGCAGTACGAACTCGCAGGACAAAAACACGGCGCCAGTCTCTTCAGAGGCGGTGGCGTAGCCGCCGGTCCAGCCCATGTCCGGATCGTCATAGCCGCCGGGTTTGATGGACATGCGCACCACCGCCTCGGTGCCTTTGGGGATGAGGTCGAAGCCGCCCTGCTGGGCATCGGCATCGTTGAAGTCGCTCCAGTTGACGCCGCCGGCAGGTGTCTGGGCATGGGAGTGATAAGAATCGTGGTTCATGAAAGGATCTCGGTTCAGTGTTCAATGGATGTGGCTAGCGATCACCGGGTTCACAGTGGGCTTGCAAGCTGGTTCTCACCGGCCCAGCGGATGCAGAACTGGGGCTCGGTAATGCGCGCTTGGCGAGCTGGCTCAAATGCGGCCTTGAGCATCGGGTGCCAGCGGGCGTAGTCAGCCTCGGTGACAGACAGCTCTACCCGCATGAAGTCCTGGACGCGGTCACCGGCCGCCACCATCCGATCGGCAATCTCGGCCAGGTGCTTTTGATCCCAGGTGACTTCCACAGGCTGGCTCATCTCGATCTGCAAATCGCCGTCATCGATGCGAAGTCGCTGGGACTCGCCCTGCCCCATCACGTCCGCTTGCCGGATGCGCTCGGCATAACGAATTTCCATGGCCCGGTTGATGCGCTGGCGCATCTGCTCGCTCCAGTGCTGCAGCTGCTCCACGGCCAGACTGAAATGGACAAGCTCGTCTTTGGCCAGGCGGCTGATCTGGTTTTCTGAGAGGTCAGGCAGGGCTGCCTCGTGCAATTGAAGGTGGTTCATGGTGCGAGGTCCTTTCAGCCGTTGGCCTTTTGGGAGGTGGAGACGTGCTGGACGCCGTTTTCGAAAGCAATGACAGCTTTGACGGGATAACTGACCCGCTTGCCCAGCTTGAGGTAGTGCGGGCCACGGCCTTCCATGCGCCAACGCTGCAGGGTCTTGGGGCTCATGCCCCAGCGCGAAGCCAGGTCGGCCTCCGTGAGCACCACCTTGTCAGGCAGCGTGGCCTGGGTGGCGGCAATGACATGAAGCGGCTGAGACGCTCCGGGAGCTGGTGTTGTGAGCAGCATGTTCACTCCTTTCAGTGAGTAGAGGGACAACGCTGCTATTGCAAAAAATCACCTCGGAACTGATAAGGGGGCGAACAAAGAACTGGGGCTGGTATCGCCAGTTCTTTGATACACCCGTCCTCGGCGTCATCTCCAAAGACGCCTGCCTCCGCCTGCCCTTTTGTCAGATATTTAGTTAAACTTCTAACAAAAGAGACGTAGCAATGAGCCTGCTTGCCCAATCCATCCTCGCGCACGCGCAATCCCTTCCAGAGGGAGGGTTACTGTCGCCCAAGGAGTTTTTGCATTTGGGCTCGCGTGCTGCGGTGGATCAAGCCCTGTGTCGCTTGGTACGTGAAGGCATCCTGCTTCGGGTCGGACGAGGGGCGTACTCGCTGCCGGTTCAAGGACGATTTGGCGTACGCCCTCCCTCGACCGAGTCAGTGATAGAGGCGATTGAATCCACCAGCGGCGAGACCGTGGTCGCCAGTGGAGCGGCAGAAGCCAATGCGCTGGGGCTGACCACGCAGGTACCCACACGCGAGATCTACCTGACCTCTGGACCGTCGCGGCGCTTGCAGCTGGGGAGCCGCGATGTCGAACTCAAACACGGCAACCGTTGCCAAATGCTGCTGGGTAAGCGCCCAGCTGGCAAGGCCATACGCGCGCTCATGTGGCTAGGGCCAGAGCACGCGCCTGCAGCGCTGCGTGTGCTCAGAGGCAAGTTGTCTAGCCAAGAGTGGGAGGCCATACGCCAGGCGCGCGCTGGTTTGCCTAGCTGGATGGCCAAAGCGGTCAGCGAGGTGACCTTTGGCTGATTCGTGGTTTTCTCTGAGCCGCACTGACCAAGCTGTCAGACCGGTCCAGTAAATAATGTTCAAGCTTAGGCTTTTGTTAAACCGTAAGCAGCGGAAATACGCTCCAGCGCAAGTGCGTATTTTCTCGGATCCAAATCAACAACACGCTCGACAAACCCCTGCATGTCTGCCTGCACCTTGAAAGGTACTTCAATGGTGACGCCCGGTCTGAGTAGCGATGACAACTGGACCAGGTCGGCCAGATGCTTGTTGATTTTTCTGGAGTCAATGACCTCGCCTTGTGCCGCGCGCAGCGTCATCTCCATCCATGCGATAGCCTTCAAGGGAATCAGCCTGTCCTCGCCCACCCATGATGGAAGACCGTCCTTGTTGCGGCGACCATTGAGCACGAATTGGTAGTAATCCTCGTCCAGCAAGATAGCGGACAAGCTGGAGATCTGTTCGTCGAAGGGGATGGGCGTCAGATGGCCGGGAGGTGCGAAGCTCACCTCATCTGGCACACGCGAAAACAACTCCAGCATGTAAGGGAAGTCATCGTCCAGCGGCTTTTGGAATCGGTACAGACAAGGCTTTTTTTGGATTTCACCCTCTTGTAGCTGATACCCACCCGCCTGCACAAAAGCCCAGAACTGACGGCCAAATTCCGGCGTGAGCATTTCAATATGCAGGATGATGTCCAGATCCTTGGTGCCGCGAAACTCAAGGCCCTCTTGGGCCATAGTGATCTTGGCTGCGGTCCCGCCGATCAAGACGTACTGATCCTCGAAATCCTTGAACCAGGCCTGAAAGACCGACAGCCCTCTCACCATGGAAACTGCTCCTCTAACTCATCCAGGGCCATTTGAATCCGATCGTCGGCGCTGTCTTTCAGACTGACCCACAAAGAAAGCGGGTCAACCACGTTTGTCCTAACCTGCATGGCCGGTACATATCGCCAAACCTGAACAGCTAACCCATCAGCCACTTCACCGGGCTCGAAGAAGACACCTCGCTGCCGAGCTTGTGCAACGGCAGACGACGCAATAGCGACCACGCGCTGCCGTGGTTCGTTGATCATGGTCAAGCGAGCCAATGCATCCTCGCCAGAGATCATGGCCCCCGGCAAGTTCAAGATGTCGACATCGAAAGTCCACAAAGTTTTTTGCACGGGCGTGCGCAGATACGGCTTGGCCTGATCCCACAAGTCACGGCGGCTGGCCTTGAGTTGCAGATATTTGGAACGGCCTTGCTGCAACAAGTCCAAAAGCTCGAACTCCACCAGTTCGCGAATCGCACGCGTGGCAGTCATGGCGGCGTACCCCATGGCAGCAGCATCGTCAAAGGGATGCCAGATCTCGTCCACGGGGTGGTGCAGCAAGAACCAAATCAGCAAGGCTTGGGTTGATGGGCTCAGATGCTGCGAATGCCGCTGGACAGTGGGCGCTCCAAACTGCTCACTCAAAATCATGCCCAGCTTTGGCGCAAACAGTTGCTTGCCAGGCACGACAAAGGCAATGTCGCGTTGAATCAGCTGCTTGCGCTCACCCGGGCTAAGGCCCGGCAT
>CAIMVC010000071.1 GCA_903844825.1 uncultured Burkholderiales bacterium | reverse complement strand
TTCAAGCTGGCCATGCAGACGCTGGATATTTTTCGCGCCTCGGTGGCGGCAGCGGCGCTGGGCATGGCCCGCCGCGCGCTGGCCGAGGCCGTAGGGCACGCACAAAACCGCCAGATGTTCGGCCAGCGTCTGGCCGACTTTCAAATGACGCAGGCCAAGATCGGCGAGATGTCGGCCCTGATCGACGCGGCCGCCTTACTGACTTACCGCGCCGCCTGGCTGCGCGACGAGAGCGAACGCAGCGGCGCCAAGCAAGACGCGCAGGGGCGCCGCGAGCGCACGGTGGCGGCGGCCATGGCCAAGATGTGCGCCACGGAAAACGCGCAAAAGGTGATCGACATGGCGCTGCAAATGCATGGTGGCCTGGGTGTGAAAGTGGGCACCAAAGTCGAAAGCCTGTACCGCGATATCCGCTCGCTGCGCATTTACGAAGGCGCGACCGAAGTGCAGCAACTCATCATCGGCAAAGCCCTGTTGCAGCCATGAGCGCCGCGCCCGCACCCTCAGCCCAGAGCGACCGCTTCGTGCACGAGCGCCTGCCGCCGGCCAGCGCGCTGGCGAGCCTGCGCTACGACCTGCCTGAGCTCCAGATCCCGGACCAGGCTAATCTGGTCGATGTGCTGCTCGACCAGGCCACGGCGCGCGGCTGGGACGAGCGGGCCTTCCTGCGTTCGGACAGCGTCACCCTGAGCTACCGCCAGGCGAGAGAGCAGATCGGGCGCATCGCCCAGGTGCTGACACAGGATTTCGACCTGGTGCCGGGCAACCGCGTGCTGCTGCGCGGCGGCAACTCCATCGGCATGGCGCTGGCCTGGCTGGGCGTGGTCAAGGCCGGCTTGATCGCGGTGGCGACCATGCCGCTGCTGCGCGCCAAGGAGCTCGGCGAGATCATCGCCAAGGCTGAACCGGCGCTGGCTCTGTGCGACGCGGCCCTGCTGGGCGAGTTGCAATTGGCGCAGGCAGCGGGCGGCAGACTCAAGTCCATCGTGGCCTTTAACGCGGAGCATGAGCCGCACTCGCTGGAGAGTCGGGCCGCCGCCAAAAACGGGCAGTTGCCGCGCTGCCTGACGGCTGCTGACGATATCGCCATGATGGCCTTTACCTCTGGCACCACCGGCCTGCCCAAAGCGGCGGTGCACAGCCACCGCGACATCCTGGCGGCTTGCCAGGCCTGGCCGCGTCACGTGCTCAGGGCCACGCCCGAGGACGTGGTGATGGGCTCACCGCCACTGGCTTTTACCTTCGGTTTGGGCGGCCTGCTGATATTTCCGATGTGGGCCGGCGCCTCGGTGTATTTTCCGGGCGTGCCTTACACGCCGCAGGTGATGCTCAAGCTCATGGCCGAAGTGGGCGCGACCATCTGCTACACCGCCCCGACGTTTTACCGGCAAATGGCACCGCTGGCAGCCGGCCTGTCGCTGCCCCGGCTGCGCATTTGCGTGAGTGCCGGCGAAGGCCTGCCGGACGCCACGCGCCAGCTCTGGAAGGAGGCCACGGGCATCGAGATGATGGACGGCATTGGCGCCACCGAGATGTTTCATATTTTCATTTCCTCACGCCCGGAACAGGTCCGGCGCGGCGCCATCGGCCAGGTGGTGCCGGGCTACACGGCCAAGGTGGTGGACGAGCAGGGCCAGGAAGTGCCGCACGGCACCATCGGCAAGCTGGCCGTCCAGGGGCCGACCGGCTGCCGCTACCTCAACGACGCCCGGCAAAGCAACTACGTGCGTGACGGCTGGAACTACCCGGGCGACGCCTTCTTGCAAGACGACGATGGCTACTTTTTCTACCAGGCCCGCGCGGACGACATGATCATCACCTCGGGCTACAACGTCGGCGGCCCGGAGGTCGAGGACGCCTTGCTCAAGCATGCCGCTGTGGCCGAGTGCGCCGTGATCGGCGTGCCCGACGCGGAGCGCGGCATGATCGTCAAGGCCCTGGTGGTGCTCAAGCCGGGAAACACCGGTGATGAAGCCATGGTCAAGGCGCTGCAAGACCACGTCAAGGCCACGCTGGCGCCCTTCAAGTACCCCCGACAAGTCAGCTTTGTGGCCTCCCTGCCCCGCACCGAGACCGGCAAACTGCAGCGTTTCAAGCTCAAGCAGGCCTGAGCCGGCTGCGCTTGGGCACTTGCAATACCTCCCTTTCGCGGCCGTTCAATACTTCACACAAGAGCCCACCATGAACACCTTGCAACCTCCCGGCTGGACCGCCCCCAAAGGCTACGCCAATGGCATCAGCGCCACCGGCCGACAGATCTTTGTGGGCGGCCAGATCGGCTGGAACGCCGAGCAGCAATTTGAAAGCGATGACTTCATCGACCAGGTCAAACAAACCCTGCAAAACATCGCAGCCGTGCTCAAGGCTGGCGGCGCCGGACCCGAGCACATGGTGCGAATGACCTGGTACGTCGTCAGCCGCGAGGAGTACCTGGCGCGCCAGCGTGAACTCGGCGCGGTCTACCGCGACGTGATGGGGCGCAACTTCCCGGCCATGACCTGCGTGGCCGTGGCCGGCCTGATTGAAGCGCGTGCCCGCGTGGAAATTGAAGTCACGGCGGTGGTGCCTGACTAAGACCCGAGGCCTGGCCCGCACGCCGTCAGGCGACGGGCTCGACCAGTGACTTCACACTGTCCGGCCAGGCATCCACCACACTGAACTCGGCAGCGGGTCGGGCAAATTCGTCAGCCTGCTTGATCAGCAGCCAAGCACGGCGCCTGCCATCGGGATTTTTGATGCGCACCAGCGCCCAGCGGCCCTGCAACTTGTGCCCCCGCAGTTCAAACGCGAGATGGCCTCTGGCATAGTCCTGCCGCGGATTGCCGATCGGGCACCAACTGCCCCGGTCCCACAAAAGGACCCGGCCCGCGCCGTACTGGTCGGGCGGGATCTCACCCTCGAAATCGGCATAGGCCAGGGCGTGGTCATCCACCTCGATGGCCATGCGCTTGTCGTGCGGGTCAAGACTGGGCCCTTTCGGAACAGCCCAGCTTTTCATCACACCACCGAGCTCAAGCCTGAAGTCGTAATGCAGGCGCGAAGCCCAGTGCTTTTGCACAGCAAACAACAGTTCATGGGACATCTGCAGACCTCCTGCCTTTGCAGGCAACGGTCTGATTACAGCCAGCCACAGCGGCGCGGACTGTCGTCGATCAGCCCTTGCGGCTGTGCGTCTGCGGCTATTGTTGGCAGCACGCCTCACGCGAGCCTAGCCCGCATATTTCACCGTATTCCCTTGCATAAGCCAGTGGGTGAAGAATCTTGCATCCGAACGTCTTGCTGTTGATGTTTTGGAGCGATTGCCTTGGTTTTGTCGGTTGGTCGAGCCGACATGGGCGCAGTTACCCCC
>CAIMVC010000070.1 GCA_903844825.1 uncultured Burkholderiales bacterium | reverse complement strand
GTCGTTGCCGGCGCCGCTGTTGTTGTCAAAGTCCAGCAAATGCCCACGGCTGTCAAACACGCGCAGGTAGGGGTCACTCAGGGTGCCGCCGTGTCCGGACAGACCGCCCACACTGAACTGGTAGACCTTGCCCTGCTCCAGCGTGATCTTGAAAACGTCGCGGTCGCCGGGAATGCCCAACTCCGCTGACATGACGGTGCCCAGACTCAAGAGCCCGGCCGCCGTGCCCAGCACGTTGGCATAGTCGTCCGGCGGCGCCAGCGACACGCTGAGCTGGTAGGCGCCAATGTCGTATTTGAAGGCGCTCTTGGCCTCCAGGTGGTACAGGCCATCGGCGCTGGGGGTGAAATAGGCGCGCGCGTCGAGCGAGCCACCGAAATCGTCGTAGCGGGCGATCGTCTGGCCGGTGGCATCACGAATGACCAGCAAGGGGTCTTCCAGCGGGTCGAGCTTGGCACCCGCGCTGATGTCGCCGGTCAGGTCAATCACGTAGGTGTTGCCCTTGCTCAGGCCCACCTGAAACCAGTCGCTGTCGCCCACATAAGACACCAGGCCGTGCGCCGGTGTACCGGTTTGCACCACGCCGCTGGTCAGGACCGTGTTGGCATAGTCGTCGGCCAGCATCGAGCCTTTGAGGGTGTAGGTGCCTTTGACACCGCCGCCCGAGCCACCCACGTCCAGAAAGTACCAGCCTGAGTCGCTGGCCGAAAAGGCCAGGCCCGGGTCGGCATTGACATCGTCATCGTTTTGGTCGATGAGGATGCCGGTGACCGTGCGCAGGTACAGCTGCGGGTCGGCCAAGGTGCCGCCGGCCGACGTGCCCTGCACGCGAAAGTTGTAGGTCACGCCTTTGTCGAGCCAGACCTTGAACCAGTCACGGTCGCCCAGGCGGTCGATCTCGCTGCTCACCGCAAAGCTGTTGGCGCCGCTCCAGCTGACGCGATCGGTGCTGCGCCAGTCGCCCAACACGGCGTCGATACTTTGCTGCGTCAGCGTCCAGGAGCCGGTGTTGATGCCCGCCACATCGGTGACCGCCAGGTAGTACACGCCGCCTTGCGTTGGCATGAACGACAGGGCATCGTCGTTACCGTCCGCACTGAGCTGGTCCAGGCCAGATTCCACCAGCAGGCCTGCCGCGTTGCGCAACTGCAAGCTGGGGTCCACCAGGGTGCCACCGCCTGAGGCAACGCCCTGCAGGTGAAACTCGTAGAGGGTATTGGCGATCAAGGTGGTGGCGATCCAGTCCGCGTCGCCCCGCTCGCCGATATAGCCCTTGACCACACCGGCTTGCGCATCCATCACGCCCAGCGTCTGCGCAGTGCCGGCGTAGTCGTCCAAGAAGTTCAGCGTGAACACATAGTCCGTCAGGCCTTTGTTGACGCTTGCGCTGGTTTGCACATTCATCTGGAAAACCACCTCGCCGCCCTCATACGCCTTGAACCCACCCGCAGTTTGAAAGCCCGGCATCCACTTGCGGTCGGCCGACATCCCGGCGCTGTAAGACCAGGCGATGTCACCCACAAGCGGCATGAACTGCAGCTGCTGACCGGTGACGGTGTCGATGAAATTCATGTCCCAGTAGTTGCCGCTGGGGGTCGAGCCCGTGATGGCCAAAGGGGAATTGGGCACCAGGGTGGCGGTGTAAACGTCGATGTCGCTGGCGTAGTTTTTCTTGCCGCCTATGTCTTTGCCATAGGCTGCGTGCGTGAGATTGCCGAGGTTTTGACCGCGCTGGTAGAGCCAGTAGTTGTCCGGCGCGTCATCGATCTTGGAGGTGGTGTCGGCAAATTTGAGCGACATCACGCCCGACAAGGCGTCCTCGCCATCTATGGGCGTGCCGCGCAGATGCGCGACTCTGAGCGTGCTGCCGCTACGCTCGAAGTCGTACTCCCCGATGTTGCCGGAGAACACCGCGGTGTAGACGTTGGAGATGCTGTCATTGCCCTTGCCGCCTTCAAAACTGCCGCCACCGGTGCCGCTGTAGCTGTCGTTGCCGGTGGTGCCAACCACCGTGCTGCCGATCTTGGTGTACTTGGCGCCGGTGCCTTCGAAGCTCCAGCCCAGCTGGGCCTCGGTGACCAACAGCGTGGTGGTGCCGTAGTTGATGGTCTCGACATTGGTCAGACTCAGACCCGTCAGGTCCATGAAGCCGCCGCTGGACAGGTCCAGGGTGTCGTTGCCAGCGCCGCCCTCGATGCTGGCGCGCAGGACCCCGCTATCCATCATCGCAGACGCCGCTATCTGAATCCAGTCGTCACCGGCGCCGGCATCGACCGTAAAGCTCGTATCACCCGAAATGCGCAGCACATCATTGCCGCTGCCCATCAGCAAGCTGTCAAAGCTGGAGACCGAAAAACTGAAGGCGGCTTTATCGTTGTACCCCGCCGCCAGGCCCATCGTGATGTGGGACAAGTCGATGTCGCCAAAACTGCCCGTGAGCCGGACAGCACGCACCTTGGCCGCAGCATCCATCTGGGCCAAGCTCAGGTCCGAGCCATCGCCGGTGATGTACAGGTCGAGCCAATCCCAACGGTTACCCGACGGCATTCCCGCAGCAAACGATGACAGGGTCTGCCATTGAGCAGCCCCGAGCCGCAGGCTGTTGTTACTGTAGACGTTGACCAGCAGGTGCTCGATGCCGGAGACGGCGCCATCGGCCAGCAAATAGCCGGCGTTGTAGCTCTGCCCCGTCGAGTCGCCAAATGAAACGACCAGGGTGTCCGTGCCGCTGCCGCCGTCGATGCGGTCGCTGCTCAAGGTCTGGTACTGCGTGAACTCCCGAGCCTGTACTTCAAAGCGGTCATCGCCCAGGCCGCCGACCAGCGTGTCGATACCGCTGCCACCGAGCAAGGTGTCATTGCCGGCCCCGCCGTCGATCACGTCACCGCCGCGGCCGCCGTAAATCAAATTGGCGGCGCTGCTGCCGGTGATGCTGTCGTCGCCCTTGGTTCCCACCAGGCCAGCCGTCGTCACCAGCATCGGGTCTGAGTCAGGCATCAAGATGCGGGCGCCGTCTGTGAGTTGGGTGGCCGAACCCAGCGCGAAACTGCTGGCACTGCCCACCAGTTGCACCGTCACAGCGCTGATCTCCCGAAAGCCGGCCAGTTGCTCGACGGTCATCGTCACCGTCGCCGCCCTGGGGATCACGTCGCTGCTGGCGCTGGCTTTGAGAGACTCGACGTCGGTGATCGACGCCGCCGTCAGGTCCTGCCCGTCGAGCACCCACAGCGTGTCAGTACCTGCGCCGCCGTCGTAACTGTCGCGCGAGGTGGTTTTACCGGTAATGACCAAGGCATCGTCGCCCAAGCCTCCGCTGAGCGCGTCCAGGCCAGCGCCTGTGACCAAGCGGTCGTTGCCAGCGTTGCCGGTGAGCACATCGCTACCGTCGCCGCCGACCAAAATATTGTTCTCGGCATTGCCAATCAGGCGGTCGTCTCCGGTGGAGCCGGTCAAGCCGACGTAGACCGAGTCCCCCGCCATGGCGGTCGTGCCAGCGGTCGGCACCGACAAGATATACGCGGTAGTGGCGCCCGCGACGCGGCTGATGTTGCCAAACGCGGCCCATTGCGCTGCTGTGAGCGATAACGAGCCGGACGAGACCTCAATCGACTCCAGATTCACCAGCGTTGCGCCCGAGAGGTCCACATCGGCTCCGGTCACGCGCAAAACGTCGTTGCCGACGCCGCCGTCGAGCACATCGGTGACCCGCGCCTTGCCGTCAATGACGATGCTGTCATTGCCCTCGCCGGCATAGACCTCGTTGAGCCCGGCGCCGACGGTGATGCTTTCGCTGCCGCTGCTGCCCGTGATGGTATAGGCCGCCGCATCAGCGATGCGCCAGCTGTTGATGCCCAGCGCCTGCAGTTTCGTCAGCGACACGCTGCCACCCGACACGATGCCCAGCGCGGACACACCGCTGAGGCTGGACACCGCGGCAATTTGCGCGGGGCTCAGGCGCAGCTCGCTGGGGCGGGTCCAGGCGGCGTTGTCGCCGATGATTTCGAGCTTTTCCACACTCGACAGCGTCAGACGACTCAGGTCAAGACGCCATGACGGCGTGCGGTTGTACGTGGTGTTGGACTCCCAGACATAGCCCCACCAGGCGTGCTGCCAGTAATAGTCCGAAAACGACATCGTCAGCTTGTCGGTACCGGAACCACCGTCAAAGTCTCCTTCGACAAAGTAGCTCAGACTGGTCGCATCCGATGCAGAAAAAATTTGGCTGGCCTGCGTGCTGCTGTTCCAGTTTCTGCCGGTTTTCCAGTAAATCGTGTCGTCGCCAGCGCCCGCTACCACCGTGTCGATCCCGACGCCCGAGCCGGTCGACTCATCGGACTGCAGATAAATCGTGTTGGCCTGATCGTTACCTTTGAGCACGTCGCTTTGCCCAGTGCCGCGCAGACTGACGGCGCCCGTCACGCCACTGATATCGAGGCTGCCGCCGTTGGCCAGCGCTGGGTCCAACCTGAAGGTCAGGTTCTGGGCTGACGAGATGCCCAGCGCCAGCAGCCGCTGCGGCATCAAGAAGGTAAAGCCACCGCTGCCATCGACCACCTCGACGTTGGACACACTCAGTCCAGCCCAGTTGGTGTTGCTGGCCAGTTTCAGGGTGTCGATGCCCAGGCCCCCATCGACGGTCGCCGTCGGCTCGGCCGCGCCCATCGCGATGCCCACTTCCTCGCTCAGCCCCGACACGTCGATGATGTCGTTGCCCTCGCCGCCGCTCAGGCTGTTGCGGCCAGTGCTATCGATCAGCACATCGTCACCACCATTGCCCAGCAAGGTGTCGTCGCCCTGGCCGCCGATGATGCGCTCGCCCAATGAACTGCTGCCCGAGACACTGTCGTTACCGGCGCGCGCATCGATGTAGCCCGCTACGCCATCGCCCAAAATGGTGGCGGTGGCGCCGCTGTCGTTGCCGGTGGTGCCGTAAAGCACACGGTCGACGCGAATGCTGTAAGCGGTCGTGTCGCCGAGTTGCGCCAGATTTTGCGAATTGATCGCATAACCCGAGACTCTGACATCGGCGCGTTGCGCAGTTGCCAGGAAGTCTGTGCTGGCGCCCCAACGCAGGGGCGACACCATCCAGCTGGTTTCTCGCTGACCGGGGTTGAGGGAAAAATCAAATTGGGACACGGTCCCGCTTGACGCCAGATTGGTAAAACTCAGCTGCTCCGTGGTGCCGCTGTAATAAAAACGAAGATTGCCGTCACCCCAGCCCGCGTAATTGCCCGATGTGCTGACCGTGATGCGCAAGGCCGTGCTGGTCGATACGCTGCCCGAGAACTTTTGCTGAAAGTAGTCAACATCAACCCATTGACTGCCCGACTGATTGACCACCGGCAAGGTGCCCGACATGGACTGCCCCATGGCCACCGCCGCCAGGGAAGATGGCAAATTGGATTCGGCGTCGAGCAGCACATCGCCGTCGGCAAAGCGCAAGATCTGCACATTCGACAGCGTGTCGGTACCGTCCCGGCCGGCGACTTTGTCCGCCACCGTCAAACCAAGGTTGTCGCCGGTCCAGGTAAAAGCATAGTCCGAGCGGCTGCCGGTAAAAATCGCCACGTTGGCCAAGCCGTCGCTGCCATTGATTTCGTCATTGCCCTGGTTGCCCGTCATCACATCGTTGCCAGAGCCACCGCCGAGGTAGTCGGAGCGGTCCGAGCCGGTCAGCGTATCGTCGCCCAGCCCCCCTTCGAGCCGCTCGTAATCGCTGCCCGCCACCAGCGAGTCGGACAGATCGCCACCATCGAGTTCACGGCGAAAAATAAAACGGTAGCTCTTGGAGGCCATCGGGCTGCCGGAGTTCAGCTCATCACTCCTGAAAACCAGATCGCTCACGCCCGTCTGGCTCCAGTTCAGCACACGGTAAGCCGATGCGCTGACGTAAGCACTGTATTCTTGAATCCCCCAGCCATAGGGCTGGTCTGCCAGGTAACCCCGTGACGAGCCAGCGGCGCCCGACATCACCACCTTTTGCCCCGCCACCGTGGCCAGCTTGAAATAGTCCAGGTCGCCATAAAAATCCGCCCGGCCACTGACCCAGACGCCGTACTGACTCTGGTAGTTGCCGGCGGCCGGCGCATTGCTGTGGTCGTCCAGCACAAAGGTCGACTCCAGCGTGCCATTGGGCAGCACGTACTCGATGGCCTGGATATTGACCAGGAGATCGGTGCCCTCGTTGCTGCCGTCGACCGTATCAGCCGGGTTGACCACGGTGTCGGTCAGCAGCACCTGGCCCTGCGAGTTCACGCTCCAGCCATACGCGTCGGCACTGCCCACCACCCTGACCACGTTGTAGCCGGCGCCGCCGTCCAGCGTGTCATTGCCCAGCCCACCGAGCAGCGTGTCGTTGCCGTCGGCGCCCAGCAAACTGTCGTTGCCGGCCAGACCTAGCAAAGAGTCGTCGCCGTCCGTACCCGGCAAGGTGTCATTGCCTGCAGTGCCCATGATGATGGTGGTGCTCATAAATTTCTTTCAGGCGCAGTGCGCCGGAATTGCAAGGATTGTTACCTTCTGTATTGTGACTAAATTTCACATATTTTTGACAATTGACTCACTTTTGAAACGTCAACAAAGGCCTCTACCGCCGACCTTCAGCGACCCCGAACGAGGCTGGGCGCCAACCGGGCCCCGGCTCTGCAATAAACTCCTGCGTTTACTTCCTATCTACAAAGGCACTCCCATGCACTCCACTCCCATGTTCATCGACGGTATCGGCAATATTTCCCTGACCGATGGCGTCGTTCGTTTCGACCTGGTCGGGCTCGAGCAAGGCGCTGGCGACAAACCTGCGCCCGTCAAAACCGGCGGCATGGCCATGACGCTGCCTGGCTTTTTGCGCACCGTCGACCAGATGAACCAGGTCATCAACAAAATGGTGGAGCAAGGCGTGCTCAAGCGCAACGAGCCGGCCGCTGCACCCGCCATCGACAACCAGGCCTAAGCCTTCCCGGGCGCGTCCTGATCCGGCCCTCACCCCCCTCCTCCTGTACCGGTCCTGCCCCGATCCTGCCCCGATCCTGCCCCGTGAACATTCTTTTTATTCACCAGAACTTTCCGGGGCAGTTCAAGCACTTGGCGCCGGCCCTGGCCAGCCGGCCGGGGCATCAGGTGGTGGCCATGCACATCAACCCCACCGGCGATTTGCCGGGGGTTCGCACGGTGCGCTACGCACCGGCGCCGGGCCAGGCCGCGGGCGGCCACCGCTGGCTGGCCGACCTGCAGGCCAAGGTGGTGCGGGGCGAGGCGGCCTACCGATGTGCCCTGACGCTGAAGGAAGAGGGCTTTGTGCCCGACGTCATCGTTGGCCACCCGGGCTGGGGCGAGAGCCTGTTTTTGCAGGACGTCTGGCCGCAGGCGCGGCTGGGCATTTACTGCGAGTTTTATTACCACGCGCAGGGCGCCGATTCAGGCTTTGACCCGGAATTCGGCACCCCCAGCCCTGACGACGCCTGCCGCCTGCGCCTTAAAAACGCCAACTACCAGCTGCACTTTCCGGGCGCCGCGGGTGGCCTGGCGCCCACGCAGTGGCAAAAATCGGTTTTTCCGGACGCATTTCGCTCGCGCATAAGGGTTCAGCACGACGGCATCGACACCGTCAAGATACGCCCCAACCCTGGCGTGCGAATGACGCTGCGGACCCGCACCGGCGACATCACGCTCAGCCGCGACGACGAAGTCATCACCTTCGTCAACCGCAACCTCGAGCCCTACCGCGGTTACCACATTTTTATGCGCGCCCTGCCCGCCATCCTCAAGGCCAGGCCCAAAGCGCGGGTGCTGATCGTCGGGGCCGACGGCATCAGCTATGGCGCCGCGCCCCCGCCACTGCCGGCCGATACAGCCGGACAGGCGGGCGCCAAACGCAGCTGGCGCCAGATCTTTCTCGATGAAGTGCAGGGCGAGCTCGACATGTCCCGCGTGCATTTTCTGGGCACCGTGCCGTATGCGCAGTTCATCTCCATGCTGCAGCTAAGCACCGTGCACATGTACCTGACCTACCCTTTCGTTTTGAGCTGGAGCCTGCTCGAAGCCATGAGCGCAGGCTGCGCCATCGTGGCCAGCGACACCGCCCCGGTCAGGGAAGCCATCATCGACAACGAGACCGGCCGACTGGTCGATTTTTTTGACGTCGCCGGTTGGGCGCGCCAGGTGATCGACTTGTGCGGCCAGCCGCAACAAAGACAAAAGCTGGGCGCAGCCGCCCGCCGCCACGCCCAGACCCACTACGACCTGCAGACCCAGTGCCTGCCCGGTCAGCTGGACTGGGTCAACTCGCTGGCGGGTTAAGGCCTCTTCGGGTCTTCGGATCTTCGCCTCTTCGCCTCTTCCAGCGCCAGCGCGATTTAGCCCCTTCCCCTGCCGGGGGAAGGCTGGGACGGGGGCTCGCACCGGCGAAGTCATCTCATTATCAAAAAAACAACAAAGACCTGTCTTTGTGCATTTTCTTGCGCTACCCCCTCTCGCCTTGGAAAAACGCCGGCCCGGCAAGGCTTTAAGACCCTGATCTCACTGTAATTTTTCTTCAAAAAAGTTAACAGTCTTGCAAGTTGACTTAAACTCGACAGGTAATACTTTTTACAATTAAACCCAATTAAACACAAAACAGCTGGTCCCGAAACCAATGTTTTAACGGCAAGCGCGCTCGCCCAGCCACGGGGCTGAACGCGCTTCTCGCCAGGCACAGAAAACTCTCACCTCTGAAGGATGCAACATGGCTGACAGCAAAATCAACAAAGCAGGCAAGCGGGCAAACCCATCGGCACAAGGCAAACAAATGCCTCTGACCTTTGACAAGTCTGAGGGTTCGGGCAAGTCGGTCTCGCCTTTGTTGAGCCCGCTGGCCTTGATGGCACTGGGACTCGCCGGTGCTGCTGTTGCGGGAGTGCCGCGCAAACAAGGGCTTGATGAGTCGAGCGCGACCGCAGCGCCTGCCACCGATTTGACGCCTTCCGACGCCACTGTGGCCAACGCCGAGCAGGCCGCTGAAGTAGTTGCCGACGCGGGCGCCAGCGAGATGGCTCAGCAGTTGCAGGCGCTGGTTCAAAGCATGGCGAGCGCGCCGCTGGCCACTGTAGCTCTGCCAACACCTGCGGAGTCCGCCAGCGAAGGCATGGCGGCCGCTGTGCCCACCGACGTGTCTGGGGATGTGCTGGTGGCTGCCGCCAGTTCGTCTGCCTTGCCACCTTCTTATGCACAAAGCTCGGAAAGCCAGACCCTGAGCGACGCCTCGGCCGACGTGGTGCTGGCCCAAGCCCCCGTGGCCGCGACTACCCCCGCAGCAGCAACCGCTGGGACCGCCGCGGCGGGTGGCGCAGCGGCTGCTGGCGCCGCAGGTTTGTCGCTGACCACCATCCTGGCCGGTCTGGCTGGCGTGGCGGTGGTTGGCTCCATGGGTTCGGGTGGCTCAAGCAACAACGCCCCTGGCGCCCCCGCAGACACCGCCGCGCCGGTGATCGCCTCGATGGGCGCAAAAATTGATGCCAGCGTGATCACGCTGACCTACAACGAAGCGCTTGACGCCACCTTGACCGATGTCAACCGCCAGGCCCTGAAGAGCGCTTTTACTGTCAGCACCGGCGATGCAGCCAATGCCGTGACCAACGTCGCCATCAGCGGCAATGTGGTCACCCTGACCCTGACCAACCCGATTGCCGCTGGCAACGTCAGCGTGGCCTACACCGACCCAACGGCCAGCAACGACGCCAATGCCATTCAGGATACCGCCGGCAATGACGCCGTCAGCTTCCTGCAGGGCAAACTGGCCGACGGTTATATCCG
>CAIMVC010000069.1 GCA_903844825.1 uncultured Burkholderiales bacterium | reverse complement strand
AGGCCGTCGTGCTCGGTGAAACTGGCGTCTTCAGACGCGATCACGGCGCGCTTGAGGCTGTTCGGCAGCCGTTCATAGGGCACCCACTGCTGGCGCCAACCCAGCATGCCGGTGCTCAGGGCGATGCGCCAGGCCTCGGAGCGCTCAAAACTGGTGGACTCCGGCGGGAGCACGGCCATCAGCGCGATCCGGCTGGCAAAGTAAAGTTGCAGGGCCAGCGCCGCGATGAGCAGCAGACCGAGCAGTCGCAGCGCCACTTTCATGGCCTGTTAATCCCTGACTTGTGGGGATTGAGCCCGGTGCTCATTTGGCGTCCCGCATCTCGCCTAGCACCTGGGCAGAAGGCGGTCGCACGCCGCGCCACAACAAAAACGATTCGGCGGCCTGCTCGACCAGCATGCCCAACCCATCGCGCGTGCGGGCGCCCTGCGCTGCCGCCCAGTCCAGAAAAGTTTTTGCCGCCGGGCCATACATCATGTCGTAGACCAGGGCAGCGGGTTGGAGGGCGCCCGCCCCGATGGGAATATCGGCGCCGTTGAGGCTGCTGGCCGTGGCGTTGATCACCACGTCAAAGCTGCCCGCATCGCCTTGCAAGTCCAGGGCCGTGAGTTCGGTTTGCGCCAGGCTGGCGGTCATGGAGGGATGGTTGCGGTGCCTTTGCACCAGATCCTGGGCTTTGCTGACGGTGCGGTTCATCACCACCAGGCGGCGCGGGCCGGCCTGCAGCAAGGGTGCCAGCACGCCGGCGGCTGCGCCACCCGCGCCCAGCAGCAGCACATCGCGCCCCGCCAGGCTCTGGCCGGCGTTGACCTGGATGTCTCGCACCAGGCCCAGGCCGTCGGTGTTGTCCGCCAACACCAGGCCGTCCTTAAAAACCAGGGTGTTGGCGGCCCGGGCCAGTTGGGCGCGGGCGCTGGCTTGCGCGGCGGCGGCAAAGGCTTCGAACTTGAAGGGGACGGTGACATTGCAGCCGCGCACGCCGCTGCTGATAAACGCCTGAAGGGCCGCGGCCAAACCGTCGAGCGGCACCAGTTGCCGGTCGTAGTGCATCTCCTGCGCGGTGAGTGCGGCAAAGCGGGCATGAATTTGCGGCGATTTGCTGTGGGCAATCGGGTTGCCGATGACGAAGTAGTGGTCCATAGACGTGATCTTGGCGTGATGCTGGCGGGGTGCTGGCGTGATTGTGGCTCAGCGTTGACCGAACCTGGTTTGCAGTCCACCGTCCCGGCTGAACTCAAAATGTGAGACCACCACGAGCTGGTCGGCCTGGCGCCGCATTTGCGGCGAGAAGCTGCCAAAGGGCGCCGCGCCGCGGGCGATGCTGGCGGCCTGGCGGTCGAGTACCGGCTGACCCGAGCCCTGGACGACGTGCGTTGACAGCAGGCGACCGTCGGCGCTGATGGTCAGCTGCAGGGTCAGGCCGCCGTAGAGCTTTTGACCGTTCACTTCAGGAAAAGCCTGCGTGCCTTTTTTCTCGATCTTGCGCCGCAGGCTGTCGTAGTAAACGGCGTAACTTTCTTCGCGGGTGGCTGGGCTGATGAAACGTTTTTGCGGTCTGGCGTTTTCTTCTTCCATCCGGGTTTCAATTTCGGCGAGCATCCGCGACAGCTGCTGGCGTCTGGCTTCACGCTCGAGCTGTCCTGGCAGCGGGTCGACCGGTCTGACTTGCGGCGCGGGCAGGGTGGCCACTTGCTGCTGGAGCAGGGTCAGC
This sequence comes from uncultured Burkholderiales bacterium, assembly GCA_903844825.1. Classification (GTDB taxonomy): domain Bacteria; phylum Pseudomonadota; class Gammaproteobacteria; order Burkholderiales; family Burkholderiaceae_C; genus Polaromonas. The sequence continues at coordinate 4,679 of CAIMVC010000069.1, read as the reverse complement.
AGTTCGAGCTGTTGGCGCTGGAGTGCGGCCAGGCGCTGCTGCTGAGCGTCCTCGGCGGCGTCTCCCGCTTGCCGGCGCTCTGCCATCGGCAGGGGTGAAGCGGCCCGGCCCGCGTCGCGCTGCCCGCCGCCGCTCAGCGAAGTTTGCGCAATCAGCTGCGCCTGCTCGACCTTGTCCCGGGTTTTTGCATTGACCAGTACCACGTCGAGCGGCGTATCCTGAAAGCTCCGGTTAAAACGTTCGGGACCGACAAAGTGAAGCGACAGTACCAGCGCATGCACCAGCAGCGACACCGCCAGCGCCAGCCAGAGCGTGCCGGCGGGTTTCACGATCCGGTCGCTGGCGCCGACTCGGCTTGCGCGCTGGCCGCGTCGATGCCTTCCAGCCCCTGCGGGCCGGAAGCGCTTGAAGGACTTTGCGCGTCTTCCATATCGACGGCAATCGAGATCGGGCCGGCTGCCAGTTCGGACTCGCTGCCGTCCATGTCCTCGTCGTCGACCGGCGCTTCGGCCACAGGCGAGTCCAGGCGCTCGATCACGGTGCTGTGCAAGTCCAGCGTGATCTCGTCGACCTGCCCGAGCCGCACCCGCACCCGGGCGCCACGCGGCAGCCCTTGCGCGCCGGCAGCGCCCAGCACCAGCGGCAAGTCATCGGCGCGCACCAGGTTGTCCTTGAAGAAGGTGGCGTTGAGCTCGGTGATCCCCTGCTGCTCAATGTACTTGAGCGTCCAGTAGCGCTCAATGCCCGCCTGAAAGCTGTTGTAGGCGCCATAGGCCGCATCAAAACCCGAAATGATGGCGAACAACTCGGTGTCGCGTTGTTTGAATGGTGCGGCCAGCGCGGCGGTGCGGCCATGGCGCACGCAGGCGATGATCTGCCACTGGTTGACCAGGTCGACATAGCGACGCAGTGGCGAGGTGCTCCAGGCGTAGCTCTTGACGCCCAGACCGGCGTGCGGCTGCGCTTTGGTGCCCATGCGCACCTTCACGCCCGGCGCCATGCTGGCCTGGCTGCGGTAAATGCCCGGCACGCCATGTTCGGCCAGCCACTCGCCCCAGGTGCTGTTGGCCAGAATCATGGCCTCGGCGACGATCAAGTCGAGCGGTGCGCCGCGCTGGCGTACCGTGATGCTCACCGGCTCGTCGCCTTGCGGTTCGTTGCCGCTGGGGTTGTCGAGCTTGAAGTTGTAGTCGGGGCGGTTGAAGTTCTCGGGCTTGCCTCGAACCACTTCGCGCCCGGCCTTGAGCTGGCGCGCCAGGCGATGCAAAAAGCTCAGCTCCAGCCCCCAGGCCACATCGGCGGGCGGGGGCGTGGTTTGCGCGGCTTCAAAAAACGCCTCGGTGAAGACGCCGTCGAGCAGATCGTGACGCAGGTTGCTGGCAATCGGTACGCGCTCGAGCCGGGTCACCGTGTCTCGCACCTCGAGGGAGTTTTCGTCCAGGGTGATGTAGAGCGACAGCGCCGGGCAATCGCGCCCTTCTTGCAAGGTGTAGTGCTGCACCACCTCGTCAGGCAGCATGGTCAGCTTGTAGCCCGGCATGTAGACCGTCGACAGGCGCGCGCGCCCCAGGGTATCCAGCGGGCTGCCGGGTGCCACGGCCAGCCCGGGAGCGGCAATGTGAATGCCCAGCACCACGCTGCCGGTGCCCAGCCCCTGAAGCGACAGCGCATCGTCGATTTCGGTGGTGCTGGAGTCGTCGATCGAGAACGCCCTGACGCCGGCCAGCGGCAAGTCGTCCGTGGACACAGGCGCCTGCAGCGGCGCAAAGGCCGTGCCTTTGGGAAAGTTTTCGAACAAAAAACGTTTCCAGTGAAATTGGTAGGCCGAGGTGATGGCGCCGGCCTTTTGCAAAAGGTCCAGCGGCGCCAGTCGGGTGGACTGCGCGGCCTCGACCACGGCCTTGTACTCCGGGCTGTTCTTGTCGGGTTTGAAAAGAATCTTGTAGAGCTGCTCGCGCACCGGCGCCGGGCACTGACCCGCGGCCAGCTCTTGGGCCCAGGCCGTGATCTGCGCCGTCACCAGTTTTTTCTTTTCGATGGCCGCCAGGGCTTGCTGCAGGATCTCGGCCGGCGCCTTTTTAAAGCGCCCCTTGCCCGCACGCCGAAAGTAGTGCGGTGAATCGAACAACCTGAACAGCGCGGCAGCTTGCTGGGCAACGCTGGCGGTTTGCGCCGGGTCGGACAAGAAGTAGTCGCGTGCCAGGTCGGCAAAGCCAAACTCTTCCTCGCTGGCAAATTCCCAGGCCAGGTCCAGGTCGATCTCGCCGGCCAGTTGCTGCCCCGAGAGCATCAGCTCGGCCGGCGCCGGCTTTTCAAATTTGAGCAAGGCATGCGCGGCCTTGACCTTGACGCGCTTGCCCGAGTCGAGTTCGACTTGCAGCGAGGCGTCAGCCTCAGACAAAATCCGGCCGGCCAAATACTTGCCGGCATCTTCAAACAGTACAAACAAAGTGCCATCCTTGGGTTAGCGGCCTAGTGTAATCAGGCCCCGAAGGCCCGGCTGGGCTGCTGGCAAGCGCATGCTTTCTGGGAGGCCTTGGACCGCAGCCGTTTGCGGATGTCGCCGCCGCCTGTAACTCAGGCCAGGCCTAAAAAACCCAGTATCTCGGGCAAATGGGTATCGAAGTCGCTCAGAGCGTGGTCACCGCCTTCGAGCAGGCGCAGCTGCGCACCTGCGCAGCGCGCCGTCATCTCGCGCCAGTCGAGCACCTCGTCGCCCTTGGCAATCACCGCCAGATAGCGCTCGGGCTGGGTCAGCGGCCCGGCCTGCAGGGCCTGCAGCTCGTCAATGAATTCAGGCTTGAAGAAAAAAGTGTCGGCGGGCTCATGCCAGCTGCTTTGCTCGCCAATGTGGGCGCGCAGGTCCCGCGCCGGGTTCACGGCCGGGTTGAGCAGCACCGCCCGGCAGCCGCATTGCTCGGCCACCCAGGTCGCGTAATACCCGCCCAAGGACGAGCCGATCACGGCCATCGTCTCGCGCGGCCAGTGGCGCAGGCCTTCATTGAGCAGGGCTGCCGCGTCCTGCGGCGAGGGCGGCAGTTGCGGACACCACCAGTGCAGCGCGGGATAACGCGACGCCACCAGCGCCGCCATTTTTTCAGCCTTGACCGAGCGCGGTGAAGAGCGAAAGCCGTGCAGGTAGAGCAGGTGAGTCAGGGGTGGTGAGGGCGTGGGCGACATGCGGGGATTCTGGCATGCGGCCTGGCGGGGGACTGCGATGCTGCTGTGCCTCGTCAGTTGATGGGCACGATCTTGATGGCCTGAGTTCTCGGCAGCAGGAGTAATTGCTTATTGCCTCGATCAGCGCCGGTCTTGCCGGCCACTGCGGGATCCATCGCCGGTTTGACATCCGTTGGCACCTTGGCCGCAGCTCCGTCCGGCACAGCGCGAGGTACTGGCCACGCTGCGTGTGACCAGACCCTGAATACCGTGCGGCTGGCAGGTTGACTCCATTGTGAGCAAAAATTGGCTGACCTCGCTGTAGCTCAGCTCGCGCGCGGTATCGTCAATGATCACTCTGCCTTGTTCGATACGGCTCTCCATGGCCGTCAAGACCAGCGCCTGGACGGCCGACAGGTCGGGGGCGAATAAATACACATCCGAAAAATTTTCCATGGTCGCCGTCGTGAAGCCAAAAGCCGAGGCGGTGCCTGCGATGGCGTTGGCACTGAAGCCGGCCAGGCCCAGCGACGATGCGGCCAAGGTACCCGCCAGTGCAGTTTCCCTGCGTGTGAAGCCAATGGTTTGATTAACATTGCCCAGGCGCGTTAGGTAGCTCATGCAGGACGCCGTCACCAGGTGCATGCCTTCGTCGAGCAGGACCCGGTGATGTTCGTCCGACGGTTTCGCAGTGGCCTGCCTTAGGGCTTTGTTGAATGCGACATAGCGGCTCATGCCGGGGCTTGCCGGTGCATCCTGCGCCAAGATGGCTTTATCGTCGGCGATGGAACTTGGGGGTTTGACTTGCAGCGTGCTTCCGCAGCCGGCCAGCAGCGTCGCACTCAGGGTGACGAGCGGGGGAGTTTCATGGTGGTGTCCTTGAGGTTTTGTGAGCCGAGTGGTTAAGGGGGAAGGCTAGGATTTCGGGGTCGTGGATTGCCGCGTTGCGCTCGCAATGACGCAGGAGTGGCGTAGGTACTGCGCGGTAAGTGACGTCGCACTGACGAGGGATTTGACGTCGTAATGACGGGAAAAAAAGCGGGTCATTGCGAGGACCGAAGGGCGGTGGCAATCCATGAATTCGGGGTCATGGATTGCCACGCTGCGCTCAATGGGATGGACGCTCCCACCTCTAACCGGCATCGATGTGCCAAAGTGGAAGTGTTATCACCACTTAAACGAGAAGGAGCGTCCACCATGAAGGTTACAACAATCGGCCTGGATCTGGCCAAAAACGTTTTTCAAGTCCACGGCGCCGATGCCCACGGCGCGCCCTTGCTGCGCAAACAACTGCGCCGCGCCCAGTTGGCCGAATTCTTTGCCCAGCAGCCGCCTTGCGTGGTGGCGATGGAGGCCTGCGGCGGCGCGCACCACTGGGGGCGCAAGCTGCGCTCGCTGGGTCACCAGGTGCGACTGATTGCCCCCCAGTACGTCAAGCCCTACGTCAAGTCGCAAAAGAACGACGCGGCCGATGCGGCCGCCATCTGCGAGGCGGCCACCCGTGGGCACATGCGCTTTGT
>CAIMVC010000068.1 GCA_903844825.1 uncultured Burkholderiales bacterium | reverse complement strand
CTGCTCGTAGCTGATGTTCTCGTCGTGCTCGCCGACCTCGGCTTTGGCGGCGGGGGTGAAGATCGGCTCGGGCAGCTGGCTGGCGTTTTTCAGGCCGGCGGGCAGCGGCACGCCGCAGACCGATTGCGTGGCCTGGTATTCCTGCCAGCCGCTGCCAGCAAGGTAACCGCGCACGACGGCTTCGACCGGGATCGGCTTGAGGCGCTTGACCAGCATCGAGCGGCCGGCAACTTGCGGCAACTCGGCGGGCGTGACCACGCTGTCGGGCGACTCGCCGGTGAGGTGGTTGGGGCAAATATGGCCGAGCTTGGCAAACCAGAACAGTGCCATTTGCGTGAGCAGCGCGCCCTTGCCAGGAATGGGCTCGCCCAGAATCACGTCAAAGGCGCTGAGCCGGTCGCTGGCGACCATCAGCAGGCGGTCGCTGCCAACGGCGTAGTTGTCGCGCACCTTGCCGCGGGCCAGCAAGGGCAGGGAGGTCAGGGCAGAGGTGTGGAGAGCTGGGGTCATGGTGCTCAAGGTGTCCTTAAGGAGAACTTAATGGGTCGGAAGGGCGATGACGAAATTGCGCCTAGCTTTGTAGGTGGCGTGCAAGTATGCCAGCCACTGGCGGCCCTCTGCCTGGGGCAGGCGATCGAGATTCAGCAGCTCCGTGATCGCCTGTGTCAGGGCCTTGGGGTCCGAGTCGGCGCGGCTCTGCGCAGCCCAGGCCTTGAGGTCGGCTTTGAGATCACGGTCTTTCTCCGCCCACTGCCACAGGCGTTGGGCCAAGTCCTGCGTACTCCGGGCTTGTAAAAATGTGAGTAACTGCGCCTCGTTGCGGGCTTGCGTCTGGGCCCGCTTGGCGGCAGCAGCGAGCTTTTTTTGCGCCTCGGCAACGGCGTCGGTGGTCTGGCCGCCCAGCAGGTCGCGCAACACCAGCGCCAGCGCTACCTGGTGCTTGCAAAAATGGCCGTCTTCTGCATTCGGGCAGTCGCAGGAGCCGTCGATGAAGGGGTCGTCGCAGACCGAAATTTCGGTGCTGTACACCTGGCTGCCGGTGACCGTGGCGGCACAGGAAATCACCGTATTTTTCTCGGTAAAAACCAGCCGCTGCGGCTGCACGGCACCGCTGACAGCGTAGGCTTGGCCCCGCTTGAAAATCGTGGCATTGGCGCTGGCGCGCAAATTGGCATCCGACAAAGGGGCTCGCCAGTCAAACAGGGTGGCCGGAATCTTGACGTGCTCGATCGCGTGGGATTTTTCGCTGGGCATGGGCAGGCAGGTGTCGAGGCAAAGCGCTAACAAAACACAGAGGGGCGAGCGCAGTTTTCAGTTGGGTCGGCTTGCGCCACCATTATCGAGGAGCACCTGCCCGGGCCTGCTGCAACTTTTGGCCTCGCACAGACTCCCGTTGCCCCCCGGCGAGCATGGCGCGGCGACCCAAGACTGCGGCGGCCGCTTTTTCCCGTCTGGCGCCAAGGACAGGCGGCTCAGTGCGAAAATCCGAAGATGGACACTTTGAACACCGCCGAATTGATGAATTTGCTGGGCCGCCAGGCGAAGGCGGCCTCCAGCGTGATGGCCAGGGCGCCTGCCGCGTTGAAAAACAAGGCCCTGCTGGCGCTGGCCGCATTGTTGCGCAGCCAGACCGCGCCCCTGCTCGAGGCCAATGCCAAAGACATGGTGCGCGCCCGCGCCGGCGGCCTGACTGGCCCCATGCTGGACCGTCTGCAGCTCAGTGCCAAGATCCTGGAGACCGTCGCGGTGGGCTGCGAGCAGCTGGCGGTGATGCCCGATGTGATCGGCGAGATCATCGGCATGAAGCAGCAACCCAGCGGCATCCGCGTCGGCCAGATGCGCGTGCCGATTGGCGTTTTCGGCATGATCTACGAGAGCCGCCCGAATGTCACCATCGAGGCGGCCTCGCTGGCCATCAAGAGCGGCAATGCCTGCATCCTGCGTGGTGGCTCGGAAGCCATTGAGTCCAACAAGGCGTTGGCAGCGCTGGTGCGCACGGCGCTGGCGCAAGCCGGCCTGGTGGCTGACGCCGTGCAGCTGGTGCCCACGACCGACCGCGAGGCCGTTGGCCAGCTGATCACCCTGGCGCAGTTCGTCGACGTGATCATTCCCCGCGGCGGCAAGGGCCTGATCGAGCGTATCAGCCGTGACGCCAAGGTGCCGGTCATCAAGCACCTGGACGGTAACTGCCATGTGTATGTGGACGATCCGTGCGATATCGACATGGCCGTGAAGGTTGCCGACAACGCCAAGACCCAAAAATACAGCCCCTGCAACGCGGCCGAGGGCCTGCTCGTGGCGCGCGACGTGGCGGCGCAGTTTTTGCCCCTGATTGGCGCCATTTACGCCGCCAAGGGGGTCGAAATGCGTTGTGATGCCCAGGCCCTGGCGATTTTGGCCGCAGTGCCCGGCGCCCGGCTGCAGCCGGCTACCGAGCAGGACTGGTTCGAGGAGTATCTGGCGCCAGTCATCAGCATCCGGGTGCTTGATGGTCTGGACCAGGCGATTGAGCACATCAACCGGTATTCGAGCCACCACACGGACGCCATCCTCACGCGGGACCACATGCACGCTCAGCGGTTTTTGCGGGAAGTCGATTCGGCCAGCGTGATGGTCAACGCCAGCACGCGCTTTGCCGACGGTTTCGAGTTCGGGCTGGGCGCTGAAATTGGCATCAGCACCGACAAGTTTCATGCCCGTGGACCGGTCGGTATCGAAGGGCTGACCTCGCTCAAATACGTGGTGCTGGGCGAAGGCGAAGTGCGCACCTGACCTCGTCCGGCTGGCACACTTGCGACACTCAAGCGCAGCCGTGTCTTGCAAATCGGCGGGTTTGCCCCCAAATTGGCTGGATGATGGGCCGAAATCGCCCAAGTGGCGGCCGCGGGCGGCTTTTTGCCCCGGCTTGGCTCCAACAATCAACTCCCCGAAAGTGGCCGCATGGTTCCGCACCTCATCACCGCCCTGAACGGCCCCATCAACGAGCTTGAGCAGCGCATTCTGGACTCCACACCGGCGATTGAGCGCTGGTTTCGCCTGGAGTGGATGGAGCACACACCGCCGTTTTACTGCTCGGTTGACATTCGTAACGCCGGCTTCAAGCTCGCTCCGGTGGACACCAACCTGTTTCCTGGCGGCTGGAACAACCTGACTCCCGCCATGCTCCCGCTGGCTGTGCAGGCGGCCATGGCGGCGATTGAAAAAATCTGCCCCGAGGCGCGCAACCTGCTGGTAGTGCCTGAAAACCACACGCGCAACACCTTCTACCTGGCCAATGTGCTGCAACTCAAGCGCATTTTTCATCAGGCCGGGCTGAATGTGCGCTTTGGCTCGCTCAACCCCGAGATCAAGGAGCCGACCACTTACGACCTGCCCACGGGCGAGTCGATCACCATCGAGCCGCTGATCCGCAGCGACCGCCGGGTCGGTCTGAAGGACTTTGACCCCTGCACCATCTTGCTCAACAACGACCTGTCGGCCGGCATCCCCGGCATGCTCGAAGACCTGCATGAGCAGTACCTGTTGCCGCCCCTGCACGCTGGCTGGTCGGTGCGCCGCAAGTCCAGGCATTTCCAGGCGTACGAAGAGGTGGCCAAGCGCT
>CAIMVC010000067.1 GCA_903844825.1 uncultured Burkholderiales bacterium | reverse complement strand
GGCGGTGCCGCAGCGACCAGCCTGCTGCTGACCGAAAGCCTGGTGGGCAAGCGCATCTCGGTGCAGGCCAGCTACCACGATCAGCGTGGCACAGGCGAGGTGGTCGAGAGCGCAATGACCGAGCCGGTGGTGAATGTCAATGATCTGCCGGGCGGCAGCATCCGGATCACCGGCGCGCCGACCCTCGGCCAGACGCTCGCAGTGGTCAGCACGCTTTCCGATGCCGATGGGCTGGGAACCCTCGCCTATCAATGGACAGCCAACGGCGCCGACATTGCAGGTGCCACGGCAGGCACGCTGCTGCTGGGCGCGGCGCAGGTCGGCAAGACGATCGGCCTGGTGGTCCGTTATGTTGACGGGCACGGCTCGCCCGAGTCGGCCAGCGCCACGGCGACCAATCCGGTGGCCAGCGTGAATGCTGCGCCCATCGGCGCGGTGAGCGTGAGCGGGACCGCCACCCAAGGCCAGACGCTGGCGGCCGTGAACACCTTGTCCGACGCTGACGGCTTGGGCCCCATTACCTACCAGTGGCGCGCCGACGAGCAGCCGATCGCGTTCGGACTCGGCAACTCCTTTCTGCTCACCGAGGCACAGGTGGGCAAGCGCATCACTGTATCGGCCAGTTACACCGATAGCCGCGGCACCTTCGAGTCGGTGACCAGCAGCGCGACCCGTCTGGTGGTCAATCTGAACGATCTGCCGGGCGGCGCAGTCACCGTCAGCGGCGTACCGATCCAGGGACACACGCTCACTGCGGCCAGCGGCCTTTCCGATGCGGATGGGATGGGCACGGTCAGCTGGCGCTGGAGTGCCGACGGCGCCGCGATCGGCGGGGCGACGGACGCTTTCTTCGTGCTGACCGAAGCGCAGGTCGGGCGCCGCATCACCGCGACGGCCAGCTATCTCGACGGTCACGGCAGCGCCGAAGCGGTGACCAGCCTCGCAACGGGCCCGGTCATCAACCTCAACGATGCGCCCACCGGCAGTGTCACCCTGAACGGCCCCATCAGCCCGGCGCAGGGGCAGTCGATCTCGGTGAACCACTCGCTGGCCGATGCCGACGGCCTGGGTACCGTCAGCTATCAGTGGCAGGCAGATGGCGTCGACATTGCCGGCGCGACCGGGCAGACGCTGCTGCTGGCCGAGGCACAGGTCGACAAAGCGATTACCGCGGTCGCGCGCTACTCAGATGGACACGGCAGCGCCGAATCGGTCAGCAGTGCGGCAACCCCACCGGTGATCAACGCGAACGACACCCCGACCGGGGTGGTGAGCATCAGCGGCGACGCCACCCTCGGACGCACACTCACGGCCAGCCACACCCTGGCCGATCCCGACGGCATGGGGCCGGTCAGTTATCTCTGGCGCGCCTGGGGAACGGCGATCCCGGGAGCCACCTCCAGCACGCTGCTGCTCGGGTCGGCGCAACAAGGTGCCGCCATTAGCGTGACCGCCCGCTATGTCGACGGCCACGGCACTGAGGAGTACATCACCAGCACGGCGACGCGCTCGGTGGTGAGCTTCAACAGCATTCCCG
>CAIMVC010000066.1 GCA_903844825.1 uncultured Burkholderiales bacterium | reverse complement strand
CTTTGACTCGCGCTACTGGCAAGAAGTCGACGAAGCCCGCGCCTTCCCTGAAAAGTTCGTCACCGCGCTGACCGAAGCCAGCGTGGTGATGGAAGAGATCAACCGCGCAGGCGGCAACTCCGGCGCCTGCCACGGCCAGATGTACGTGATGGGCTGCATCGTGCGCCACGGCTCGGACAAGCAAAAGCAAGACCTCTTGCCGCGCATCGCCCGCGGTGAAATTCGCATGCAGTCGATGGCCGTGACAGAGCCCAGCACCGGCAGCGACACCACCAAACTCAAAACCACGGCCGTGCGCAAAGGCGACCGTTACGTGATCAACGGCCAGAAAGTCTGGACTTCACGCCTGCAGCATTCCGACTACATGCTGCTGCTGGCGCGCACCACGCCGCTGGCCGAAGTGAAGAAAAAAAGCGAAGGCCTGTCGGTGTTTCTGGTGGACCTGCGTGAAGCCGTCGGCAAGTCCAACACGGTGCGGCCGATCCGCAACATGGTCAACCACGAGACCAACGAGATCTTCATAGACAACCTGGAAGTGCCGGTCGAAAACCGCATTGGCGAGGAAGGCAAGGGCCTGAAATACATCCTCGACGGACTGAACGCCGAGCGCATTCTGATTGCCGCCGAGTGCATTGGCGACGGCTACTGGTTCACCGACAAGGCCAGCGCTTACGCCAAGGAGCGCATCGTCTTTGACCGCCCCATCGGCCAGAACCAGGGCATCCAGTTCCCGATTGCGCGGGCCTTCGTGAACGTCGAGGCGGCCAGCCTGATGCGCTACCGCGCCTGCGAAATGTTTGACGCCGGCATCAACTGCGGCGCTGAAGCCAATATGTCCAAGCTGCTGGCGGCCGATGCCTCGTGGGAGGCGGCCAACGTCTGCCTGCAAACGCATGGCGGTTTTGGTTTTGCCGCCGAATACGACATCGAGCGCAAGTTCCGCGAGACGCGGCTCTACCAAGTGGCGCCCATCTCCACCAACATGATCCTGTCTTACGTCGGCGAGCATGTGCTGGGCATGCCGCGCTCTTACTGAGGCCGCGTCATGAATGCATCCGGACAAGACCTCACGCCGTGGATCGGCAAGCGCCAGACGGTCAACGACATCATCAGCCCGGTGCAGGTGCGGCAAATGGCCGCCACGCTCAATGATGCAGCGCGCATGCAGCAACCCGACTGCGCGCCGCTGCCGGCCGGCTGGCACTGGCTGTATTTCAACCCGCTTGAAATCCAGTCACGGCTTGGGCCTGACGGTCATCCGGCGCGTGGCGACTTCCTGCCGCCGGTGGCACTGGAAAGACGCATGTGGGCAGGCAGCCGCCTGACCTGGCAGCGCCGGTTTGAAGTGGGTATGTCGATTCAAAAGGACTCGGAAATCCTCAAGATCAGCCACAAGACCGGGCGCAGTGGCGACATGGTTTTTGTCACCGTGGCGCACCGCTACAGCGATGCCCAAGGTGTCATTCTTGAAGAAGAGCACGACATCGTTTACCGCGACACGCCAAGCGCCGACGAGATGGCTGCGCTGCAGGCACTGGGCGCGCAAATCCGCGCCGGGCAGCACAGCTTTGAACGCCAGGGCCGGCATGTGCAGGCCGTTCAGCCCGACCCGGTCATGCTGTACCGCTACTCGGCCGCCACCTTCAACGGCCACCGTATTCATTACGACGTGGACTACTGCCGCTCTGTCGAAGGCTATCCCGGGCTGGTGGTCCACGGCCCGCTGATTGCCACCTTGCTGTTGAACTTTGCAGAGAACCACGTCGCACCTGAGCGTTTTATCCGAACTTTTGAATTCAAGGCTCAGCGGCCCACCTTTGATCTGAGTGGTTTTCACCTGCACGCCACGCCAGCGGATGGCCCGGATGAAGAGTTGAACATCTGGTCCACCAACAACACCGGCCAGGTCGGTCTGGATGGCCGCATCACGCTGGCGCCGGCCGCGGCATGACACCGGAGGCGACCCGCGCCGGCCTTTCTACAATGTCACCATGACCTTTCTGAACATGTTGGCGGCGGCCGAACGCCAGAACCAGTCCATGCTGTGCGTGGGCCTGGACCCGGAGCCCACGAAGTTCCCCGGTAAGTACAAGGGCGACGCCAACAAGATCTATGATTTTTGCGCCGCCATCGTGGACGCCACGGCCGACCTGGTGATCGCCTTCAAGCCGCAG
>CAIMVC010000065.1 GCA_903844825.1 uncultured Burkholderiales bacterium | reverse complement strand
GGTGACCTGTTCAAAATGCAATCGGGTCTGTTCATTGTGAACATCCCTTACCGGGGCACGGCCCCAGCGGTTCAAGATGTCATCGCTGGCCAAGTCGACCTGATGTTTGCGCCCTTGGTCAACACTTTGCCCAACATCCGAGCTGGTCGCCTCAAGGCGCTGGGGGTTACCAGCAAACAGCGCCTGCAGCAATTCCCCGATGTGCCGGCGATCGCCGAAGTTTTGCCCGGTTACGAGTCGAGCGCCTGGTTTGGCTTGTTTGCGCCCGGGCGCATGGATGCCGCCCTGAGCCGCCGATTGACCGATGCCGCTCGCCAAGCCGTTCAGAGCGCCGAGGTGCGCCGCCGAATCGAAACCGATGGCGCATCGGCAGTCGGCAATTCATCCGAAGATTTTTCCCGCTTTGTGCAATCAGAGATCGAGCGTTGGGGCAAGGTGGTGCGGTTCTCGGGGGCGAAGCCGGAGTAGGGTTAGGCAATGTCCCCGAAAGCTATAGCAAGCTGACTTGGAACTACCTTCTGCCCCCTGGTGCGAGCCGCGTTGACCAGCACTATGACTTGGCCAAGAAAAAAACCCCCTGCTATCTTTTGGATAGTGACCAGATGCGATCCATTGTCCGCCTGAAGGATCGGTGAGGGATCGGAAAAGCTTGCTTCCATTAAGTTGCAGCCCACACCATCATTGAACCGGCACCTAAAGTCTCTGTGCTTGCTCGTGGTCGAATGAAAATCTCAACATCGCGATTCAACAACGTGATGCAGTGCAGAAGTCGCTCACTGGAAAATCGACTCAACTTGTAATTCTTCAGCTCGGATATGTGGGGTTGGGCTATTTTCAGTCGCTTGGCCGCCGCCGCTTGGGTGAGACCTTCGGCTTTTAGCAAATCATTCAAGCGTATTGCCAATTGCACTCGAAGCTGCCGCTCTTCAGGGTCAGGAAGTCCCAAATCGACAAATACGTTGCCGGAGCCCACATCCACAGCATCAGCTATCTCAGTAGCGACAGGTTTTGTTTTAGCTTTCATGATGCTCCTTGTAATGTTGCTGCGCCACTGTAAGGCGGTCATGACCGAAGAACTGATCCATCGCACTGCGTTTGCCAAACCCGAGGCTGTGAAGGACTACCTGAAACTTCACTTCGCTGGCCTTGAGTACGAGAGTTTCGTCGTACTGTACCTTGATGCGCAAAACTGCCTGATCGAGGTGGAAGAGCTATTCCGGGGTACGCTCACGCAAACATCGGTGTACCCCCGGGAAGTCGTCAAATCAGCCCTGCGCTTCAATGCAGCGGCGGTCGTGCTGTCCCACAACCACCCCAGTGGATCGGTCACCCCCAGCCGTGCTGATGAACACCTGACCAAAACCCGGAAAGCAGCTTTGTCGCTCGTTGACGTGCGGGTGCTGGATCACCTCGTGATTGCCGGTAACAACGCACTCAGTTTTGCTGAAACTGGCCTGCTTTGATGTGGGCTAGCACGAGCATTCCTGCCACTGGGGCCGGTTACCATTCGATTGTTTGAGAAATGCCTCTGCCACAGTGTGCATGACCAGATTTCATGGCTAAGGTAATAAGAAAACTGGGTGCCGAAAGAGGCATCGCCCATCGGACAACAAGCAAGGGACTGCACACATGCTCACTGGCGAACTTCGTAGCCAAATCGACGCTATCTGGAATTCATTCTGGTCTGGGGGTATTTCAAACCCGCTGGAAGTGATGGAGCAAATCACCTATTTACTGTTCCTGCGTCGTCTGGATGACCTGCACACGCTGGAAGAAAACAAGTCTGTCCGTTTGGGTAAACCCATGGAACGGCGCATCTTCCCCGAGGGCATGGATGCCAAGGGCCGGGAGTTCAACGACCTACGCTGGTCACGGTTCAAGAACTACGCCCCGGCTGAGATGTACACGGTGGTGGGTGAGCATGTGTTCCCGTTCCTGCGTAACGTGGGTGGCGATGGCTCCACCTACGCCCACCACATGAAAGATGCGCGGTTCACCATTCCCACCCCTGCGCTGCTGTCCAAGGTGGTGGACATGCTCGACCACGTGCCGATGGAAGACCGTGACACCAAAGGCGACTTGTACGAATACATGCTGGGCAAGATTGCCAGCGCCGGTCAAAACGGCCAGTTCCGTACACCCCGGCACATCATCAAGTTGATGGTGGAGTTGACCGCACCCACGGCCAAGGACGTGATTTGCGACCCGGCCAGTGGCACCTGCGGCTTTCTGGTGGCTGCTGGCGAATACCTGCGCGACAAGCATCCTGAAATCTTGCGTGACCCGGTGGCCCGTGAACATTTTCACCATGGCATGTTCCACGGCTACGACTTTGACAACACCATGCTGCGCATTGGCAGCATGAACATGGCCCTGCACGGGGTGGACAACCCGGACATTCGGTATCAGGACTCACTGGCCCAAGACCATGCGGGTGATGAAGAAAAGTATTCGCTGATTCTTGCCAACCCACCGTTTGCCGGTTCACTGGACTACGAAAACACCGCCAAAGACCTGTTGGCTATCGTCAAGACCAAAAAAACCGAACTGCTGTTTCTGGCGTTGTTCCTGCGCTTGCTAAAGCCAGGTGGCCGTGCGGCGGTCATCGTGCCTGATGGGGTGCTGTTTGGCTCCAGCAACGCGCATAAAGAACTGCGCCGCATGATTGTGGAAGAACAGAAGCTGGATGCGGTTATCTCCCTGCCATCCGGTG
>CAIMVC010000064.1 GCA_903844825.1 uncultured Burkholderiales bacterium | reverse complement strand
GCTACACCATCATCCCCACCATCGTGGTGCCGGTGGCCTTGCTCGGCACATTTGCCGCGCTGCTGGCGCTGGGTTTTTCGATCAACGTGCTGACCATGTTTGGCATGGTGCTGGTCATCGGCATCGTGGTGGACGACGCGATTGTGGTGGTCGAAAACGTCGAGCGCATCATGAGCGAAGAAGGCCTGGCGCCGCTGGAGGCCACACGCAAGGCCATGAGCCAGATATCCGGCGCCATTATTGGTGTGACCGTGGTGCTGATCTCGGTTTTTGTACCGCTGGCCTTTTTTGCCGGCTCGGTGGGTAATATTTATCGCCAGTTTTCTGCCGTGATGGTGGCGGCCATCGGTTTTTCGGCGTTTTTGGCCTTGTCGCTTACACCGGCGCTGTGCGCCACCTTGCTCAAGCCGGTGCAGGCAGGCCAGCATCACGCCAAAAAGGGATTTTTTGGCTGGTTCAACCGGCGCTTTTCAGCCACCGCCAGTGCGTACGAGGGTCTGGTCGCCCGGCTGCTCCGGCGTGCTGGCCGTTACCTGATCATCTACGCGGCCGTCATCGCCGTGGTGGCGCTGGTCTACACGCGGCTGCCAACTTCCTTTTTGCCAGGAGAGGACCAAGGCACCATGCTGGTCAATATCCAGTTGCCGCCAGGGGCGACGCAGGAGCGGACCCGCTCCGTGATCGCGCAGGTCGAGGACTTCATGCTCAAGCAGCCCGAGGTGCAGAGCATGGTGGGCGTGCTGGGCTTTAGCTTTTCAGGCCAGGGGCAGAACGCGGCGCTGGCCTTTGTCACGCTCAAGGACTGGCGTGAGCGAGAAGGCCCCGGTCAATCGGCCGAGGCGCTGGCTGGCCGGGCCTTTGGTGCGCTGTCAAGGATTCGCGATGCATCCATCTTCCCGCTGAGCCCACCGCCGATTCCCGAACTCGGTTCGGCCAGCGGCTTTGCCTTTCGCCTGCAGGACCGATCCGGCGCCGGCCGCGACGCCTTGCTGGCCGCGCGTGGCCAGCTGTTGGGCGCAGCAGCCAAGAGTCCTCTGCTGATGCAGGTGCGGCCCGACGGGCTGGAAGATGCCCCTCAGCTGCAGCTGGACATTGACCGTGGCAAGGCCAGCGCGCTCGGCGTCAGTTTCGAGTCGATCAACAGCGCGCTGTCCACAGCCCTGGGCTCGAGCTACGTCAACGACTTCCCGAACCGGGGCCGCCTGCAACGCGTGGTGGTGCAAGCCGACGCGCCGGCCCGCATGCAACCGGAAGACCTGCTACGTATTCATGCCAGCAACAGCCAGGGTCGCCTGGTGCCCTTGTCGGCCTTTGCCAGCACACGCTGGATCAAGGGCGCCATGCAGACCGTGCGCTTTAACGGCTACCCGGCCATGCGCATCAGCGGCTCGGCCGCGCCAGGGCGCAGCACGGGCGAGGCCATGGCTGAGATGGAGCGGCTCGCCGCGCAGTTGCCGGCCGGCTTTGCTTTTGAATGGACCGGCCAGTCGCGTGAAGAAAAGCTGGCGGGTTCGCAGGCCAGCGTGCTGTATGCCTTTGCCATACTGGCGGTCTTTTTGTGCCTGGCGGCGCTCTATGAAAGCTGGTCGATTCCGCTGGCCGTGATTCTGGTGGTGCCCCTGGGCGTGGTCGGCGTGTTGCTTGCCACCTGGCTGCGCGCCTACGCAAACGACGTGTACTTTCAGGTCGGATTGATCACCATCATTGGCTTGTCGGCGAAAAACGCCATCTTGATCATTGAGTTTGCCAAGGATCTGCAGGCCCAGGGGCGCAGCGTCGTGGCGTCGGCTCTGGCCGCCGCGCACTTGCGCTTTCGTCCCATCGTCATGACCTCCCTGGCTTTCATGCTGGGCGTGCTGCCGCTGGTGCTGGCCTCTGGCGCGAGTTCTGCCAGTCAGCGCGCCATTGGTACGGCGGTGATTGGCGGCATGTTGACGGGGACGTTTTTAGCGGTATTTTTTGTACCGATCTTTTTTGTGTTGGTGCGCGGTTTTTTCAAGGGCAGCGAACGCCAGCGCAAGATCGACTCGGCGCATGCCCGGGCGGTGGGCATTGAGGCACTGCCAGCGCGGGAAGCTGATGCCCGCCGTGAAGGAGATGCGCATGTTTGAGTGCAAGAGCCTAAGGCGCTACTGCCTGTCGATGCTCTGCGCGGCACTGCTGTTGGGTGGCTGCAGCTCGTTGCCGAGCTACCAGCGGCCGCAGGCGCCGGTCGCGCTGACGTTTCCCGGCACGGGCGCTGGCGACAGCACGGTCCCGGGGGCCGCGCCGGTGGCCTGGCAGGCATTTTTTACCGACCCGGTGCTCAGGCGCCTGCTTGAGCAGGCTTTGTCGAACAACCGCGACCTGCGCGTGGCCGTGCTCAACATCGAGCAAGCCAGAGCCCAGTACCAGATTCGCCGTGCCGATCAGCTGCCCTCGGTGGGCGCGGCGTTGACCGGTTCGCGGCAACCGACAGCCAGCGGCGGCATCAACTCGAGCTACAACGCCGCTCTGGTGGTGACCGCTTATGAGTTGGACTTTTTCGGTCGACTCAGCAGTCTCAAGGATGTGGCCCTGAGCCAGTTCATGGCGACCGACGAGGCCCGCAAGACGGTGCAGATCAATCTCATGGCCGGCATCGCCAACACCTACCTGAGCCTGCGCGCCGACGATGAGCTGCTGGCGCTGACGCGTCAGACCCTCAAAACCCGTGAGGAGTCCTTGCGGCTCGTGCAGCTGCGCTTTGACCAGGGTGTGGCGTCGGAGCTGGATTTGCGTCTTGCCGAAACCCTGCTGCACGCCGCCCGCGTCGCCCAAGCTCAGCAGCAGCGTCAGCGCTCGCTCGACGAGAATGCGCTGGGTTTACTGGTGGGGCAGCCCCTGGCTGATCAGTTGGGCCCTCAATCCACGCCCGATCCGTCGCCGGTGCTGGCCGATGTACCCGCGGGCCTGCCTTCGGATCTGCTGGTGAACCGTCCTGACATCCGTCAGGCCGAGCAACTGCTGCTGGCCAGTCACGCCAATATCGGTGCGGCCCGCGCGGCTTTTTTCCCGCGTATTGCGCTGACGGCCGGGCTTGGCAGCGTTAGCTCCCACCTGTCGAGCTTGTTGAGCGGCGGCACGATCGGCTGGTCCTTGGCGCCGCAGTTGCTGCTGCCTGTCTTTGACGCCGGGCGCAATCAAGCTGGGCTGGAGTCAGCGCAGGCCGGGCAAGCGCTGGCGGTGGCGCAATACGAAAAGGCTATTCAAACGGCCTTCCGCGAGGTGGCCGATGCGCTGGCCTCACGCAGCACGCTGGTCGATCAGCTGAAGGCGCAACAGGCTCAGGTACAGGCTGAGGCCGCCCGCCTCAAGTTGTCCGATTTGCGTTACCAAAACGGGGTTGCCAGCTACCTCGACCTGCTGG
This sequence comes from uncultured Burkholderiales bacterium, assembly GCA_903844825.1. Lineage (GTDB taxonomy): Bacteria > Pseudomonadota > Gammaproteobacteria > Burkholderiales > Burkholderiaceae_C > Polaromonas. The sequence continues at coordinate 1,419 of CAIMVC010000064.1, read as the reverse complement.
ACGCCCAGCGCTCGCTTTTTGCAGCCCAGCAAGCGCTGGTGCAGACGCGGCTGGCGCAGCTGCAAGGGCAGGTCACGCTCTACAAAACGCTGGGTGGTGGCTGGCAAGAGGTGAAAAAGAACTGAGCCTGCGTGCCTTGGCCTGCTGGCGATGCTGACGGGGCCAGGGTGTGGCTGCCCCTGCGGTCAGTGTCCTGGCAGCAAAGCTGACGGGATGTCCAGCGCCTGGGCCGTGATGCCTGGCGCTATCCAGCGACGGGCTGCGGCCTGCAGCACCTCGGGATGGCCGGTAGACAACAGGGTCAGCGGCGCCTGTGACAGGCGACCGGCAGGACGTGCCGGCAATCGGGCACGCGTTTGCCGCGCCACCGGCTCGCCGGTGTCCACCAGCCGAAGCTGTCGCCCCAGCAGGTCGCGCAAGACCTCGGTCGCGAAGGGATAGTGCGTGCAGCCGAGCACCAAGGTGTCGATGTCCCCGGGGCCGTTGCCAAAGCGACCCATGGCCCCGGTGTGCAGAGCGCAGGAAGCAGCGATCTCTGCGGCGCCACCAGCCGTGTTGGCAACGCTTTTTTCAATCGCAGCGGCCAGACCGTCGCAAGCGCGCAAAACAAACTTCGCCTGTCCTTCCAGCGATGCCAGCAGTTGCTGGAACTTGACGCTGTTGAGGGTGCTGCGCGTGGCCATCACGCCGATGCGACCGGTCCGGCTGAGCGCCACCGCGGGCTTGAGCGCGGGCTCCACGCCGATGATGGGTAACTGCGGGTAGTCAGCGCGTAGGCGATGGATGGCCGCAGCGGTGGCGGTGTTGCAGGCCACCACCAGTGCGTCAATGCCTTGACCGACCAGGTGCGCGGTCAGGGCGCGGGCGCGGACCATTACATGGGCGTCGTCGCGCTCACCGTAGGGCGCGTGGCCGCTGTCGGCGATGTAGATGAAATTTTCATCTGGCAGTTCAGCGCGCAGGGCTCTGAGGATGCTCAGCCCGCCGATGCCACTGTCAAAAACGCCGATCACCGGGACCTTTCGAGTGCAGCGCCGGACTCTGCCGGCTCAGACCGTCTTGACGGGAATCGTTTTGAATTCGCCGGTGGCGATTTTCTTTTGCCATTCGGCCGGGCCGGTGATGTGGGCGCTGGTGCCGCCCGAGTCAACCGCCACCGTGACGGGCATGTCGACCACATCGAACTCGTAAATCGCTTCCATGCCCAGATCGGCAAAACCCACCACCTTGGCCGTCTTGATCGCCTTGCTGACCAGGTAAGCGGCGCCGCCCACGGCCATCAGATAAGCGCTTTGATGTTTCTTGATCGCCTCAATCGCGACCGGGCCGCGTTCGGCCTTGCCGATCATGGAAATCAGGCCGGTTTGCGCCAGCATCATTTCGGTGAAACCGTCCATGCGCGTGGCCGTGGTCGGACCT
>CAIMVC010000063.1 GCA_903844825.1 uncultured Burkholderiales bacterium | reverse complement strand
GCTCTGGTCCAAAGAAGGCCGTGTCGCCCAGACCGGAGGCCTTGAGGTAGGCTTCGGCGCGCTTGGCAATCGAGCGCGGATCGCGGTCGTAGGCTTTGCCGTCGCCGGGCTCGATCACATCGCACTGCAAAAACAGGGTGGTTTCTTCAAAGAAAGGGTCGATGTTGGCGGTGTTCGAGTCGGGCATGAGTTGCATGTCCGACGCTTCAATACCCTTCCAGCCAGCGACGGAAGAACCATCGAAGGCGTGACCGGAAACGAATTTATCTTCGTCAAAATGTGACACAGGCACGGTCACGTGCTGCTCTTTACCCCGGGTGTCAGTAAAACGGAAGTCAACGAATTTGACCTCGTTGTCCTTGACCATTTTCATGACGTCTGCGACGGTCTTTGCCATCAAAATTCTCCTGTGCTGGATGGTGGTTAAAAATTCGATCAACTCAAGCGAATGCAGTTTCTGTGCCAAAAAATCCAAAGTACTCAAAAACAGATGAGGACTTAATGTCTATTATTTTTAGTCTTTTAAAAACAATAACTTACAGTCATGACTGACACAACAAACTGATCCAAGCGTCCGGTCGCCCCAAAAGCCTGAGCGTAGATTGTGACGCGATACAAGCGTCTTTTGAATCGTGAGAAAACAGAAAATCCCGACTGCAGACAGGTATTGCACCAAAATGGAAATCAAAAGTCACCAAGTTGGTGCAATATAGGATTCTTATCAACGCACCAACTCGGGGCCTAACTTTAAATCAAACCTGTGCAAGCCGGCCAGCAGCGCCGGATACGCCGCGTTAACGGCCTGCGGCGCACCTTTGACACCGAGTTCGATGTGGCGGCCGTACTGCGGATGGTCCACGCTGGGCAGACTAAAGACCTTGATGTCAGGATGACTGGCCTCGATCTGCAGCATCAGGGGCGTGAGGGTGGCCTCCATGGAGCCCATCACGATGACCGACTTTTCGGCGTAAGCCAGTGCCTGATGCAGATGCGCGTAGTGGGTGTCGAGCACCCATTGCGCCATGGGCCAGGCCATGACGGGAAAGCCCGGGAAAAAGTAGACACCGCCCGTCGAGTCAGCGCCGGCAGCGCCCACCTCGGTGGCCGGCTCGACCGCCTGGGGAGAGACTCCCGCCCGCCAATAAAAACCCGGAATCTTGTTGTAGGGGTTGGGAATGATCGACGTGCCAGCCGGAAACATGCCCATGTTGAGGCGGTGCACGTTGTCATGGCGGTCCGGCTCGTAAGCCAGGCCCTGCTCTTTGGCCGTGTCCTGGATACGCTCCATGATCAGCCGCCTGGCCTCGGGATGCAAGGCCAGCTCAACACCCAGCGCCCTGGCCGCGCACTGGCGGGTGTGGTCGTCGGGCGTGGCGCCAATGCCGCCGCAGGAAAACACCACATCCCCGTTATCACGCGCTGCTGCGAAGGCACGCGCCAAGGTGCTGGTGATACGCTGCGGGTCATCGCCCACGTAATCGGCGTAGCTCAAGGACAAGCCGCGCGCGTGCAGCAGTTCTACGATTTTGGCCAGATGCTTGTCGACACGCTTGCCCGACATGATTTCATCGCCCACGATCACCAGTCCGAAATTCGGGGTCATGTTGTTGTCAGTCCCAGTTTGAGAAAAGCAGTTACTTTAACCAGTCAGGGCGCCGGATCCGGCCCCTTGCCTGCCGTGGGCGGTGCCTTGCCGGCAGCGGGCGTTATCACCTGACCCGATACGGCGTCCAACACCAGCGCCTCGCCGCGAGCGCCAGTCGGCGACTCAAACGCGCCCTGCCCCGCCCCGCTGCGGCGCAACTGCTGCAGCGCCGACAGCGCGTAATGCGCAAACCACAGCGAAGAAAAGGCAAACACCAGCGTGTAAATCCAGATCGCCACGGGCACCAGGATAGGCGCCATGGCAATGAACATGGCGCCCGAGGCCCAGAGCAGGCTGGGGACTGCGCCGAGGTAGCCACTCAAAATGCCGATGCCCAGCAGCTGCACGCGGTGCAGCCGAAAAATTTCGCGGCGTTCGTCGGCGCTGGCATGATCGACCAGCGCGTCATAGGCCATCACGCGGTAGGTCAGCCAGCCCCAGATCAAGGGCGGCAAGACCAGCACCAGCGGGGGAATCAGCCACAGCGGCAGTGACACCAACATGGCCACACTGGCCGCCGCCGTCGAGCCCAGCGACCAGAGCAGACCGGCGACCAGGGAGCCCCCTTTTTTGCGCTCGAGCTGGGCAAAGCGCCGCTCTGCCACCAGCGCCACCATGGCCGGCGTCATCATCAGCGCCACCAGCAGCAGCGACGCAATCACGATAAAGGGAATGGCTACGAACAAAAGCAGCGCGGGCGCCAGTACCACCCGCAAACTACCCAGCCCCAGGCCCTGCAGCCAGTCGCCGATCAGATTGATCAGCTGAAAACTGTCAAGCTGCAAGCGAATTTGCTCCACCGCGTCGGCCCAGAAGAAGTAGCCCAGACCCAAGGACATCACCACCATGATGACCAGCGGCAAAAACGACAAGGCAATCACCCGCGGATGCAGGCAGTACATGGCAGCCCGCCAAAAAGAATCGAGCACCGGGTTCATGCCTTGCCTGCCAATCGCTTCAAGCCCAGCCACTGCTGCGACCACAGGCCGCGGCCATAGTCACGCTGCCCATCGAGCTGGTCTTGCACGCCGGTGGGCGCATAAGGCGCGTCAGGTGCATCAAAACGGGCCGTGCCAAACAACATGTCCCACCACGGCAGCAAAACGCCGAAGTTATGGTCACCTGAGTGCAAGCTGTGATGCTTGCGATGAAAGCGGGGGCTGATCCACAGCCGCTCGCCCCAACGGCCAAAACCCAGCCGCACATTTGCATGCTGCAGGCTTTCGCTGAGCTGCATCAGCGCCACCAGCACCATGAACTGCTCTGGCCCGACACCAATGACCTGGGCGACCACCACCACCACCAGGTCCAGCAAAAGCACATCCAGAAAATGGTTGCGGTTGTCGCTCCACATGGTCATTTGCCGCTGGGCATGGTGCAAGGCATGCAGTTGCCACCACCAGTCAAAACGGTGCTGCGCGCGGTGCAGCGCGTAAGCCAGCAAGTCAAACACCAGCAGATAAATGACAAAGCTGGCCAGCGCGCCATCGGTCACGCCAGGCCAGAGCTGGTCCAGATGAAAGGTGGCCAAACCAGCCGTACGCAGCATCCCCAGCAGGTTGCTGAAAACCGGCTCAAGCGACAGGAAAAGCAGCACCCGAAACAAACCCAGCCGATGGATCAGGGTGTAGATCACGTCAGTGCGAACGCTGGCGCGGTCGGTCACCGGCTCGACGGGGCGCCAACGCTGCAACGGCCCGATCAGCAGCAGCAGCACGGCGATCTGCAGCAAGCCGACCAGCAGCCAGCCGGTTGCCGCATAAGCATCTTCGAGCAAGTTGCCGGCACCCCAACGGAACAACCAGGGCGCAGCCGCTTCAAAGACGGCCTGTTGCGCGGCCGCAAACGCATCGGCAAAAGAAGTCAGAACCCGGCCCAGATCCAGCGTCCAGGTCATGGTTTGACCCCACTGGCTGCAGGCTGTGATTCCGGCAACGCGACAGCATGGCTCTGCACCCAGCGCTGGTAAAGCGGATGCTCCGCCAGCGTGGCAAAGCAAAAGCCGCGCGCCTTGAGCCCCACGATCAGCGGCTCGAGCACCGCCGGCGCCCAGGGGTCCTGGCGTGACCAGATGCCCAGGTGCGCCATCAGGATGTCGCCGGAACGTACATCACGCAGCGCCTTTTGGAGCAGCGCCTGGTTGGAAAAGCTGTCACTGGGCAATTCATCGCCCAAAAATCCGGCGGGGGACCAACCTACATGTGCATAACCGCAACTGCGCGCCGCCGCCAGCAAGCGTGGCGAGGTCTTGCCGCCCGGCGCCCTGAACAAGGGCAGTGGCGCCTGCCCGGTCACGGCCGCCAAGCGCCAACTGGCCCGATTCAAATCTTCGCAGTACTGCGCCGCACGCCATTCGAGCTTGCGCCCCTGTAACTCGCCGGCCGACGGACGCACCGCAAAACGCGCCTCGCCGGGCTCGCCCGCTGGCGCCGGCAGGTCTGCCAGCCAGTAACTATGGTGGTAGCTGTGCGACGCAAATGCATGGCCCTCGGCTGCACGCGCCCGCCACCAGGGTGCCCAGGCCTGGCCCAGACTGCCGTCACCGCTGCGGGTACGCTCATGGGCCGCAAAAAACGTCACGCGCACAGCCTGCCGCTGCAGCACCTCGGCCACCAGGGGCGCCACTTCCATATGTCCGGTGTCGAATGTCAGGTAAAGCGGTTTGGCCGCGCTGCCGCTGACGCAGCCCGCCGAGGCGCCGGCCACGCTGGCACCGGCCAGCAGCAAGGCAGCGCAGGCACATCGGCCAAGCGTCAGGCCTGCCATGTCAGCGCGGCGCGTGGTCCAGCGTCCAGACGCCATGCGGACTCTTCCCCACCTTGACCTGCCGCACCAGTTTGCCGCTGGCCAGATCGACCACACTGAGCTTGCGGGCCCAGCGCGACGAGACGTACATCAGTTGCCCATCGCGCGAGACCTCGATGCAATCCGGCCCACCGGGCACCTTGAACTGACGCACCACTTCCAGGGTCTGCAGGTCCAGCTGGCTGACGGTGTTGGCCACACGGTTGCTCACCAGCAGATGACGGCCATCTCCCAGCGCGCGAAACGCGTGAGCGCCCACGCCGGTCTTGATCACCCGGGTGCGCACCGGCTCCTTGCCAGAGACGTCGAACACCTCCAGCGCGTCGCCACCCGTCAGCGCCACCAGCAACTGCTTGTCGCCCGCCAGGCCGAAAACATCAGCGGGCATGGCGCCCGTCTTGATGCGCCACTTGATGGCCTGACTGGCCAGGTCCAGCGCAATCAGCTCGTCACTGTCCTGCATCGTTGCGTACACCGTGCTGCTCTTGCTGTCTATCCATAAGTGGCTGGGCGTCTGCCCAGTGGCGACCCGCTTGGCCAGCACCGGCGTGGTGCCATCCCAGCGGTACACATCAATGTGGTTCAGGCGGTTGGCCGCCGTCACCAAGTACTTCATGTCCGGTGAAAAGCGCAGATGGTAGGGGTCCATGATCCCGCGTACCGTACGCTGCACTTCGGCAGTTCGCGGGTCAATGAAGGTCAGCGAATCCGACAGCGCATTGGCCACGATGACCGACTTTTCGTCAGGCGTGAGGTACAGGTGATGCGGCTGCTTGCCCGTGGCAATGCGGCCGGTTTCGGTCCATGTCAGCGGGTCGATGACGCTCACGCTGTCATCGAGCGAATTGAGCACAAACAGCGGCACCCCTTTGGCCATGGCCGGCAAAGCCGCGCCAGCGATCAGAAACAAGGCTACAAGGACACGATGAAAAAACGTCACAACCACACTTTCATTTCATAAAACAACCGACGCGCACGCCAGTTTAGCGACACCCCGCATAGCCAGGGCGTCAGGCGGACTTTACCGCCGCCGGCGCGGCCGATACCAGCGCCAGTTCGGCCGCCCCCAGCCAGCGCCACTGACCCGGCGCCAGGTCGGCGGGCAACTCCAAAGCGCCAATGCGGCTGCGGTGCAGCGTCTCCACGCGGTTGCCCACGGCGGCCAGCATGCGCTTGACCTGGTGGTATTTGCCCTCGGTCAGCGTCAGGCTCAGGCTCAAAACCCCTGACTGATGACAGGCGGCGGCCCGAACCGGTTTCGGGTCATCGTCCAGCACCACGCCCGCCAGCAGCTTTTGCACCTGCTTGTCGTCCACCGGGTGCTTGGCGGTGATGTCATACACCTTGGCCACGTGATGGCGCGGCGAACTCATGCGGTGAATGAATTTGCCGTCGTCCGACAACAGCAACAGGCCTGTGGTGTCCTGGTCCAGCCGACCGACCGCCTGCACCCCCGCCGCGGCGCCGCCGCCGCGCTGGCGAATCGGCGCCGGCAGCAAGGGGTAGATGCTGGGGGCGGTGCTGGGCTTTTGCGAGCACTCGTAACCCGCAGGCTTGTGCAGCATCAGGTACGCCTGCGCCTGGTAAAGCCAGGGAACACCCTGCACGCTAAAGCGCAAGGCCTCGGTTTCGACCAACTCGGCCGGCTCGCTACACGGGGCATCACCGAGTTGGACCAACCCCTGCTGCACCAGACCGGCGCAGACCCGCCGCGTGCCAAAGCCCTGAGAAAAAAGAACGTCCTGAATTTGCATGCGTGCCATGGCCCCATTGTCGCCCGGCCACGCCCCGTCAGACGGGCTGCACCCAACCGCCAGCGCCATCAGCCAGCTCACACCCCCAAGACCTGAGCCATTCCCCCCCGCTCCTTGGCGCCAAGCGCCTCGCCAGACCTTGGCGTCTTTGGAGAACACCCGTCCATCCCGGCCGACTTGGTTGACGCGTCAATTGCAAAAAAATTAAAACACTTTTCAATAGACAAAACGTCAACTAAACGTCAAAATTTCAACACTTAGTTCACAAACGAATGACATATTGACGTCAATTTTGATGTGTAAATTTTTAGTAAACATCATTAAGTTACTGATTTAAAACGATATTTTTAAAAATTTTAGGTTTTATAAAGCTAGGTCTAAAAGTTGCTTAGCAGACACTATCCAGACAAGAAAAGATAACAAATGACACATTTTTTGACAGAATCGAAAAAAATATCAAAGATTTGTGTCTTTGTGACAGCTTGCCTTGTTGCCTTTTTCGGCGCTACGCCAAGCCAGGCGATGAGCCTGCATCGCGTCGGCGACGACCTGTTTGCCACCGGCGCCATTTACTCGCCTGATGTGACAGCCCTGCAAACCGCTTATGCCGAATCACCCTTCACACGTCTGATCCTGGTCAACTCACCGGGCGGCGGTCTGGCTTCGAGTTTGCGCATCGCCGCCTGGGTGCAGAGCCTGAAAATCACCACGCTGGCGTCGGGCCCTTGCATGTCAGCGTGCTCCCTGATCTTCATGGCCGGCGAAAAACGGCAGTTCGCCACGGGCTACGAGCCAGACGCCACGATGATCGGCATCCATGGCGCCTATGACCAACGCTCGGGGCAACTCAGCACGACGTCCGGCCCGGTCATGCTCGGGTACTACAAATCCCGCATGGGATCAAAATTTGACCATGAGGTCATTCAGCAAGCGCTCTTTGGCATGCAAGACACGGCCTCGTTCTTGCGCATTCCCGAAATCAGCCGCAACTCTGGCTCCGAGCAAAGCCCCTGGCACTGCCCGTCAGGCAAGATGCAGCGCAACCAATGCACCCGCTTCAGCGGCAAAGATGCCTTGAGCCTGGGCCTGGTCACTGACAGCCAGACCGTCGCCATCAAACTGCCCGAGGCACTGCGCCCAGGCACCGGATTCCTGGGGCAACTTGGCGCAGTCAGCGCCTCCCGCAGAAACACCGACTCAGAGCTCAGCGCTAGCCGCTGAACGCCCCCCGCCCAAAGGTGCCGACGGTGCCAGAGCAGAACCCCTGTCCCCGATCAATTCGGGGCGGGACTCGGCTGCCTTGCAGCTGTGTTGTCGGTGGAACAGACTAGGTACCGCCCCCGGTGCCCCCGATTCGAGCAATGTGATGGTAATCACAGGCTCGACGCCAGACCTGGCCCGCTCCGCTGTCTTGCGGCTGGCATCGAGGGTTTGGCAAACGCCAACACCTGCCGAACACGAGCGATGACCCCAGTGCCAACACCTGGGCTCCTGACCTCAACAAAGTCTTGGCCGGCCCCCGGGCACATCCCGGTTATTCGAGGTGCCGGCAAAGAGGCTGTTGCAGTTGCAATCCGTAGCGCCTCCCAAAGGCGTGATGCCGGCGCGGGTGTATAAATCACCCCCTCGAGCCGTGCATCGCAATCGATGGCTGCACGCGGCAGACCCCACTCACCCGAGCGGCGCAAGATGCGCCACAACACAGGAACAGCAGACATGGGCGCGCAATGGAAAGCAAAAGGCAAGGAACTGGCGGCCAATGCCAGGGGCAAACTCTTTGGTCGTCTGGCCAAGGACATCATGATCGCGGCGCGCAATGGGGCCGATCCGGCGTCTAATTCGCGTTTGCGGCTGGTGGTCGAGCAGGCCCGCAAGGTCTCCATGCCCAAAGACACGCTGGAGCGGGCCATCAAGAAGGGGGCCGGCCTGACCGGGGAATCGGTCAATTTTGAGCGGGTCATTTACGAAGGCTTTGCGCCGCACCGCGTGCCCCTGATGGTCGAGTGCCTGACTGACAACGTCAACCGCACCGCCCCCGAAATGCGGGTGCTGTTTCGCCGGGGGCAACTGGGCACCTCGGGCTCGGTGGCCTGGGACTTTGACCATGTGGGCATGATTGAAGCCGAGCCCAACGCGGCGGGGGCCGACCCGGAACTGGCAGCCATTGAAGCCGGTGCGCAAGACTTTGAGCCGGGCGATGAAGACGGTGCAACCACCTTCCTGACCGACCCCACCGATCTGGACCTGGTGAGCCGGGCACTGCCTGCGCACGGCTTTGGCGTGGTGTCGACCAAATTG
>CAIMVC010000062.1 GCA_903844825.1 uncultured Burkholderiales bacterium | reverse complement strand
TCTCTGGTCGACGCCATCAAGCGCGCCACCGACGTCATGATCGCCGGCAAGGTCGCCGTGGTGGCCGGTTATGGCGACGTGGGCAAGGGCTCGGCTCAGGCCCTGCGCGCGCTGTCTGCACAGGTATGGGTCACCGAGATCGACCCGATCAATGCCCTGCAGGCCGCGATGGAAGGCTACAAGGTCGTCACCATGGAGTACGCGGCTGACAAGGCCGACATTTTTGTGTCCGCCACCGGCAACAAGAACGTCATCACTTACAGCCACATGGCGGCGATGAAAGACCAGGCCATCGTCTGCAACATCGGTCACTTCGACAACGAAATCGACGTGGTGTCGCTCGAGAAATGCACCTGGGAAGAGATCAAGCCGCAGGTCGATCACGTCATCTTCCCGGACGGCAAGCGCATCATCTTGCTGGCCAAAGGGCGCCTGGTGAACCTGGGTTGCGGCACGGGTCACCCCAGTTTTGTCATGTCGTCGAGCTTTGCCAACCAGACGATTGCACAGATCGAGTTGTTCACCAAGCCGAACGACTACCAAGTTGGCCAGGTCTATGTGCTGCCCAAGCACCTGGATGAAAAAGTGGCCCGCCTGCACCTCAAGAAAGTCGGCGCCATGCTGACCGAGCTGAGCGACGAGCAGGCTTCTTACATCGGCGTTAGCAAAGCCGGCCCTTACAAAGCCAACGCCTACCGCTACTAAAGCGGCCAAGCCCTCGCGTTCCTGCCTCTGCCTGTGCTGGAGGGAGCGGGGGTGAGGGCTTCCCCCCATTTTCCGAAAGCCGCATGCGCGCAGACCTTTTCCTCGTTGAACGTGGCCTGGCCACCACCCGTTCGCAGGCGCAGCGCCTGATTGCGTCGGGCGTGACCTGGCGCGCTGACGCTGATTCCGCCTGGCGCAAGGTGGCCAAGAACGGCGACGACATTCCGGACGGTGTCGAGGTCGAGGTGCCCGACACGACAGAAGCCAAGTACATCTCGCGCGGCGGGCTCAAGCTCGAAGGCGCTTTGAAATGCACGGGCTTGCAGGTCAATGGCCTGCGCTGCCTGGACGTGGGTCAGTCCACCGGCGGCTTCACCGACTGCCTGCTGCAGCACGGCGCAGCCTCAGTGGTGGGTGTTGATGTGGGCCATGGCCAGTTGCATCCCAGCCTCAAGGCCGATAGGCGTGTGGTCGGCATTGAAGGTGTGAACGCTCGCTCGCTCACCGCCGAAGATTTGCGCGAGCATCATCACCGCGCGCAGATGGGCAAGCTCGACGCCGCTGAAGCTGCCGGCCTGCCATGGCCTGAGGACGCCGATGAAGCGTTCGAGGCGGTCTTTGATTTGCTGACCGGAGATTTGTCCTTCATCTCGCTCACGTTGGTGCTCCCTGCCGTGGTGCGCCTTTTGAAGCCGGGCGGCGACGCGCTGATGCTGGTCAAGCCGCAATTTGAATTGCAGCCTGGGCAAATCGGCAAGGGCGGCATCGTGCGCGACGCCGAGCACTTCGCCTTCGTTGAAAAGCGGCTGCGCGACTGCTGCGCCGACCTCGGGCTGGAGGTGCTGGCCTGGTTGGACTCGCCGATTGAAGGGGGCGACGGCAATCGTGAATTTTTCATCCAGGCGCGCAGGGGCCTGGACGTGAGCGGTGAAGTCAAGCCCCTGGCCGCAGCGCCCGTGCGCAAGGCGCCCAAGCGCGTGCCGCGCAGCGCTACCCGCAGCCTGCTGGACGCCATGGACCAGCAGGGCGAGGCCGAGCATGCAGGTCTGCCTGGCCCGGCCCGGCGCAAGGGCAAGAAGACAGATAGCAAAGAGTAGGTTTATGACGCTTCCCATCAGCTTTGAATTTTTCCCGCCCAAGACGCCAGAAGGTGCAGCCAAGTTGCGCGGCACTCGGGCGCAGCTCTATACCCACCAGCCCGAGTTCTGCTCGGTGACCTTTGGTGCGGGCGGCTCAACGCAAGAAGGCACCTTTGCGGCAGTCAAGGAGATACTGGCCGAAGGCGTTTCTGCTGCCTCGCATTTTTCTTGCGTGGGCGCCACCAAGGCCACAGTGCGGGATCAATTGGCCCAACTGCAGGCCATGGGTGTCAAACGCCTGGTGGCTTTGCGCGGTGACTTGCCCAGCGGTTACGGCGCGGGCGGGGAGTTCCAGTACGCCAGCGACCTGGTCGCCTTCATTCGTGCCGAAACCGGCGATGCTTTTCACATTGAAGTCGCGGCTTACCCGGAGATTCATCCGCAAGCCAAATCTGCTGAGGCGGACCTGCAAGCCTTCGCCGCCAAGGTCAAGGCAGGCGCCAACTCGGCCATCACGCAGTATTTTTTCAACTCGGACGCGTACTTCCGATTTGTCGATGACGCCTACAAGTTGGGTGTTGAAGTGCCGGTGGTGCCTGGCATCATGCCGATCACCAGTTCGACCCAACTGATGCGCTTTTCAGACGCCTGCGGCGCCGAGATTCCGCGTTGGATCCGCCTGCGCTTGCAAGGCTATGGCGACGATGTGGAGTCGATCAAGGCCTTCGGCCTGGATGTCATCACCGACCTGTGCGATCAATTGCGCAACGGCGGCGTGCCTGGCATTCATTTCTACACCATGAACCAGGCGGGCCCCACAGCCGAGATCATCCGGCGCCTGGCACCCCTTTGACCTGCGTGGGCTGCTACCCGACGCCGCTCTGTCTTTGGCGATTGGGGGCGTTCCCCGCGCTGGCTGCCGCCACGTGATCGCCTGAGTCGGCAGAGGCAGTCAGGCCGCCGTTCCCCAAGAGCAAGAGGTGCATTTGCTGGGTCTGCCCGACGGCCAAGGACACAAGTTCACTTCGACTGAAAACTCGGCAAGACGGGTGCTGTGACCGGCTGGGCGACCAAAAGCCTGTTTTTATTAATGTTTTGAGGGAATAGCTTCACGTGTGGCAAGGCTTGTTTCTATAATTTCAGAAATTACTGAAATTTAGAGAATTCATGAATCTGCCGCCCCTCACCCAACGCTTTGTCCTGCACTTTGGCGAGATGGGCAGCCGCTGGGGTATCAACCGCACGGTCGGGCAGATCTACGCGCTGCTCTACGTGTCACCGCGTGCGCTGAACGCCGACGACATCGGCGAAGCACTGGCCTTTTCCCGCTCCAACGTCAGCATGGGCCTGAAGGAACTCCAATCCTGGAACCTGGTGCGCCTGCAGCACCTGCCCGGTGACCGCCGCGAGTATTTCCAGGCGCCTGAGGATGTCTGGCAAATCTTTCGCACTCTGGCTGCGGAGCGCCGCAAGCGCGAGATCGACCCCACACTGTCCATGCTGCGCGAAGCACTCATGGAGCAACCGGCGGTGGCTGACGATATTCATGCCCAGGCCCGGATGCGGGAAATGCACGAGTTGATCGAGCTGATGACCGGCTGGATGGACGAGGTGCAAAAGATGGATTCGGCCACGCTCGCCAGCCTCATGAAGATGGGCGCCAAGGTGCAAAAGCTGATGGACGTCAAAGACAAGGTGAAGGCTACTTTCAGCCGCGCCGTGGGCGAAAGCTGATCGAAAAATACGATTCACAGCAGCTTAACAAGATCAACATCACCAGTAATTGAACGCGGGAGCTTGTTTCCATGGACCTTGACGCATTCCTGCTGGCGCGCATCCAGTTCGCGGCCAACATCACTTTTCACATCCTGTTTCCCACCATCACGATTTCGCTGGCCTGGGTGCTGCTTTTCTTCAAGCTGCGCTTTCGCAAGAGCGGCGAGGCGCACTGGATGGACGCTTACCAGTTCTGGGTCAAGGTGTTCGCGCTGACTTTTGCGCTGGGCGTGGTGAGCGGCATCACCATGAGCTTTCAGTTCGGCACCAACTGGCCGGGCTTCATGAACACCGTGGGCAATGTGGCCGGGCCGTTGCTGGCTTATGAGGTCATGACGGCGTTCTTTCTGGAGGCAACCATGCTGGGCATCATGCTCTTCGGGCGCCAGCGCGTCAGTGAGCGCGTGCACACGGCTGCCACCTTTCTGGTCGCCTTCGGCACCACCATGTCGGCGTTCTGGATCCTGGCGCTCAACTCCTGGATGCACACGCCCGCCGGTTTTGAAATGATCAACGGCCAGGCTCACGTGACGAGTTGGCTCGAAGTCATCTTCAACCCGTCCTTTCCCTACCGATTCACGCACATGCTGCTGGCTTCGGGCCTGACAGTGGCTTTTCTGATAGCCGGCCTGTCGGCCTACCGCTGGCTGCGTCAGGACCGTGGCCCCGACGTGCAGGCGGCCTTGCGCACCGGTGTGTATCTGGCGGCCTTCTTGATTCCTCTTCAAATCCTGGCGGGCGACATGCACGGCCTGAACACCTTGCAGCACCAACCGGCCAAGGTCGCGGCCATGGAAGGCATCTGGGCGACGCAAAAAGGCGCGCCGGCCGTGTTGATTGCCCTGCCCAACAAGGAAACCCGAAGCAACGATTTCGAGATCGCCATTCCCGGTCTGGCTTCGTTGTATCTCACGCACAGTTGGACGGGCGAGGTCAAAGGCTTGAACGACTTCATGGGCAAGCATCCGCCCGTGGCGCCTGTGTTCTATGCCTTTCGCATCATGGTCGGCGTGGGCATGCTGATGCTGGCGGTCAGTTGGCTGATCGCCTGGCAGCTCAAGCCCTGGCGCCGCCAGCAGACGGCTGAGGCCAGGGGCGAGATCAAGCCCTGGCAGGCCAGAGTGCTGGTGGGCATGACCTTCGCCGGTTGGGTGGCACTGGTGGCCGGATGGTACGTGACCGAAATTGGCCGCCAGCCCTGGCTGGTGTCTGGCGTGCTGACTTCGGCCGATGCAGCATCGGCCGTGCCAGCCGCGCACATTGGTCTGACGCTGGCGCTGTACCTGGTGCTTTATGCGGTCCTGATTGCGGCTTACATCTCGGAGGTGTTTTACCTGGCCCGCAAGGCTGGCACCGCGCAAGCCGACGTGCCGCTCGAAGTGCAGCCTAATTCGTTGAACTACCCGATGCAGGCCACGGCAGGTGCAGTTTCTGGCGGCACCCTGCCCCGGCGCAATGTGCCCGTTCACGACCGCGTCAAGGGAGTCTGAACCATGGT
>CAIMVC010000061.1 GCA_903844825.1 uncultured Burkholderiales bacterium | reverse complement strand
GCATGGCAGCTTTGCCAGCCAGGGCGCTAGGCGCAATGGCCCTGAGGCAGTAAAAATGCAGACTTAGAACCATCAACGGAGACTGACATGTTCAAAAGAAATTTCCTGATCGCCGCCCTGGGCGTGCTCAGCGCAGCGGGCGCCCTGAGCCCGCTGACAGCCAGCGCGCAAAGCAACTGGCCGAACAAGCCGATCCGGCTGATCGTGCCCTACCCCGCCGGCGGTCCGGTGGACCAGCTGGCCCGCGCCATTGCCCCCAAACTAGGGGAAGCGCTCGGTCAGAACATCATCATTGACAACAAGTCCGGGGCCAGCGGCACGATTGGCATGGACGCGGCCATCAAGGCCGAGCCCGATGGCTACACCTTCGGTTTTGGCGTGCCGGGCGGCATCACCGTCTTGCCGCATCTGCAAAAACTGCCCTACGCCCTGGACGACATCAACTACATCTCGCTGGTCGGCCGGGTGCCGCAGGTCATCACGGTCGGACCACAAGTGCCGGTCAAGACCTTGCAGGAACTCATCGCCCTGGCCAAAAAGGAGCCGGGCAAGATCAACTACGGCTCAGCCGGTAATGCCACCACGCCCCACCTGGGCGCCGAGCTGTTTGCGCAGGAGGCGGGCATCAAGATGGTTCACATCGCCTACAAGGGTGCGGCGCCAGCGGTCACGGCCTTGCTCGGTGGCGAGATCCAGGTGCTGGCCGCTGACCTGCCGGCAGTGCTTCAATTTGTCTCACGCGGTGTGAAGATTCTGGCGGTGTCGGGGCCACGCCGCTCCGAAGCCCTGCCCAACGTGCCGACCACCACCGAGCTGGGTCTGCCGGCGGTGTACTCGGAGTCCAACTACGGCATCATCGGGCCGACCGCCCTGCCTGCGGCGATTCAGCAAAAAATGTACAACGCGCTGGTCACCGTGCTGAACACGCCCTCAGTGAAAACGCAAATCGCCGGCCTGGGCGCCGTCGCGATCAGCACCACGCCAGACGAGTACCGCAAGCTGATGCAGCAAGAGTCTGTCAAGTGGGCGGCCGTGCTCAAAGCCAGCAAGATCACGCTGGATTAAGCGGCGGTCCAGGGGCTCGGGGCACCGAATTCATGGATTGCCGCGACCCTTTGGGTCTCGCAGTGACAAACCTTGCGCCTGTGCGACGTCAAAGGCCGCGGCGGTCCAGAGGCTTGCCGTCATGGATTACCGCGACCCTTTGAGTCGCAATGACGGTCTGTTTGTCTGTGCGAGGCCAACGGCCAATGGCACAATTGGGCGCACTTCAAGGCCCTCCAACATGGCATCGTTTCCCCCAGTGCGCGCGGTCGAGCGGGCGATCGAGTTGCTGCAATGCCTGAACCGGCAGCCGGTGTCGACGCTGGACCTGCTGCACAAGCAGACCGGCCTGCCCAAGCCGTCACTGGTCAGATTGCTGCAGACCCTGATGTCCAAAGGCCTGGTCAGGCATGCCCCGCAAAGCGGCGCCTATTACCTGACTTCGGCAGTTCAGTCGCTGTCCAGCGGCTACCACAGCGAGCCGCGCATCGTTGAGGCGGCGGCGCCGGTGGCTGACGCCGTTACGGCTCAATTCAAGTGGCCGGTGTCGGTGGCCGTTTTTGATACCGACGCCATGGTGGTGCGCTACAGCACGATCGCGCAGTCCCCCTTGTCGCTGCTGCATTCGAGCATCAACATGCGGCTGTCGCTGGTGAGCCGCTCGCTGGGGCGCGCTTACCTGGCCTTTTGTCCGCCTGATGAGCAGCGGGCGATTCTGGCGATGGTGGCGCAGTCGGGGGCCAGCGAAGACAAGGCTGCCGGCGACCCGGCGTGCATCATGGACGTGCTCGATCAAACCCGCCAGCGCGGCTACGCGCTGCGCAACCCGGACGTGCGGCCGGTATCGAACACGCTGGCGCTGCCAATTTTTGACAAGGGCCACGTACTAGGCTCTTTTGGTCTGACCTGGTTTTCGTCAGCGCTGTCACCCGACGACGCGGTGGCCACGCTCTACCCAGTGATGCAGCGCGCCACGGCGCAGATCGAGCAGCGGCTGGCTAATCTGGGCGAACACGCCGGGTCACACGCCACCGGCACGCTGACCCGAGCGTAGGCCAGGGCGACCTGGCATCGGGTTCGGCTCCCCCCGAGGGGGCGCAAGACAAAGCGTCCGGTGCGACTCCTTCCCCCTCCCGTGGGATGGCTGGGATGGGAGCTCGTGCCAGCCAGCGAGGTTTTCTTTTCGCCAGGACCTCAGGCGGCAGTTGTCGGCAGTGGGTATTCGGCCTCGTTGGCGACCCTGCCTGGCTTGCTGGAAAAGTCCATGCGCGGTGGGGCAAAGATGTCGACCAGCCAGGCACCGCCGTCGTTGGTATTGCGGCTGGTGTGAATCACCTTGGGCGGCACCACGAGCAGGGATGGGCTGTCCATCTCGACGTGTTCGTCGGGCTTCCAGTCGCTCAGGTCCGGGCCCCAGGGATAGCGCATGTGGTGCACCCACTGGCCCTTGACGGCGAGCGAGCCCTGTTCGAAATCGGCGTGCGAATGGGGGCTGAGCTTGTGGACGTCGCGCGCCACCAGGCGCGGCGTCATGACGTTGAGCATGAGGTTGGTGCAGCGAAAGATGCGCATATTGGTGTCGGGCTGGGTGTGCTCATCGAGCACATAGTGGCGCAGCTTGAAGCCCGCTGGCGGGTCGGGCCAGGGCAGCAGCGGCGCGACCTCGGGTGCGCCCTGGGCATACACCGCGGCATTGCCGGCCAGCGCCAGCAAGTCGCTGGCCTGGGCCGAAAAAACGCGCACGATCTGCCCGTCATCGGTCGCAGTGACGGCGCTGGCGCCAGGTGGCACGATGGTCAGGGTCTCGGCCCCGGCCTGCAAGCTGTCGCGGCCGGCTTCGATGCGGGCGCCCGTATCGACCAGAAACACCATGTACTCGTCGGCTTGCGCGTCGCGCACCAGGCGGGTGCCTGCCTGCACCTCGGAGACCGCCACCACAAAATTGGCGCCGCGCGTAATCCAGGTGCGCTGGCCGGGCGCGACCAGTTCGGGCGGCGCGGCGTAGTGGTGCGCTGCGGTGGCGCTGGTCGCTGGGGTGGCGCTGGTCGCTGGGGTGGTCATCGGCGGGCTCCTCGAAGAAAAAATAAAGTTTCAGCGGCTTGGCAATTCAGGGCGCCGGGTGCGCCGCTGCCTGCGCGCCCTGGCGCATGAAGGACTGGTCGGAGCCGAAGACAAACCAGTTCACGCCAGCCGCCGCGTAGTGGTCGCGTTCGACCTGGGTGCCGGTGAACACGCCGGCGAGTTTGCCGGCGGCCAGCGCTGCGGCGATGCTGCGGTCGGTCGCGGCAGACACGTCGGGGTGTTTGGCATCGTCAAGGCCCATCGCCAGGGCCAGATCGGCGCGGCCAATGAACAAACCATCGACGCCGGACACAGCAGCAATCTGCGCGGCATTCTCGACCGCTTGCGGGCTCTCAATCTGGCAGATTACCAATGTCTGGTCGCCCACGGCCAGCGCTTGCTTCATGCCCAGCGAGCCGTAACCGGCAAAACGTGGCGAGCTGGAATAGCCGCGGTTGCCGCCACGAAACCGTGCGTGGCCGACCACCGCCTGCGCGTCGGCGACGGTG
>CAIMVC010000060.1 GCA_903844825.1 uncultured Burkholderiales bacterium | reverse complement strand
GTGAACTACAACGCCTACATCAACAACCCCAACGTCGAGCAGTACCACTTCATTGGCAAAGACATCACTTATTTCCACACCTTGTTCTGGCCCGCCATGATGCATTTCAGTGGCCGCAAGACGCCCAACCAGGTCAATGTGCACGGGTTTTTGACGGTCAACAATGGCGAGAAGATGAGCAAGAGCCGGGGCACCGGCCTGGACCCGCTCAAGTACCTGAGCCTGGGCATGAACCCCGAGTGGCTGCGCTACTACCTGGCAGCCAAACTCAATGCGCGCAACGAAGACATCGACTTCAACGCTGACGACTTCATGGCGCGGGTCAACAGCGATCTGGTGGGGAAATTCATCAATATCGCCTCGCGCTCGGCCGGCTTCATTGCCAAGCGGTTTGACGGCAAGCTGGGCACCGCCAGCGCTGACGGCCAAGCCCTGGTGGCCGCATTGCAAGCTGCTACGCCCGCCATCGCCGACTTTTACGACGTGCGCGAGTACGGCAAAGCCTTGCGCGAAATCATGTTGCTGGCCGACAAGGTCAACGCCTATGTGGACCAGAACAAACCGTGGGAGTTGGCAAAGCAAGAAGGCATGGACGAGCGCCTGCACGATGTGTGCACCGCCTGCATCGAAGCCTTCCGCCTGCTGACCTTGCAACTTAAACCAGTGCTGCCCGCCCTGGCCGCGCAGGTCGAGGCCTTCTTGCAGGTCTCGCCATTGACCTTTGCCGACGCGCAAACCCTGCTCGGCGCGGGCCACCGCATCAATACCTACCAGCACTTGTTGCAGCGCGTGGACATCAAGCAGCTTGAATCCTTGTTTGAAGCGCCTGAGCCGGTGGTCGAAGCGCTGACCCCCGGCGGCGAGCCGATCGCCCCCACCATCTCCATCGACGACTTTGCCAAGGTCGATCTGCGCATTGCCAAAATCGTCAACTGCGAACCGGTGGAAGGCTCGGTCAAGCTGCTGCGGCTGACGCTGGACGTGGGTGAGGGCAAGACCCGCAATGTGTTTTCGGGCATCGCCAGCATGTACCAGCCCGGCGACCTGATTGGCAAGCACACGGTGATGGTCGCCAACCTGGCGCCGCGCAAGATGAAGTTCGGCGTCTCCGAAGGCATGGTGCTGGCCGCCAGCCATGCCGACGACAAAGTCCAGGGCGGCATTTACGTGCTCGAACCGGTAGCCGGTGCGCTGCCGGGGATGCGGATTCACTGAGCGCTGGCTACCCCGGCCCTTCTTTTTTGAAAACCTCCCTCAACCACAAACCACCATGACGACACCCTACTTTTCCCTAGCTCGCCGTCAAGGCGCCAGGCGCCTGGGCGCCCTGGCGCTGCCGCTGTGGCTGTGGCTGAGCGCCGCCAGTGCGCTCAGCGGCTGCGCGGTGGTGGCGGTGGTCGACACGGCCGCCTCGCTGGCCGTCGGAACCGTCGGGTTGGTCGGCGACGCAGCCATCGGCACGGCGCGCATAGCGGGTAAGGCGGTAGGCGCAGCGGCCGACGCCGTGTTGCCGGGCCCCAAAAAGCCCTGACGCGTCCCGCGCCAAGGCGATGATCGGTGAGCGCCGTGCGCCACCCTGCCGGTAGAGGGCAGGGGCGCGGCGCTGGCATATGCCACGTCTGGCGTGACCGGCCAGAGCGCCCCATCCCAGCCTTCCCTCGGGAGGCCTGCTGGGGCCCTGCCGAGGGAGGGCTTGGGGGAAGAAGCGAGATTTTTACGGCATTGACGTGGCTGCGTTCCGCGGGGAGCCCGATAGCACGCCGGGTCCCTCCGTGGGACAACGCCTGCCTGACCCACCACCCCTCTAGCCGGACTTTACCCTGGGTTTATAGTGGTGCGTCATGCTGTCGCCTCTACGTTTCAAGCCCCGGCTCATCCAGTCGCTGAAGGGCTACACCCGCGAGCGTGCGTTGCGCGATATGGGCGCGGGGCTGACGGTCGGCATCGTGGCCTTGCCACTGGCCATGGCGTTTGCGATTGCGTCGGGGCTCAAACCGGAGGCCGGTTTGTGGACGGCCATCATCGCCGGCGCCATTGTCTCGGGCCTGGGTGGCTCGGCGGTGCAGATTGCCGGGCCGGCGGGTGCCTTTATCGTCATCGTCTACGGCATTGTCGAGCGCTATGGCGTGGCCAATTTGCTGATTTCGACCGCCTGCGCTGGCGTGCTGCTGTACCTGCTGGGCTTGTTCAAATTAGGCACGCTGGTGCGCTATGTCCCCGTCAGCATCGTGCTCGGGTTTACCAACGGCATTGCGGTGTTGATCGCCCTGTCGCAGGTCAAGGACTTGCTGGGGCTGGAAATTGCCCGAATGCCGGCCGATTTTTTTTCGCAACTTCAGGTGCTGGGCACGAACATGGATTCGCTCAACCCCTACGCGCTGGCGCTGGGGCTGGGCTGCCTCCTGGGTTTGTTTTTGTGGGCTCGCCTGTTTGCCGTGGGCACGCTTAAAACCGACACGCTGGCCGCCCGGCTGCAGCGGGTGTTGCGGCCGCTGGAAGCCCTGCAGTTGCACCACGCCACGCGGGTGGCCTCGCACGTGCCCGGCCCCATTGTGGCCATGGTCTCGCTGACTTTGCTGGCCTGGCTGCTGGAACTGCCGGTGGCCACCATCGGTACCCGCTTCGGCGGCATTCCACAGAGTCTGCCTGCGCTGGCGCTGCCCGACTTTTCGTGGGCCACCGTGCAGATGCTGTTTGCGCCCACCATCACCATCGCTCTGCTAGGGGCGATTGAATCGCTGCTGTGTGCCCGCGTTGCCGACCAGATTTCAGGCCTGCCGCGGCACGACCCGAACCAAGAACTGATGGCCCAGGGCGTAGCGAATTTTGTCGTCCCCTTCTTCGGCGGCATGCCGGCCACCGGCACGATTGCGCGCACCATCACCAATGTGCGGGCCGGTGCCAGCTCGCCGATCGCGGGGCTGGTGCATTCGCTGACCCTGGTGCTGGTGGTGCTGCTGGCCGCGCCGCTGGCCGTGCACATTCCGCTGGCAGTGCTCGCCGGCGTGCTGATGCATGTGGCCTGGAACATGGGCGAGTGGCGCGAGTTCGGGCGCCTGCGGCAGTACAGCCGGCACTACACGCTGCTGATGCTCGGCACCTTTGCACTGACGGTGGTGTTTGACCTGACGGTGGCGCTGCAAGTCGGGCTGGTGCTCGCCTGCGTGCTCTTTGTGCGGCGCATGAGCTCGCTGTTTCAGGTGGCCGCCACCTACCGCGACAGCGAGTCGGCCAGTTTTCAGCTCTATGGCTCGTTGTTTTTCGGGGCTGTGGCCAAGATCGATCCGATTCTCACCACGGTCGAGAACTCGCCCAGGGGCCTGACCATCCGGCTGGACGTTCAGTCGCTGCAGTCGCTGGACCGCTCGGGTCTGGACGTGCTGGAGCAGCTTCAAAGGGCCATCGAATTGCGCGGCGGCACGCTGGTGCTGCAGGGCCTGAACGCGCAGCCCCGCGAGGCGATGGAAAAAGCCGGTTTTCTCGCCAAGGTGCAGACATCGCCAAGCTCGGGCGGTAGCGCCGGCGAACGCCCTGGCGGCTGGCCGTAAAATCGGGCACAAAGGTAACCCAAGCATGTCCATTTTTCGCCGCCCTGATTACACGTCCGAAGCCACTGAGTTCATCGACCAACTCAAAGCCAAAAAGCCCAGCCTGGAAGCCGAACAACGCGCTGGCCGTGCGCTGCTGTGGGACAAGAACCTGGACCGCGACGCCCAGGCCGAGTACGAGGACGCCCGGGTCTCGCAACAAGCCCACGTCTACCAGACCAGCCACCACCCCCGGGGCCAGTAAGCCCGGATGCACGACCGCTCTTTAGCCGGCTACCTGGCCAGCTATTTAGGCAGATCTCCAGCCATACCGTTAGCCAGACCTTTGGCCAATTTTCTCCCCTCTGCCGACGCCTTTTTTGACGCCTCTGCTGAAGGCTGCTACGGCGCGTCGATGCCCGAGCCGTTCACGTGTGAGCTTGTCGCATGAGTACCCGGCCCCCCTCTGACAGCCGGACGGCAGATGGCGCGCCAGCGCTGTTGCCGGCCGATGCCGCCGGCCTGGGCGCCATGCCGCAGGTGATTGATCAAGTCGCCCTGGCGCGCCTGTATGGCGAGCCTTTGTTTGCCATGCCGCACGACCTGTACATCCCGCCCGATGCGCTGAAGGTCTTTCTGGAGGCTTTTGAAGGTCCGCTGGACTTGCTGCTGTACCTGATCCGCAGGCAGAACTTCAATATTCTCGACATCCCCATGGCGGCGGTGACGCGCCAGTACCTGAGCTACGTCGATGAAATCCGCTCGACCAATCTGGAACTGGCGGCCGAATACCTGCTGATGGCAGCCATGCTGATCGAGATCAAGTCGCGCATGCTGCTGCCACCCAAAAAGACCGCCGAGGGTCAGGAGCCGGAAGATCCCCGCGCTGAGCTGGTGCGCCGCCTGCTCGAGTACGAGCAGATCAAGCTGGCCGCGCAAAAGCTCAATGAAATCCCCCAATATGGCCGTGACGTCATGCGCGTGCAGGTGTTTGTGGAGCAGGCGTTGCAGCCGCGTTTTCCCGATGTGACGGTGGTCGACCTCCAGGACGCCTGGCGCGACATCGTCAAGCGCGCCAAGTTGGTCCAGCACCATGTGATCAGCCGCGAAGAACTCAGCGTGCGCGAGCACATGAGCATCGTGCTGCGCAAGCTGCAGGGGGCTCGCTTTGTCGAGTTTGAAGACCTGTTCGACCCCAGCCGGGGCATGCCGGTGCTGGTGGTGACTTTCGTGGCGCTGCTGGAGCTGTGCAAGGAGGGCCTGATTGACGTCACCCAGGCCGAAGCCTTTGCGCCCATCTATGTGCGACTGGCCTACACACCGGCCTGACAGCCCGATAGCCTGCCGCCTCGACCCCTTGGCGCGAACGGGGGAAAGGACCTTCCATACCCCTGGGCGAAAGGGTGTGGGCGGCAGTTGCCTGACCGGGTCTTCGCAGCCGCTTTAGGCTCCCTCCGACACCTCAGCACGAACGGCTGGCTGATGGGCTATTGCCCAGGCCTTCGGTGGCGGGGGACAACGCAAAAAAAGAGCAGACGGGCCGCTGCGGCGACCTATTGCTCCGCCGCCGGGCCACGGCCCATGAGCGCCGCGACGGCCTGATTGGGCTTGAGCTGGCCGTCCAGCAAGGACACCACCGCCTCGGAAATCGGCATCTCCACGCCTAGAGCGTGAGCGCGTTGGACCACGGTCCGGGCGCAGTAGACGCCTTCTGCCACATGGCCTAGCGAGGACACCGCCTGCACCAGGGTCTGGCCTTGCGCCAGCAGCAAGCCCACCTGCCGGTTGCGGCTCAAGTCACCCGTAGCCGTGAGCACCAGGTCGCCCATGCCCGACAGGCCTGTGAAGGTGTCGGCACGCGCGCCCAGGGCCACGCCCAGGCGGGTGATTTCGGCCAGACCACGGGTAACCAGGGCCGCGCGGGCGTTCAGGCCCAGTTTGAGCCCGTCGCAAAAACCGGTCGCAATCGCCAACACGTTCTTGACCGCCCCGCCGACTTCCACGCCAACGAGGTCGTCGTTCTCATAGATGCGCAAGGTCGGCCCATGAAAAGCCCTGACCATGGCCTGGCGAACGTCGGCATGCTCGCTGGCAGCCACCAGCGCGGTCGGCTGTCCGAGGGCGACTTCACGGGCAAAACTCGGCCCACTGAGTGCGCCCGAGCGCAAACCAGGCGCGACCTGTGCCCGAATCTCATGGACCAGCAGACCGGCAGGCCGCTCGCCAGCGCCTGACAGCGGCGCCTCAAAACCCTTGCACAGCCAAACCACCGGCATGCCCACGTCTTGCAGTTGCCCGAGCAGTTCACGCACGCCAGCAATCGGCGAAGCCAGAACGACCAGGTCCTGTCCCTTGACAGCAGCCTCCAGCGCGTCCGGTCCGCCCGCAAAGCGCAGCGACGCCGGCAAGGTGATGCCCGGCAGGTAGCGGCTGTTGATGCGCTCGGTGCGCAAGGTCTGCACGAGGCGGGCGTTACGCGCCCACAAGGTCACGTCACGCCCACTGGAGTCACGGCTGCTGGCGCTGGCGGCCATGGCTGTTCCCCAGGCACCTGCGCCCACCACCAGAATTTTCATAAAGCGTTCAAGGCGACGCAGCGCCTTGCAAACCCCTGACTCAAGGCGGTCGAATCAGGTGATGATTTGCTGCGCAGCCAGCGGGGCCTGGTCGGCCTGGGCGGCTGCCTCGGCCTGCTGCTGCAGGAACAGGGCCTGGAAATTGATCTCAGCCAGGTGCACGGGCGGAAAGCCGCCACGCTGGACGACGTCGGCCACGTTGCCACGCAAGTAGGGATAAATGATTTGCGGGCAGGAAATGCCAAGAACCTGACCGATCTGGTCGGCCGGCATATTGCGGATTTCAAAGATACCGGCCTGCTTGGCTTCGACCATGAAAACGGTCTTGTCGTTGATCTTGGTGTGCACGGTGGCTGTGACGGAGACCTCAAACACCCCATCGGCGACCTGCTCGGTGCCCACGCCCAACTGAATGTCGACAGAAGGCGTTTCCTGATCCAGCAAGATCGCGGGGGAGTTCGGTTGCTCCAGCGACATGTCTTTGAGGTAGACACGTTGAATCTGAAAAACGGGATCGAGAGTAGCTTCGGCCATGAAAATCCTTGACGGAGTGGGTGTAAAAAAGGGAGGCGAGTAAGAAACCAGTGGCTGCCCGGCGGCCGGACCACCGGC
The DNA here is from genome assembly GCA_903844825.1 of uncultured Burkholderiales bacterium. Lineage (GTDB taxonomy): Bacteria > Pseudomonadota > Gammaproteobacteria > Burkholderiales > Burkholderiaceae_C > Polaromonas. Next base: position 2,332 of record CAIMVC010000060.1, on the reverse strand, counting down.
CGTGCCGCAGAACTTTGAGAGATTATCTCAGGCTAAAAGGCCGAACCGACAGGCCTCAGGCAGGACCGCAGGGGGGACAGTGGGACGGGGGAACACCACGCGTCAGTCGAACAGCACTCAAGCCGCATTCAAAAGAGGCAGCAAGCCACCGCTGGCGTCCAGCGCCATGAGGTCATCGCAGCCACCCACGTGGGTGCTGCCAATGAAAATTTGAGGCACGCTGCGCCGACCCGAGAGTTCCATCATCTTTTGGCGCTCTTGCGGCGCCACATCGACCCGGATTTCTTCAACTTCCAGCACGCCGCGCTGCTTGAGCAGTTGCTTGGCCCGCACGCAGTAGGGGCAAACGGCAGTGGTGTACATCTTCACGGCTTGCATGGTTTCTCCAGGAGACAGTGGCGCAATCAAAAAACGGGACGAGGAACAGATCAGGCCTTCTCGACGGGCAAATTCGCCTCTTTCCAGGCCTTGAGCCCGCCCGCCAGCGATTGGGCTTGCTCAAAGCCCAGCTTTTTGGCTACTGGCACGGCGCGGGCGGCGCGGGCGCCGAGCGGGCAGATCAGGATGAGGGGCAGTGACTTGTTCTTGACCAGCGCGGCCAGTTTGTCTTCGAGCTGACCGAAAGGCACGTTTTTAGAGCCGACTACATGGCCTGCGGCAAATTCATGGGGCTCGCCAACGTCGATCACCACGGCTTTTTCGCGATTGATCATTTGCACGACTTGCGCCGGGCTGAGGGCGCCACCGGTGGCGCCCGCGGCGATCAGGGGCCAGGCCAGCAAGCCGGCGGAAGTCAGCGCCACGGAAATCAGCATCCAGTTGTCGATCAGAAATTTCACTTTGAACCTTTGAGTACCTGGCGACTTGGGCGCCAAAACCGATGATTTTAGAATGCTGTGACCGACCCTGCCGATCAGGGCTTTCCGACCAGGCTTCTGGCGCCCGCGGAAAAGCTGCTCCGGCCCGGCCAGGTCAGCCCGTTGTACCGTCCCTTAACGACTCCACAGACTCACCCATGTACAAACTCGTCCTCATCCGCCACGGCGAATCCACCTGGAACCTTGAAAACCGCTTCACCGGCTGGACCGATGTGGACCTCACGCCCACCGGCCTGGCCCAGGCGCTGAGCGCCGGCAAACTCCTCAAAGCCGAGGGTTATGACTTTGACCTGGCCTACACCAGCGTCCTCAAGCGCGCCACCCGCACGCTTTGGCATGTGCTCGACGAAATGGACCGAACCTGGCTGCCGGTGGTGCACAGCTGGCGCCTCAACGAGCGCCACTACGGCGCACTGCAGGGACTCAACAAGTCCGAAACTGCCAAGCAATACGGCGATGATCAGGTGCTGACATGGCGCCGCAGCTACGACACCCCGCCCCCGGCCCTGGCGCCGGATGACGAGCGCTGCGAGCGCGACGACCCGCGCTATGCCAAGCTGGCCGCCGGCCAAGTGCCGCTGACCGAGTGCCTCAAGGACACCGTGGCACGCGTGCTACCGTTCTGGAATGAGTCCATGGCGCCGGCGATCAAGGCTGGCCGGCGGGTGGTGGTCGCCGCGCACGGCAACTCGATTCGTGCCCTGATCAAGTACCTGGACAACATCTCGGACAACGACATCGTCGCTCTGAACATCCCCAACGGCATTCCGCTGGTCTATGAGCTCGACGCCCACCTCAAGCCGCTGCGCAGCTACTACCTCGGTGATACCGAAGCCATTGCCCGCGCGGCAGCGGCCGTGGCCGCGCAGGGCAAAGGGGGCTGAAGCGGCTAAAGACGGCTGAAGGCGGCGAAGGGCGGCCCCAGCCCCGGCGCGTCGGACCCACCGGCTGGGCGCGCTGCCGGAGGCGTTCACACCGCGTTTCAACGCGGCTTTTGGACAGGGTGTATATTGCTTGGCGATTGATCACAGCGCCCGGACGGGCGGGCGTGCGTCAAGGCGGTCTAGAGGCCTGACAGGGCCACCACGGTGTTTGACAAGGTATTTGTATGGGTCAGAAACTCAAAATTGCGGGCTGGATTTCGGTAGGCGCCATGGCCGGGGCTTTGACCACGGTTCAATTGCAGGCGGTGGCCCGGGGCGGCATGACGCCGCTGCCGCTCGAGGAACTGCAGCAGCTGGCCGCGGTTTTCGGCATGGTCAAGAGCGACTATGTCGAGCCGGTGGACGATAAAAAGCTCATCACCGACGCCATCTCCGGCATGGTCGCCAGCCTGGATCCGCATTCGGTGTATTTCGACAAGAAAACCTTCAAGGAATTTCGCGAAGGCACGACCGGCCGCTTTGTTGGCGTCGGCATCGACATCAGCCAGGAAGACGGCCTGGTCAAGGTGG
>CAIMVC010000059.1 GCA_903844825.1 uncultured Burkholderiales bacterium | reverse complement strand
TGGTCGGCCTTGCGGGTCGGGTGTTCGTAAGCACCCACGATGCAGGCGGTTCCGTTCAAACTCATGGGGACGTTCTTTCTCGGTGTTCAGCGAAGTTCAGTTCAGATTTCAGTTCAGATTTCAGTTCAGATCGAAGGCCACCGACTTGAGTTCGGTGTAGGCCTCCACACCCTCGCGCCCGTTTTCGCGGCCCCAGCCCGACTGCTTGTAGCCGCCAAAAGGCATGGCAAAGTCCAGCGCGACCGCGGCATTGACGCGCACATTGCCGGCTTTGAGGCGACGCACCATCTGGTGCGCGGTGCGCAAGTCGCGCGTCCAGATGCTGGCCGACAGGCCGTAGTCGGTGTCGTTGCCCCGCGCCGCCAGTTGCTCTAAGCTGTCATCATCAAACAACTGGGTGGACAGCACCGGGCCGAAGATTTCTTCGCGCACCACTTTCATGTCGGCTCGGGTGTTGACCAGCACGGTGGGTTGCACAAAAAAGCCTTCGCCCGGCACCGTTTCGCCCCCGGCGACCACTTCGGCCCCTTCGGCGCGACCGCTGTCGATGTAGCCCATCACACGCTCGCGCTGGCGGGCCGAGATGACGGGGCCAATCTCGCAATCAGGCGACAGCCCCGGGGCCATGCGCAGGGCGCGGGCGCGCTGCGCGATGCCTTCGATCACCCGGTCGGCCACACTGCGGTGCACAAACAGGCGTGAACCAGCGGCGCAGACCTGTCCGGTGTTGCCAAAGATGCCGCGGGCTGCGGCGTCCATGGCGCGGTCCAGGTCGGCATCGGCAAAGATGAACACGGGCGATTTGCCGCCCAGCTCCAACGCCACCCGCTTGAGGTTGCCAGCCGCCGACGCCAGCAGGGATTTGCCCACCACGGTGGAGCCGGTGAATGAGATTTTGTCAACGCCCGGGTGGTCCACGATGGCCTGACCGGCTTCGTGGCCCAGGCCGGTGACGATGTTGACAACACCCGGCGGAAAGCCGATGGCCTGGATCAGCTCGCCCAGCCGCAAGGCGGTCAGCGGCGTGAGTTCGGCGGGCTTGAGCACCACGGTGCAACCGGCGGCCAGCGCCGGCGAGATTTTGCTGACGGCCATGGCCAGCGGCACGTTCCAGGGCACGATCAGGCCGACCACGCCCACCGGCTCGCGCAGGGTGTAGGCATGCCAGTCGCCGGGCAGCGAGACGTTGCGGGTTTCGCCGTTGAGCTTGGTGGCCCAGCCGGCGTTGTAGCGCAGGCATTCGGCGGCCATGCCAACGTCAAAGGCCCGAGCCATCTTGAGCGGCTTGCCAGTGTTGAGGGTCTCCAACAAGGCCAATTCGTCACCGTTTTGCTCCAGCGCATCGGCCAGCTTGAGCAGCAGCCGGGTGCGCTCTGCCGGGCGCATGCGCGACCAGGGACCAGATTCAAAAGCGCGGCGGGCTGCTTGCACGGCCAGGTCGACCTCGTGGGCACCGCCCAGGCTTTCCTGCACCAGCACCTGGCCGTTGGACGGGTTGATCACGTCCATGCAGGCACCGCTCTGGCTGCTCACCCACTGGCCATCGATCAGCATCTTCAGGGGCTGGCTCAGCAGCGCGGGCAAGGTCATCTCAGGTGTGCTCATGCGGGTCTTTCAAAAAATCAAGCGCTTGCAGCGTGCCGGCCCAGGATCAGGTCGGCGGCTTTTTCGGCAATCATCACCGTGGCCGCATTGGTGTTGGCGCCGGGGATGGTGGGCATGACCGAGGCATCCGCCACGCGCAAACCGCGCACGCCGTACACGCGCAGTTGCGGGTCTACCACCGCGTTCGGCCCCACGCCCATGGCGCAGGTGCCCACCGGGTGGTGGGTGATACCACCGAGCTCACGGATGGACTTGTCGATCTGTTCATCGGTTTGCACCTGCGGGCCGGGAATGGTTTCGGCGTCGATCAGGTCGGCTTGCGGGCTCATGCCATAAATCTCACGGGCAGCGCGCAAACCCTGGCGCATGGTCTCGAAGTCTTCGGGTTCCGAAAACAAATTCAAGGCAATGCGCGGCTTGTCTTTGGGATCGGCCGAGCGCAGGCTCACGCGGCCCCGGCTTTTTTGGTGCAGCAGGCAGACCGTGATGTAAAAGCTGTGCTCCTTGGGCTTGACGATGCCCGGGAACCACAGCCCCGCATCAAAACGCACCGGGTTACACAGCAGCTGGATGTCGGGCCGGTCCAGCTCCGGGCGGGTCTTGAGCAAGACGGTGCCACTGCAAATTTGGGTGGCAAACGGCCCCTTGCCCAACAAGGCCCATTGCAAAAATGCCAGCGCGGCTTTGTCAAAGCGCAACTGGTTGATGAAGGTGACTGGCTTTTTGGCGCGGTACATCAGCATCATGCGCGGGTGTTCCGACAGATTGCCACCCACGCCGGGCAAATCGGCCACCACCGGCAAGCCCATCTCCTGCAGATGCGCAGCCGGGCCGATGCCCGAGAGCATCAAGAGCTGCGGCGAGTTGTAGGTGCCGCCACTGAGCACGACCTCGGCGCGGGCGCGGGCCTGGTGCAGCTGACCGTGGCGTGTGTATTCGACGCCCACCGCCTGGCCGTTTTCGATCAAGACCCGCGTGGCCTGGGCATGCGTCACGACTTGCAAATTGGCGCGCTCACGCACCGGGTGCAGGTAGGCGCTGGCCGAGCTGCTGCGGCGGCCCCGCGCGTCGATGGCCACATCTCCGGCGGCAATGCCGTCGTTGTGCTCACCGTCGTAGTCGTCGTTGGCCGCATGGCCGGCCCTGACCGCGGCTTCGCGCAGCGGCTCGGGCAGCAGGTGGCGGTTGCGGATCGGGTTGATCTGCAACGGCCCTTTGTCATTGTGAAAACGCCCGGCACCGCGCCAGTTGTTTTCGGAGCGCAAGAAATAGGGCAGCACATCGTCATAGCCCCAGCCGGTGCAACCTAGATCGCGCCACTCGTCAAAGTCACGGCGGTGGCCCCGGATGTGGAACATGCCGTTGATGGACGACGAGCCGCCCAGCAAACGGCCCCGGGGAATTGGCAAGCGCCGGCCGTTCAAAAACGGCTCGGGCTCGCCTTCATAAGTCCAGGTCAGGGACGGACGCTGCAAGGCTTTGAGAAAACCCACCGGCATGCGCACCAGCGGGTGCGAATCTTCGCCACCGGCTTCGAGCAGCAGCACCGATTGGCTGCCATCGGCGCTCAGGCGGTTGGCCAGCACGCAACCGGCCGAGCCTGCGCCCACCACGATGTAGTCAAAGTCTTGCATGCGCATCGTCTCCTGAAACCACGCTCAGGGCGCGGGCGTAAAGCCCGAGGCTTTGATGATCGGGCCCCAATGGGCCAACTCGGCCTGCAGGGCCTTGTCCACTTCAGCGCCCGAACGGTAGTCAGACACTTGCAGGAACTTGCTCAGCAAAATTTCCTTGACATCGGGCATCGCCAGCACGTTCTTGATGGCCGTTTGCATGCGTTCCAATTCGGCCGCAGGCAGCTTGGCCGGGCCCCACACCGCCATCCAGCCGTCGTCGCCCCCGGTATTGAAACCCTGCTCCGTCATGGTGGGCACATCAGGCATCAAAGGCGAGCGCTGAGGCGCGAACACCCCGATGTAGTTGAGTTTTCCGCTCTTGACGTGTTGCAATGCATCGCCGGCGAGCATGTTGCCGGTCAGGATCTGACCACCCAGCATGTCGACGACGAGCGGGCCGTTGCCACGGTAGGGAACCACCTGCATCGGGATGCCGGCGAGCTTGCCGAACTGCAGGCCGTTGAAGTGCGTGTCACCGCCCTGGCCGGCGGTGCCGAAGGTGTTTTTGCTGGGGTTGGCTTTGAGCCAGGCGACATATTCTTTGGCGGTTTTCACGCCAATGCTGCTGCTGACCACCATGGCCATAGGGTACGACGTCAGGCGAGCCACCGAGGTGAAGTCGGTGTTCATGTCATAGCCCAGCACCGAGACCGGGTAGGTCAGGTGTTGAAACACAAAGGTGGCGTTGGGCGCAATCATGTAAGTCTGCGCTGTGGGCGCCGAGGCTTTGACGGCTTGCGCTGCGATGCGACCGCCCACGCCCGGGCGGTTTTCCACGATCACGTTTTGCTTGAGCTGGTCACGCAATTTTTCGGCCATCAGGCGGGCCAGGCTGTCGGATGCGCCGCCGGGCGGAAAGCCCACCAGCAATTTGATGGGTGGCTTGTCTTGCGCCATGGCGCCTAGCCCGATGCTCAGCAGCATCGTGGCCAAAACAGTGCTGAAAGTCTTGCGGTTCATCATGCTTGTCTCCTGGGTTGAAAAAATTTAACGCTCGAAAAAAAGGGGAGTCAGCGAGCGGCGGTCAGGCGTTGCAGATGCCAAGCGGCATCGCCCAGCGACTGGCCCATCACCATCAGGCGCTTGGCGTAGTGGCTCACACGGCATTCGTCGGTCATGCCCATGGCGCCGTGCAACTGGATGGCAGCCAGGCCGATCTCGCGGCCCTTCTGGCTGGCCAGCACTTTGGCCGCCGACACCAGACGACGGCGCTGCACCGGATCACCTGCCTGCACCGCCATGGCGGCGGCGCAGGCCATGGACTTGAGTTGTTCTAGCGCAATCGCCATGTCAGCTACGCGGTGCTGCAAGACCTGAAATTTCGCCAGCGACACGCCGAACTGTTTGCGGGTGCGCAGGTGCTCGGCGGTGTGCGCAAGCAGCGCTTCGACCGCGCCCACAGCCTCGGCGCACAGTGCAGCCGTAGCGGCATCGAGCGCCGCTTCAAGAGCCTCAGCGGCTTCGCCCGACTGCCCCAGCAACCGGTCTGCACCCAGGTGAACTTCCTTGAAGGTCACATGGGCCGCACGGCGGTTGTCCAGGGTGTCAAAGCCCTGCACCGTCACACCCGGGGCGGTGGCATCCACCGCAAAGACCGACAGGCCCGCACGATCGGCCACGCCAGCTGCGGTGCGCGCCACCACCAGCAGCATATCAGTGCTGTCGCCTTGCAACACCAGTGTCTTGCGGCCATCGAGCATCCAGCCAGCGTCTGCAGGCACGGCGCGGGTTTGAGCATATTGCCAGTCGTAGCGGGCACCGGCTTCGTACAGTGCCAAGGCCATCTGCTGCTGGCCACTGGCCAAGCCAGGCAGCCACTGCTGCTGTTGCGCGGCGCTGCCCAGGCGAGTGAGTACTTGTCCGGCCATCACGGTGCTGGCCACAAAACCGCCGTCGCCCAGGGCGCGGCCCAGCTCTTGCGCGACCAGCATGACTTCGACCGCGCCTTGCTCGCTACCGCCCACGTCGGCACTGAAGGGCAGCCCCAGCAAACCGAGTTCGGCCATGGCGGCACGAATGTGCTGCGCCTGCGCGGGCGATGGCCTGTTGCCCCGCTGCTCGGCCGGGTATTCACCCGCGCAAAAGCGCTGCACTGCTTCGCGCAGGGCCAGCTGGTCGTCGTTGAATGAAAAATCCATGGTGTGTATCTCAGTAAGCGTCGAGCGTGGCTTTGGCGATCAGGTTGCGCTGCACTTCGTTGGTGCCGCCATAGATCGTGAGCTTGCGCGAGTCCAGGCAGTTGGCCGCCAGCGACACCAGCGTTTCATCTTGCGCGGCGGCGTCCAGGTGTTCCAGAAACTGCGCTTCGGCCGAAAACGGCACCGCATCGGGCCCGGCGATGTCGACCAGGGTTTCGAAAATGGCTTGACGCAACTCGGTACCGCGCACCTTGAGCATCGAAGCCTCGACACCCGGGGTTTTGCTTTGCTGGTGCGCGCTGAGCAGGCGCAAGGCGGTGAACTCCAGCGCCATCAGCTCCACCTCAAACTGCATCAGCTTGTTTTGCAGCAGCGTGTCGTCGCCCAGGCCTTGCTGCTCGGCCAGCGCACGGGCACGCGCCAGTTGTTGTTTGCACGAGCCGATGCCGGCGATGCCGGTGCGCTCGTGGCCCAGCAGGTATTTGCCATAGGACCAGCCCTTGTGCAGCTCGCCCACCAGGTTGTCCACCGGCACGCGCACGTTGTCCAGGTAGCACTCATTGAGGTCGTTGCCGCCTTCCAGCATCCGGATCGGCCGCACCGTGAGGCCTGGCGTCTTCATATCGATCAGCAAAAAAGAAATGCCCTCTTGCGGCTTGGCGGCGTTCGGGTCGGTCTTGACCAACGCAAACATCATTGAGCACCAGTGCGCATAAGAGGTCCAGACCTTGTGGCCG
>CAIMVC010000058.1 GCA_903844825.1 uncultured Burkholderiales bacterium | reverse complement strand
CTATCAGGAAGGCGCCCTTGCCTTGCTTGCCGGCACCCTCGATGGCCGTCCACAGCTTGATGAGGTAGTTCAGGTCCCACTGCAGCTCGGGGGCGCTGCGGCCGATGCCGGCAGTGCGCGCGATGATGCTGGAGCCAGCCGGGTATTCCAGTTGGTCCATGGCCTCTTTGAGCTCGGCCCGGTCATCGCCCTCAATGCGCCGGCTGACGCCGCCGCCGCGTGGGTTGTTGGGCATCAGCACCACGTAGCGGCCAGCCAGACTGACGAAGGTGGTCAGCGCCGCGCCTTTGTTGCCACGCTCTTCCTTTTCGACCTGGACCATCAGCTCTTGGCCTTCGCGAATCACATCATTGATGCGGGCCTGGTTGACCGGAACGCCGGGGGCAAAGTAGTTGCGCGAGATTTCCTTGAACGGTAAAAACCCGTGACGGTCTTCGCCGTAGTCAACAAAACAGGCCTCTAGCGAGGGCTCGACGCGGGTGACGACGGCCTTGTAGATATTGCCCTTGCGCTGCTCACGCCCTTCGATTTCAATTTCGTAGTCGAGGAGTTTTTGTCCGTCAACAATGGCCAGTCGGCGTTCTTCAGCCTGGGTGGCATTAATCAGCATCCGTTTCATCGGAATTCCTTATCGTTCTTGCTATGCAACAAGCAACTGCTTGCGCATTGACCTGCCCAAATGGGCAAACGATACCGGGAAACAACGTGCTGCGAACGAGGGGAATTGCCGGATGAGCCTTTGACATGCTGGAGCGGACCGCGCTAGAGCGGTCAGGCAGCAAGTCTGGGCGTGGGCGCGTGGATGGGATGAGCGGGGGCCTGGCGGACAGTGGCTGTAAATGAAACAGCAGTTTGCATCGGGATAACAGGGCCAGAGGGCAGTTCAAGGCCAAGCTGCGGGGCTAAAAAGCGCCGCAGGCCCATGAAAAGCAGTCCAACCCATGTTGTCATCAGGAGGCTATCCGTTAAAAGACTTCGATCTCACCTGGATCCGTGTGCAGCCCGCTGGGCTACACACCTAATATTCCGTCGTTGTGTTCGCAAAACGTCGCCTCGCCTGTACTTCCGGGGCTGCCGCGGGCTCCTGGAACCTGGGCTTGCAGACCTTTTAGACAGTGGGTATCGACCTTCCAGCGTGGCTGTGATCTCTCGTTGATTGGCGGGTGGACTAAACTGCCAGACAAATCAACTACTTACAGCATAACGCTAGTGAAACACATTATAGGGGCAGCCACTGCCCGGGCCAAGCGGCCGGTCAAGGCCCCGCAACGCCCCTTGAAAGCCGGCGTGCCCAAGCGTCCTTTTGTAAGGTCCAGCCCGGCAGCCGCTCCTGACTTGCGGCCGCTGGAACTGCCTGACGCATCTGGCGCCAGCGCGGCCGCGCCACAGGCCAGCCTGGTCACGGTGGACGCGGATCTGGCCGGCCAGCGGCTGGACAACTTTTTGATCCGCCAGCTCAAGGGGGTGCCGAAAACACATGTCTACCGCATCATCCGCAGCGGCGAGGTCCGCAACAACAAGGGCCGAGCCTCCGCCGATACCCGCGTAGCCGCTGGCGACGTGGTGCGCCTGCCGCCAGTGCGCACCTCAGAGCGGGCCGCCGGAAAGGCGCAGGCCATGGCAGTCGAGATCGCCCGCCATGGTGCCAGCTCCAGCGTAGGCGGTCTGGCGCCGGAGCGGGATTTCCCCGTCCTGTTTGAAGATGAGCATGTGCTGGCCATCCACAAGCCTGCGGGCGTGGCTGTGCATGGCGGAAGCGGCGTGGCATTTGGTGTGATTGAGCAAATGCGAATGGCCCGGCCCACGCACGATTTTCTGGAGCTGGTGCACAGGCTGGACCGCGAGACCAGTGGCATCTTGCTGATCGCCAAAAAGCGCATGGCTCTGAAACTCCTGCAAGAGCAGTTTCGCGAGCGCGAGACCGAAAAAATTTACCTAGCTTTGGTCGCCGGCAGCTGGCCCGCCAATCTGAAGGTGCTTGACCAGTCGCTGCAAAAATACCTCTTGCCCGATGGCGAGCGGCGCGTGCGCATCGTCGCCAAAGACCATCCGGATGCCATGCGTGCGGTAACACTGGTCAAAGTCAAGGCCCATTTGCAGCCGGCCGCTGCGCTGCAGGGGCAAATCTTCAGCTTGCTCGAAGTGACCATCAAGACCGGGCGCACGCACCAGATTCGCGTGCACCTAGCCAGCCAGGGCTACCCGATTGCGGGCGACGACAAGTATGGCGACTTTGAACTCAATAAAAGCCTGCAAAAAATGGGGGGGCCGCAAGCCCTCAAGCGCATGTTTCTTCATGCCTGGCAGTTAAAGTTCACGCATCCCTCGAACGGCAAGCGCATTCAATTGCTCGCGCCGCTACCCCCAGAACTCAACACCTTGGTCGCCCATGTCACGTCCCCTGAACTTTGACCTGATTGCCTTCGATTGGGATGGCACCTTGTTTGACTCGACCCGCATCATCGTGCGCTGCATTCAGGGCGCCGTGCGCGATGTGGGCGGCACCGTGCCGACCGACGAAGCCGCCGGCTACGTGATCGGGCTGGGCCTGATGCAGGCGCTGGCCCATGCCGCGCCGGATGTGCCCGAAAGTCTTTATCCGCAGCTAGGCGCCCGTTACCAGCACCACTACCTGGCCCACCAAAACGATATCAGCCTGTTTGACGGGGTGCTGGAGCTGCTTGAAGCGCTCAAGACGCGGGGGCACCTGCTGACCGTGGCGACCGGCAAGTCGCGCCGCGGCCTGGACGAAGCCCTGCAGGCGGTCGAGCTCAAGGGCAGGTTTGACGCCTCCCGCACAGCCGACGAAACCGCCGGCAAGCCTCATCCACTGATGCTCGAAGAGTTGATGCGCGAATTTGGCACCACGCCCGAGCGCACACTGATGATTGGCGACACCACCCACGACCTGCAAATGGCGCTTAACGCCGGCTGTGCCAGCGTGGGCGTGAGCTATGGTGCGCACGAACCCGCCGCGTTTGATGTGCTCAAGCCACGCGCAGTGGTCCACTCAGTCGCCGAACTGCAGACCTGGCTCCTGAACCATGCCTGAGCCTGAAGACCCGGCAAATCACTGGTTGTGCGCCAGCGCCGATTTGCTCGAGGGCGGCTCGGCTGTGCCTTTTGACGTGATGTACGCGGGTCAGACCTGCCGCGCATTTGCGGTCCGCTTCAAAGGGCAACCTCACGCCTACCTGAACCGCTGCACGCATGTGGCCATGGAACTGGACTGGCAGCCTAATCGTTTTTTTGACGGCACCGGTCAATGGTTGCTTTGCGCAAGCCATGGCGCCGCTTACCGGCCGGATGACGGCGCCTGCGCTGGCGGGCCGTGCCGCGGTGGCCTAGTCAAAATCGAACTATCCCAACGCCAAGGGGCGGTGTATTGGCACAGTGCCTACAACCTTCAACCCGTTGAGTTCTAAACTAGCCGTATGAATGATTCAAATCCACCCGGCCCCAGCGCTCAGCCACCACAGCCGCCAACTGACCGGTTTGCTCCGGAGGCAGAAGTTGCCGTTACGCCCGGCTCTAGCTCATGGGAGCGGGCCACGCTCGAGAAACTGGCCTTCGCCACACTCGCCGAGCAAAAGGCAAGCCGTCGCTGGCGTAACTTTGTCCGGCTCGCCTGGCTGACATTTTTTGTGGGGCTGGCATGGGCGCTCCTCGGCCACGGCAGCCCCACCACGAATGTATCGACGCCGCACACAGCGGTGGTTGAAATCAAGGGCGAGATAGCGGTCGGGGCTGAAGCCAGCGCCGAGTTTGTCAATGCAGCCTTGCGCGCCGCCTACGAAGACGAGGGCGCACGGGCCGTGGTGCTGCTGATCAACTCACCAGGCGGCAGCCCGGTGCAGGCCGGCATGATGAACGATGAGATCCTGCGCCTGAAAGCCAAATACAAAAAACCCACCTATGCGGTCGTGGAGGAAACCTGTGCTTCTGCGGCCTACTACATTGCCGTGGCGGCCGATGCCATTTATGTCGACAAGGCGAGCATCGTCGGCAGCATCGGCGTGCTGATGGATGGCTTTGGATTTACCGGCTTGATGGACAAACTAGGCATTGAACGTCGACTCCTGACGGCGGGGGAAAACAAAGGCTTCATGGACCCGTTCAGCGTGCAAAGTGACAAGCAGCGCGCTCATGCCCAGTCCATGCTCAACCAGATTCATCAGCAGTTCATCACCGTGGTCAAAAACGGGCGGGGCCAGCGCCTGAAGGAGACGCCCGAGACCTTTACCGGACTCTTCTGGAGCGGCGAGCAGGCCGTGGCGATGGGTCTGGCCGACCAACTCGGCTCGCTGGAGTTCGTGGCCCGCGAAGTCGTCAAGGCCGAAGACATCGTCGACTACACGCGCCATGAGAACGTGGCCGAGCGCCTTGCCAAGCGCTTCGGCGCCGCGCTCGGTGAAGGCGCCATGAAGGCGTTGCAGACGAGCCCCTCATTGCGCTAAGCGAAGGTCTGCGCTTTTTTGTCGCGTCAGGCCGACTAGCGCCTGCTCCTGGCGCTAGCGGCCGATGGCAAACACCGTGGGCAGGTCTAGCGGGGCTTTGGGCTTGTCCCGCTTCCAGAGGCTCACTTGCACGCTCTTGCTCCAGGCGCTCTCCAAGGTCAGGCCGCTGCTCAAGGCCAGCCGGGTGTTGTTCTGCAGCGCTTGCAGCAAAGCCCCCAGCAGCGCGGCGTTGCGGTAAGGCGTTTCAATAAAAATTTGCGTCTGCCCCGTCTTGAGCGCCAGCGACTCCAGCGCCTTGATGCGCACGGTCCGCTCGGCAGCGTCTTGCGGCAAATACCCGACGAACGCAAAGTTCTGGCCATTCAAACCACTGGCGGCCAGCGCCATGGTCAGCGAAATGGGACCGGCCAGGGCAATGACCTGCAAGCCAAGGTCATGCGCGGCACGAACCACTGACGAGCCGGGGTCCGCAATCGCCGGCATGCCGGCTTCACTGACCAGGCCGACGTCGTTGCCTTGCAGCGCTGGCTGCAGCAAGGGGCGAGCATCAAATTGGCCGGCGTGGTCCCCTTTTTTATGCACATCGCGCGGCAACTCCTGGATCTGCAGGGCCTGAATCGGCTGCGCCAGCGGCTGCAACTCGTTCACCCGCTTTAAGTAAGCGCGCGTGCTGCGTGCGTTTTCGCTGATCCAGCAACCCAGCCGGGCCGCCACCTGCAGCGTGCCGGCTGGCATGACCTGCTCCAGCGGGGCAGGCTGGTCGCAGCCAAAATCCAGAGGGGCAGGCACCAGATAGAGTCTTCCTGGCCGGGACTGATCGGCCGGATTCATGCGCTGACTTTCGCAGCCGCCAACAGACGAATGCCGGCAGCCTCCATCAGGCGGCAGGTGCGGATCAAGGGCAGTCCGACCAAGGCAGTCGGGTCATCGCTCTCGATCGACTCCAGCAGGGCAATGCCCAGGCCTTCGCTCTTGGCGCTCCCGGCGCAGTCGTACGGCTCCTCCAGGCGCAAATAACTTTCGATCTCGTCGTCACTGAGCGGGCGAAAGCGCACCTTGACCTGCGCCAGCGAAGCGCCCTCAAAGCCGCTGTCCTGGCAAACCACGGCAACCGCCGTCTGAAAAATCACCGTCTGCCCGCGCATTTGCCGCAATTGCAAGACGGCCCGCTCATGCGTACCCGGCTTACCCAACGACAGCCCGTTCAGGTCGGCCACCTGGTCTGAACCAATGACGACGGCATGCGGAAATTGGCTCGCGACCGCACGGGCCTTGGCCAAAGCCAGCCGGCAGGCCAACGCCTGCGGCGTTTCTCCAACTGCGGGAGTTTCGTCAACGTCGGGGGCTGCGGCCGTAAAGGGAATACGCAGCCGCTCCATGAGTTCGCGGCGATAGCGCGAGGTCGAGCCGAGGATCAAGGGGCGTTGCGTCAGCAGGTCCGGCGCAAGGCTTGCTTCTGAGGAACTTGGGTTCATGCCCCTGATTCTCTTACACTGCGCCCCATGTCCAGAAATCTCCAGCCCCAGCGGCTCAATATGGCCGCCTTTGCACAAGAAGGCCTGCCCCTGTCGATGGCCACGCCGGTCCGCGACTTGACCCGACTTGCGGCCGAAACCCAGGGGCTTGATGCCGACGCCAGCGTGTCATGGCAAGCCCAGGCAGAAGTGCGGCCCAAGGCGGGCACCGATGGCGAAGTCTGGCTGCACCTGCGGGCGCAAGCTGATGTGCCCCTGACCTGCCAGCGCTGCATGGGGCCGGTGATCACGACCTTGCTCGTCGATCAGTGGTACCGCTTCGTTGAAAACGAAGACATTGCCATGGCCCAGGACGACGAGTCCGAAGAAGACCTACTGGTCATGGAGCCCCAGTTTGACCTGCTTAATTTGCTTGAAGACGAACTGCTGATGAACTTGCCGGTTGTGCCCATGCATGAAGTCTGCCCAGTGACCCCCGTGTTTCAGGCCGGCGATGCAGAACTCTTGCAGGTCGAGGAAAAGCCCAACCCTTTTGCGATCCTCGGGCAACTCAAGAGGCCATGACCCTGGGGCCGCGATGGCGGGACTCCGCGTCTTTGCGGGCGCAGCGCGGCACGCCACGATCCGCTCACCATGCGTCGGCCGCGGCCGTGGAAATAGGCCAGGCGCTTGCCGGCCGCTTTGGAGCACCGTTCGCCCCGCCTTGCCGGCGCCTGGCTTAGGCGCTATAATCGAGAGCTTCGCGCAACGTTACGGTGTTCTGGTCTTTTTTGAATTTGACCGGATTTTCAGTGCCACGGCCTGCGTAATTTACCAACCTCATTTCCCTCAGGAGCGGATCATGGCCGTCCAACAGAACAAAAAGTCACCTTCCAAGCGCGGTATGCACCGCTCGCACAATGCCCTGACCGTTCCAGGCATTGCCGTTGAATCGACCACGGGTGAAACCCACCTTCGCCACCACATCAGCCCCACCGGCTTTTACCGTGGTCGCAAGGTTCTGAAAACCAAGTCTGAAGCCTGATTCAGCGCTTTAATCACTGGCCCGCACTCACCCTGCGGGCCTTTGCTTTTGCTGACCTCTCCTTTTTGACTGCACCGGTCACCACATGATCAGGATTGCTGTTGATGCCATGGGCGGAGATCTTGGCCCGTCGGTCACCCTGCCGGCCAGTCTGGCGTTTCTTAATGCGCATGCCGAGGCCCAGTTACTGCTAATCGGACAAGCGACGGCCATGCAGGGTCAAGCGGCTTTCGTGGCCTTGCGCGGACACCCCCGCTGCCAGATTCAGGAAGCCTCGGAAGTGGTCACCATGGATGATCCAATCGAGGTCGCCCTGCGCCGCAAAAAAGACTCTTCGATGCGCGTGGCCATCAACCATGTCAAAAATGGGGCGGCTGATGTAGCTGTTTCTGCGGGCAACACCGGCGCGCTCATGGCCATTGCGCGTTACGTGCTCAAGACCCTTGACGGAATTGACCGGCCGGCCATTGCGTTTCCCCTGCCCAATGCCGCAGGTGGCGTGACCACCGTGCTAGATCTGGGCGCCAACGTCGATTGCACAGAAGACCACTTGCTTCAATTCGCAGTCATGGGCTCTGCCTTGGTAGCGGCGATGTCCGGACATGAGACACCCAGTGTGGGCCTTCTGAATATTGGCGAAGAAGCGATCAAGGGCAGCGAAGTGATCAAAAAAGCCGGGGAACTGCTGCGTTCTGCCGGCAAATCCGGGGATATCAATTTCTTCGGCAATGTCGAGGGCAACGACATCTTCAAAGGAACCGTCGAGATCGTGGTCTGTGACGGATTCGTTGGTAACGTGGCGCTAAAGGCCAGCGAAGGCTTGGCCAGCATGATTTCCGGCTTTATCCGGGCCGAGTTTTCACGCAATATTTTTACCAAAATGGCCGCTATCGTTGCCTATCCGGTGCTCAAAGCATTTAAAAATCGGGTCGACCATCGACGCTACAACGGCGCAGCCCTGCTGGGTCTGCGTGGGCTGGTGTTCAAGAGCCACGGGTCTGCCGACGCGATGGCTTTTGAATGCGCGCTGCAGCGCGCTTATGATTCGGCCCAGAACCGGTTACTGGAGAAGGTAAAAGACCGCATTGCCCATGCCGCGCCACTGCTGGCTCTGGCATCGGCCAACGTGCAGACAGGCCATGGCCCGCTTGCGCAGCCGCTTCAGCAGACTACCCTTTGATCATCCGCATTTAGCCCGACTATTTCAATGAGCCGCTACTCCCGCATCACTGGTACTGGCAGTTACCTGCCTCCGCGGCGTCTGACCAATGCCGATCTCGCGACTGAGTTGGCCTCGCAAGGCGTGGAAACGTCAGATGATTGGATCGTCGACCGAACCGGTATCCGCGCTCGCCATTTCGCTGACCCTGGCGTCTGTTGCAGCGATCTTGGTGTCGAGGCTGCACGCAACGCGCTGCAAGCGGCAGGTCGACAGGCCAGCGAGATCGACCTGATCATCGTCGCGACCTCTACCCCTGACATGGTGTTTCCGTCTGCAGCCTGCATCCTGCAAAACAAACTGGGCGTTGCCGGTTGCCCAGCATTTGATGTCCAGGCCGTTTGCAGCGGCTTTGTCTACGCCTTGACCGTGGCCGATGCCATGATCAAAACCGGCGCCGCCACCAAAGCGTTGGTCATTGGTGCCGAGGTGTTCTCGCGCATTCTTGATTTCACCGACCGCACCACCTGCGTACTTTTTGGCGATGGCGCCGGCGCCGTGGTGCTCGAAGCGTCCGACACCCCTGGCATTGTGGCAACCGACCTGCACGCCGATGGTAAACACGTCGGCATATTGTGTGTGCCGGGCCACGTCTCTGGCGGCCAGGTATTGGGCAATCCGCTGCTGCAAATGGACGGTCAAGCCGTTTTCAAGTTGGCGGTGGGTGTGCTCGAAGACGCCGCCCGCGCCGTCCTCGCCAAAGCGGGCAGGACCGAAGCCGACATCGACTGGCTCATTCCGCATCAGGCCAATATCCGCATCATGCAAAGCACCGCCAGAAAACTGAAGCTGCCCATGGACAAGGTCATCGTGACTGTCGACCAGCATGGCAATACATCAGCCGCCTCCATCCCCCTGGCGCTGGACAGCGCCGTGCGCAGCGGCCGCATTCAAAAAGGCGACACCCTCATGCTCGAAGGGGTGGGCGGAGGTTTTACCTGGGGTGCGGTACTCGTTGATCTCTAAAGCCATGACAAAACCATTTGCTATTGTTTTCCCCGGTCAGGGTTCGCAATCCGTTGGCATGCTCGATGCCTGGGGAGATCATCCTGTTGTGAAACAAACCCTGGCCGAAGCCTCAGACGCGCTCGGTGACGACCTGGGTCGCCTGATTAACGAAGGCCCCAAGGAAGCACTGGGACTGACCACCAATACACAACCTGTCATGCTGGTCGCCGGTGTCGCCGCTTACCGGGTGTGGGTGGCAGAGACCGGCTTGCTGCCCCAGGCGCTGGCCGGCCATTCTCTTGGCGAGTATTCGGCTTTGGTGGCTGCAGGCGTTTTGACGCTGGCGCAGGCTACCCCCTTGGTGCGCTTTCGGGCCCAGGCCATGCAGGATGCGGTGCCAGTAGGTGCTGGCGCCATGGCGGCGATTTTGGGCATGCCAGCGGCCGGCGTGATAGAAGGTTGCGCCGAAGCGACCCGCAGCTTCGGCCCCAACACTGCCGAAGTGGTCGAAGCGGTCAATTTCAACGATCCCGCACAAACCGTGATTGCCGGCAGCAAGGCGGCTGTTGAAAAGGCCTGCGAAGTGCTCAAGGCCAATGGTGCCAAGCGGGCGCTGTCCTTGCCGGTATCAGCGCCGTTTCACTCGAGCTTGATGAAGCCTGCGGCTGAAAAGCTCAAGGAGAAGTTGGCAAGTACAGCCTTCGCCACGCCTTTGATCCCGGTGATCAACAACATCGCGGTGGCCGTCGAGAGCGACCCCGACCGCATTCGAATGGCACTTTATGAGCAGGCATTCGGGCCTGTGCGCTGGGTGCAATGCGTACAGGCGATCAAGGCGCGCGGTCTATCTACCTTGCTCGAATGTGGTCCCGGCAAAGTGCTGGCCGGCATGGTCAAACGCATCGACGCCGAACTCACGGGCGCGGCCGTGTTGGACCCCGCCAGCCTGGCCGAGGCTCGCACCTTAGTGGAAATACAGGCATGAACGAAATTCAGTTTACCGGTCAAGTGGCGCTGGTCACGGGCGCTTCGCGCGGCATTGGTGCAGCCATTGCCAGGGAACTGGCCAAAAAAGGGCTGAAAGTCATCGGTACCGCGACCACCGCAGAAGGGGCCGCCAAGATCAGCCAGACGCTGGCGGCCTATCCCGCCTGCGTCGGCAAGACGCTCGACGTCAACGACGGCCCGGCGGTCGAGCAGTTGATTGACGACATCGTCAAAGAGCATGGCGGCTTGCAAGTGCTGGTCAATAACGCCGGTATCACCCGTGACATGCTGGCCATGCGTCTGAAAGACGACGACTGGGACGCGGTGCTTGACACCAACCTCAAGGCGGTTTTTCGGATGAGCCGGGCGGTCATGCGAACCATGATGAAGCAGCGCTATGGCCGCATCATCAGCATCACCTCGGTGGTGGGTGCTTCGGGCAACCCTGGACAAGCCAACTACGCAGCGGCCAAGGCCGGCGTGGCAGGCATGACGCGTGCCCTGGCGCGCGAACTGGGATCACGCAACATCACTGTCAATTGCATCGCCCCG
>CAIMVC010000057.1 GCA_903844825.1 uncultured Burkholderiales bacterium | reverse complement strand
CTCATGCGAATGCGTGCCAGCGGCGAGCGCAGCTCGTGCGAGGCGTTGGCCAGCAGCGATTTGTGCGACTGCAGCAAGCCTTGCTGCGTTTGCATCAGGTTTTCAATGCGCTCGGCCGCGTGGTTAAAGCGCTCGGCCAGGAACGCAATTTCGTCGCTGCCCTGCACCGCCATGCGAGCGCTCAAGTCGCCGCTGCCCCAGCGCTCGACGCCTGTTTGCAGCGACTCCAGGCGCAGCGTCAGGCGCCGGATGACGGGGTAGGCGCCCAGCGCCACCGCCAGCCCGACCAGCGCCAGCATCCAGACAAAACCAAAGGGCAGGCGCATGCCTGAGCCCCCTGCGCCAGCCGGGCCACCCCCGGGCGAGCGCGGCGGGCGCAGCAGCACGATGTCCAGGGTCCGTCCGTCGCTGGTGACCACGTCAAAGTCCAGCTCCTGGCCGGGGCGACGGTCGTGCCGGGTCTGCGCCCGGCCGATGACCTGGCCGGCCTCGTTGCGAATGACGATCTCGCGCAGCGGCATGTGCGTGTCGGTCGACAGGCGCCAGGCCCAGCCGACCAGGAAAATCAACACCGCTACCGCCACCACCACGGCCAGCCAGATGCGCACATACAGGCGCGAGCTCAAGCGTGACCACATGTTCGCCATGGCTCAGTCCTGCTGCTTGGCAAACACATAGCCCACCCCGCGCACGGTCAGGATGCGCTTGGGCTCCTTCGGGTCGGCTTCGATGGCATTGCGAATACGGCCCATGTGCACGTCGATGGAGCGGTCACAGGCCTCGAGCTCGCGGCCCCGCACGGCCTCCATGATCTGGTCGCGGCTGAGCACGCGGCCGGCCCGCTCGGCCAGCGCCACCAGCAGGTCGAACTGGTAGGAGGTGAGTTCACGCGCCGTGCCTGAGACGCTCACCAGGCGCGCGTCTCGGTCAATCTCGAGCGAGCCGAAACGCAGGGTCGGCAACAGCGCGTCTTTTGACGGCAAGGCAGTGCCGGCCACCCCCCGCCGCAGCACGGCACGGATGCGCGCCAGCAACTCGCGCGGCTCAAACGGTTTGGGCAGGTAGTCGTCGGCGCCAATTTCCAGCCCGACGACGCGGTCCATCGGGTCGCCCTTGGCGGTCAGCATCAGCACCGCCACAGTCGACTGGCTCTTGATGCGCCGGCACACCTCGAGCCCGTCCATGTCGGGCAGCATCAGGTCCAGGATCACCAGGTCGGGCGGGCTCTGTGCCAGCGCCTGCAGGCCGCTGCTGGCGTCGACCGCGTGCGCAAAGCCGTAGCCCGATTGCTGCAGGTACTGCCCGACCATGGCGGCCAGGCGGGTGTCGTCTTCGATCATCAAAAGCTGTTGCATCGGCGGATTTGCCTTGTTTGGAGGCCGGCTTGAAAGTCGGTCAGTATGGCCTGCATGATCAAGCCTGGCCGGTCAGGGCGGTTAAAGCGTCCGTAAAGTTGCGGTAAACCGGTCCGCCGAAGCCCCTGCTTCCAAAGTTCAACCGCGCACAAGGGAAAACCCAGGGATCAGGCTTCATCTTTGTCTTTATTATCCGGTTATTAGGACAACCAAATAATCAAACAAGAAGTGCGATGAAAGTTTCCTTGGTTTCTTGCTTTGCTAGGCAACTGCGGGCGGGAATCTATGTTTTATGTATATGAATGTGAATTTTTTGTCGTTCGTGATCGTGCGTCGGCTCTTTAGACTGGTCCCATGACATCTCCTTCGATCGTTAACCGCGACTCACCGCTGCCCCTTTACGCCCAGGTCAAGCGAAAACTTCAGGCAGAGATCATGGCCTGGCCGATGAGCAACGACCGGTTCTACACGGATCAGGATTTGCAAGGTATTTTTGGTGTGAGTCGGGCGACGGTGCGCCAGGCACTTACCGAACTCGAAGGCGAGGGTTTGGTACATCGGCGACAGGGCTATGGCACCTTTGTCAACCGCAACAAGATCGAGGAATCTTTTTCGACACGTCATGATTTTTCCAGTCAATGGGCTCAAAGTGGGCGCACCTTGCGCGTCGAGAACCTGACGGTTTCGCGCAGGCCATGCCCCGCCCAATTTGCCCGGATGCTGGGCGTTGAGTTGCACACCGAAGTCGTGAGCATGGAGCGGATACGCCTGTCCGGTGACATGCGTATAGCCTGGGATTTGCGTTTTATCCCGATCCCGGTCGCGGGCGATATCCCTCTGAAGGAATTCGAAAATATTTCCCTGATTGATGTCCTGCGAGCGAAAGTCTCGATCGAGCGGGCCGACACCCAGATCGAGGCCGCGCTGGCTGGAGAAGAGTACTCGGAGCGACTCAAGATTGCGCCTTCAGCGGCCATCTTGATTCGGGAAATGGTCTATTACGACGCGACGGGCCAGGCTGCATTCAGCGGGATTTCCGTCTACCGCGCAGACCAGGTGCGCTACAAATTCAGTGCGCCGCTGCAAATGAGTGGCGGCACGGTCGAGTCCGATGTACGCATCAAGACGCTGGCCGCTGCCGACCCGTGACACCGACCCAGCCACGCCTTCTCTGTTTTTTTGTGTGTCTTTCGCCGGCCCGCGATCCGTGGCCCTACCTGTTGCTTGAGGAAAATCCCATGAAAACTCCACGCTTGTCCCAACTGGTTTCAACACTGTTGCTGGGGGCCACCCTGGCCTTGACGGCGACCGTCAGCTACGCGCAGTCCACCATCAAAATAGGCTCCGTGCTGTCCGTGACCGGCCCGGCGGCATTTCTTGGCGAAGACATGAAGGCGGGCATGGAACTCGCGGTCGAAGAGATCAACGCCAAAGGCGGTGTGGTGGGCAAGAAAATCGACTGGATTTTCTATGACGCTGAAAGCCAGACCCAAAAAGGCCTGACGGCCACCCGGCGTTTGCTCAACCAGGACAAGGTCGACATGATCGTGGGCGGGGGCAACATGAGTGGCATGGCCATAGCGATGCTCGGCCTGACCGAAAAAGCCGCCATCCCCTTCATGTCGACAGAAGGTGCTGCCGACATTGTCACGCCGGTAGCAGAGCGCCAATGGACCTTCAAGAGCACGGCCGACGACGAGCAGGTGATGGAGCGCCTGGCCGACTACTACGCCAAAAAAGGCATCAAGAAAATTGCGTTTCTGGGTGACTCCAGTGGCTTTGGTCAGGGCGCGTCGGCGCAGTTGAAAAAAGTCGCTGCGCGCCGCGGTCTGGACGTGATGTATGAGAGCTTCAACCCGTCTGACACCGACCTGATGCCTCAGTTGGGAAAGATCAAGGCCGCAGGGGTGCAGTCCATCATTTGCTGGACCGTGACGCCGGCCGGCGTGGTGTTTCTCAAGCAGGCGCAGCAGTTGGGCATGGAGTCGATGAACCTCATCCACAGCTACGGCTTTGTCGATAAGCGTTACATGGATCTGGCCGGCGATGCGGCCAAGAACCTGCTGCTGGTCTCGGTCAAATTCCCGGTTGGCGAACAACTGCCCGACTCGGACCCGCAAAAGGCCCGCATCGCCGCCCTGACCAAGTCGTTCGAAGCCCGGTTCAAACGCAAGCCAAACCAGTTTGCCGCCCAGACCTATGACGCCATCTACCTGGCACGGACCGCCATTGAGCGCGCCGGCGGCACCGACCCTGCCAAGGTTCGGCTGGCCTTGACTGGCATCAACAACTGGCCCGGCGTTGGCGGGGTCTTCAACTTCAGCGCCGAGCGCCATTCGGGGATGTCCAAGGACGACCTCGTGATGTTGAGCTACCGCGACGGCGCCTTTAAATTGGCTGACTACAAGTAAGCCGACGATACGGGAGGCTAGACATGACGACTTACTCAGCCAGCGCGGGCTCTTTGCCACGCGCCTCGGTGGCCCTGTTTCCTGATTCGGACACGATCATTGACACTCAGGAAAGCCGCTTCCCGATGCGTTTGGGCGTCGAGAACCGGCGCATCCGTGACTTGTTTCACAACGCGACCCGTTTGCAGTGGAATCCTGCCACCGACATCGAATGGGATCTGCTCAAGCCCGAGCAATATAGCGAGGAGCAACGCCGCGCGGCGCGCATGTACTGGAGTCGGCGCGCCTGGGGCGAGTACGGCGCCATTTCGGAGAGCCCGGCACTGCAAATTCGCTTTTGTCACGATCAATGCCCGCCCGACATGGCGCTGTTTTTCACGATCCGCTCCCAGGAGGAGTCGCGCCACGCCGAGGTCTGCTACCGCATGGCCGAGGCGCTTGGCGGCTACTACGACCAGCCCGCTGCCCTGGCGTTTCAGGGGTCGGTTTCCTCGCACGGCATCCGCAAAGTAGCGCTCGACCCGGCGACCTCGCTTGAAGGCACGATTGCGGCCCTGGTCTGCGCTGCGGAAGAGATCGCTTTTGACGTATTTCTTCATCTGAGCGAAATCACCGTCAACCCGGTAGCGCGCCAGGTTGTCAAGGCCGTGCTGCGCGACGAGGTCAGGCATTGCGCGTTTGGCTGGGCATTCCTGAACCAGCGCGCGCCGCACATGAGCGCCACCGACAAAGAGGTGGTGCGTCAGGCGGTGATTGACATGATCGAAAAAGTCGAGCTCAACGGCTACCACAGCTCCTGGCTGGCGCCCGACAACGCGTCGTCCAGAGCCGAAATGGAGGTCGATGAAATCACCCACGGGGCGGGTTTGGGGGCTACCACGCAAGCGCTGGAAATGCCGGTGTTCCTCAAGTCCATCGCCACCATGCGCGAGCGCATGCGCGACAACTGGGGCATCGACATTCCGCTGTTTCGCCACCCCCGGATTGACGCACCTTTTTGACGCACCCTTTGACGATTTGGCGCTTGCGCATTGAAGCGACGCCTCACCGCGCTACTTGCCCACGGAGACATCATGCAGGTCACAGACAGCCAGAGCCACTCGCCGGCCCGAACCGCCATCAACATCGAGAGGCGCTTTCCGCTCGACCTTCACCAGTCTACGAACGCCATTGGCGAGCTGTACGAGCTGGCCAAGCGTGGCCGCTGGAATCCTTCGGCTGACCTGCCCTGGGCGACGTTCAACCCGGCCGCCCATGCCGCCGAGGTGCTGCAGGCGGCTCGAAAAGTCTGGAGTCGACGCGCCTGGCTTGACTACACCGGCCTGGCAGAAACACCGGCCCTGCTCATCAGGTTCTGCCTGGAGCTGGGCACCGAGGTGGACGCCAAGTACTTTTTGACGGTACGCAACACGGAAGAGGCCTGGCATGTCGAGTCGTTTCACAGGTACGCGCAAGCCTGTGGCGGTTTTCTCGATACCCCCGTCAATGCGCAGTGGCAGCCCTTGTTCAACCGTGGCCTGCATCGCGATGCGTTGGACGCCGGGCGTTCGCTCGACGGCCACGTGCTGACGCACTGCCTGTTTGTCGATGGCCTGGAACACCAGCTCGCGGCCGCCTGGCTCGCCAATACCAGGGAGCCGGTGGCCGGGGCACTGCTGGAGCGCTGCTTGAAGGACAGGGAGCGCCACGCGCGCTTTGGCTGGCTGCATATCGAGCGACGCGCCCCGTCCATGTCAGAGCAGGAACGTGCGTCTTTGGTTCAGACGCTGGTTGAGCATCTGACGCAGGTCGAGTTCGCTGGCCTGCGCTGCGTCGCGCTGGCCAGCAGCATTGATGCCAGCCAGGACATCGGGGAGCTCAATCTGGTGGCCGATGCTGGCCTGGGCGCCATCGCGGCGCAAGCTGAAGTTGCTCTGTTTACCCAGTACCTGGCGCGCTGCCGCGAACGACTCGCTAGCTGCGGCCTGCATTTGCCGCTGCTGCCGCATCCGGCGCTCGGGCTGATCTGAGGCGCACGTGGACCAATTGCCGAATCTTTTGCTGGCCGGTATCTCTACTGGCAGTGTCTACGCGCTGGTAGCGCTGGGCTTTAACGTCATTTTCAAGAGCACCGGGGCCATCAACTTTGCCCAGGGGGAATGGGTCATGATGGGGGGCATGGTGGCAGCGGCAGTTGTCGCCGCCCATGTGCCGCTGGGTCTGGCGGTACTCGGCTCCATCGGCGTTGTCGTG
Organism: uncultured Burkholderiales bacterium; assembly: GCA_903844825.1. GTDB lineage: Bacteria > Pseudomonadota > Gammaproteobacteria > Burkholderiales > Burkholderiaceae_C > Polaromonas. Next base: position 49,169 of record CAIMVC010000057.1, on the reverse strand, counting down.
GCGGTTGCCATGTTGAGCGAACGCCTGATTGTGCGGCGTCTGCGCGTGCAAAATCCCCTCACGGTCACGCTGGTGATGATTGCTGTGGCCATTTGCTCAAAGAGCCTGGTGATGATGGTCCTGGGTAAAAATCCGATGTCACTGCCGGGCTTTTCGGGTGACAGCCCGATCGTTATCGGTATGTTGCGCATCCACCCTCAAACTTTGTGGATCATCCTGACTTGCGCCTTGGTCATGGGCAGTGCACACTGGTTTTTTGAGCACACCGTGCTGGGGCGGGCCATGCGTGCAGTGGCCGCCCAGCCGGATGCAGCAGCGCTTTGCGGCATTGAGCCACGGATGGCGATGGCCCTGTCGTTTGGCCTGGCCGCTGCGTTTGGCGCCATTGCCGGCATGGTGATCACGCCTTTGACGCTGACGTCCTTTGACCACGGAACGGTGCTGGGTTTCAAAGGCTTTTCAGCTGCCATGCTGGGAGGGCTTGGCAGCTTGCAGGGGGCCTTGATCGGTGGGGTGCTGCTGGGCTTGCTGGAGGCCTTGGCAGGCGGCTACTTGTCCTCGCACTTCAAGGACGCCGTGGCCTTTGTGGCCCTTCTGGCGACCTTGTTTTATCGTCCGTCAGGCCTGTTCGGACGTCATGCCGTGGAGCGCGTATGAGCCCGGACAACACTGCCTTTTCACCCTTGCGCCAGCGCAATCTGCGCGCTCGCCATATCGCCGTCTTGTGGCTGCTGCTGGCCCTTTGGCCCTTCATCGCAGGCAACAATTACATCCTGAGTCTGGGCATCTATTTTTTCATCAACCTCCTGCTGCTCGGTGGCCTCAATCTGGTGATGGGCTATGGAGGGCAAATATCGCTATGCCAGGCGGGATTTTTTGGAATGGGCGCTTATGTGTCGGGTGTCCTGTCGACCCGTTGGGGGGTGCCACCCGCGATGGGGGCTGTGGCGGCCATGGCGGGTGCGGCTTTGTCAGCTTTCGTGATTGGCTTACCCGCGCTACGCCTGCGTGGTCACTACCTGAGCATGGCCACACTCGGCTTTAATGCCATTTTGTCGGTACTGTTCAACGAGTTGGTCGGACTCACCGGCGGACCCAATGGATTGTCTGGCATTCCGCCCATGAGTTTCTTTGGCTATTCGCTGGATACACCGGAACGTTTCTTCTGGCTGGCGTGGGCCGCTGGACTGGTGATGATGCTGTTGCTGGCGTGCCTGCTGGCGAGCCGCGCGGGTCGGGCGCTTCGCGCCGTCTCCGGCAGCGAGGTGGCCGCTGACAGCATGGGCATTGATCCGTTTGGCAGCAAACTGGCCGCGTTCATGGCGTCGGCCGTCAGTGCCGGGCTGGCCGGCTCACTTTACTGTCACTTCAATCAATACGCATCGCCGGAAACCTTCAGCTTTTCGGCTTCGGTGCTGCTGGTGGTGATGGTGGCGATCGGTGGCTGGGGCCACTTCTGGGGCCCGCTCTGGGGCGCGGTCGTGTTCACGGCCATGCCCGAACTGCTGCGTCGGGTGCAGGATGCAGAGCTGTTTGTTTTTGGCGCCTGCATGGTGCTGGTCATGCTATTTTTGCCGGGTGGTGTCGCCAGTATCTCCGCCCGACTGATCGGCCTCAGGGACTCAGCCAACGCGAAACGAGCGGAAAAGGAGGCCAGACATGGCAGCGTCTGAGCGCAGTCGCATGCCTGGCACTGGCTTCGTTCCTGCCATTGAAGTTATCGGACTGACTCTGACCTTTGGCGGGCTCAATGCGGTCGACGACCTGTCATTTTCGGTTGCACCAGGAAGCATCAAAGGGATCATCGGCCCCAACGGCGCGGGCAAGACCACTTTGTTTAATGCGATCTCCGGGATCAACCGGCCAACCAGCGGCAGGATTCTGCTCGGGGGTCAGGACCTGACCGCCTTGCGTCCGCACGAACGCGCCGCCTTGGGGCTGTCTCGGACATTTCAGAACCTGCAGTTGTTTTCCGAGATGAGCGTGCTGGAAAACGTGATGGTGGGCGCCCACCCCCGCATGTCCGGCGGCTGGCTTTCAGGATTGTTTGCCCGCGGCGAAGTTCAGGAGCGCGCTTTTGAAGCCGAGGCCTGGCGCCTGCTGTCGCTGCTCGGACTGGAAGCACGCGCAGGGGAGCTTGCGGCCGACCTGGGATTTGCGGACGCCAAGCTGCTCGAAATTGCGCGGGCGATGGCCGCCAAGCCGCAGGTGCTTCTACTGGATGAGCCGATTGCCGGCGTACCCCTGGCCGATCAAAACCGCATTCTTGATGTCATCCGCGCCATCAACGGCGAGGGTGTGACCATTTTGCTGGTCGAGCACAACATGCGGGTGGTGATGAGCGCGTGTGAGGACATTCTGGTGGTCAACTATGGGCGCCGGCTGGCCGAGGGCAAGCCAGCGGAGGTTGCGCGCAACCCGGACGTCATCAGTGCCTACTTGGGCGGGGACCCGTCACATGCTTGAAATCAAGGCATTGCACGCCGGCTATGGCGCCTCCGACGTGCTGCATGACGTGTGCATCGACATCGGGCGCGGAGCCTTTCATGGCCTCATCGGTGCCAACGGTGCCGGCAAATCGACCACGATGAAGGCCTTGTCCGGCTTGTTGCGGCCGGTGCGCGGCAGCATCACCTTCGCGGGCGAAGACATCTCGCGCCTGTCGGCGGCACGTGTCGTCGCCAAGGGCTTTGCATTGGTGCCGGAAGGGCGGCGGGTCTTTGGCCCCATGACCGTTAGCGATAACTTGCAAATGGGGGCTTTCACGCAACTGTTCCCGCGCAAGAAAGGCAATGTCAGCGAGCGGCTTGACTTTGTGCTGGGCACATTTCCCAGACTCAAGGAGCGGCTCGGTCAGTTGGCCGGAACCCTGTCCGGCGGCGAGCAGCAGATGCTGGCCATTGGCCGTGCGCTCATGTCCGGTCCGCAATTTCTGGCGCTTGACGAGCCTTCCATGGGGCTTGCACCGGTGATCGTCGAGCAGGTGTTTGCCGCTCTCAAGAAGCTCCAGCGCGATGGTTTGACGATTTTGGTGTCTGAGCAAAACGCCAGCATCACTCTGGCCCACTGCGATTTTGGCCACGTGATGGAAAGCGGCGCGATCACCCTGTCAGGCCCCGCCTCCCTGCTGCGTGACAACGATCGGGTCCGGGAGGCCTATCTTGGCATTTGACTGCGCCAGCACCGGGTGGCAGTTGCCGGTCGATCCGCTGCTTGAGATGCAGTACAGCCTGCGCCAGCGCCACCCGGAGCGCACCGAGGTCTACGAGCGTCAGGCCCGGGCCAGTGCCGCCTTGCGAAGCAGTGTGGCCGGCCTGCGCACCATTGCCTATGGGCCCTCACCGCGCTGTCTGCTCGATTTTTTGCCGGCCCGGCAGACCTCGGCAGCGGCGGCACCCGTGTTCGTATTCATTCACGGTGGCTACTGGCGCGCGCTGGACCGAGGCATCTTCACGTTTTTGGCCAAACCCTGGCTTGAGCGGGGGGTGCATGCGGCGTTTATTGGCTATGACCTGGCGCCCGCCGTGAGCGTGAGCGATATCGCCGGGCAGGTCGAGCAAGCCATGGACTGGCTTGGCAAGCATGCGCCGGCGCTCGGTGTTGATGCGGCGCGTGTCGTGCTGGCGGGTCATTCAGCGGGCGCGCATCTGGGGGCCTGGGTTCTTGGCAAGCAGCAGGGCTGGCAGGCCGCAGGCTTTTTGGGTGTCAGCGGTGTTTATGACCTTGAGCCCTTGCGGCAAACCAGCGTGAATGCCGATATCCGGCTCGACGCCCAAGAAGCCCGTGCGCTCAGCCCGATGTGGCTGGGCGTCCAGCGCGCCACACATCACCTGCTGGCTTTTGGTGGCGCCGAGACCGACGGCTTTCGCGGCCAGTCCCTGGCCTTTGCCGCGCATTTGCGCCAGCAGGGCTGCGCCGCGCAAGCCCTGGTCGTGCCGGGTCGTACCCATTTCGACATCCTTGACGAACTCGGCGACGCGCACAGCGCCCTGTTTCACCAGGCCTATGCGCTCCTGGGCGCCGATTCAACCTAACCTCTTGTTTTTCCATAGACCCGGAGCGCTTTCATGCCAATGACACCCCACAATCCTGCCATCATGGCCCCGCCAGCCGGGGCTTACTCCAATGGCATGTCGGCGCCTGCCGGCGGTCGCTGGCTGCACATTGCCGGTCAGGTCGGCATCGCGCCTGACGGCACCTTGCCTGAAGACTTTCAAGCCCAAGCTCATCGGGTCTGGTCCAACCTGCTGGCTGTGCTGGCAGACGCCCAAATGAGCGTGAACAACCTGGTCAAGGTCAATCATTTTCTGGTCCGGCCCGACGACATGGCCGCCTATGCCGGCGTGCGGGCCGGCTACCTCGGGCAGGCCAGACCCGCCTCGACGGTTTTGATTGTTCAAGCGCTGGCCAAGCCGCAGTGGCTGGTCGAGGTCGATGCCGTTGCCTGGAAGGCGGACGACGAGCAGACCGCATGACCTGTCCGCTTGGCGCCGGCACGCACGCATGGGTTGCCACGGCGCTACGGGCCTGGCAACGACGGTCATTTCGTGTTTGGACGGCCGCCCCTTGCCGCTGTCATGGCGCCGAAGGCCTGACGCCCGCGCGCGCCCCATGACTGCGGCTTCAGCGCAACCCCACGCGGCCATGGTCGCGCTGCTGGCGCGGCTGGCGCAAGCCCGCAGCGGCCAGCCCAACCGCTACCTCTTGCCGTTTCCACAGGCCCGCGCGCAACTGCTCGCTGAACGCTTGCCGTGGCTCGATGACGGCCCGTCCTGCGACCTGCAGAGGCGAAGTCTGCCGACTGCCGGGGGATCGGTCGACGTGCAGGTCGTTCGCCCGCCTGGCGTCGATCAGGCTGGCACCGCCCTCCTGATTTATTTGCATGGGGGCGGCTGGTGTGTGGGATCGGCTCGCACGCACGAGCCCATCGTGCGCAGGCTCGCCGTGGCGCTGCAGTGCGTGGCCTGGTCGGTTGACTACCGGCTCGCCCCCGAACACCCCTTTCCGGCCGGCTTGCTGGACTGCGTGGCCGTGATCGAACAGGCCGGCCGCGAGCACCCGGGCGCCAAGCTGATCGTCGCCGGGGATTCTGCCGGTGCCAACCTGGCCATGGCTGCCGCGATGTGGCTGCGCGAGCGTCGAAAGACAGTGGCGACGGCCGGGGTCAGCAGCGTGGCTGTGCCCGATGCTTTGTTGCTGTTTTATGGCGTCTACACCCAAGTCATTGAGGGGCCCAGCATGGCCGCGTATGGCGATGGCCGCTATGGACTGTCGGTTGCCGCCCATCAGCGCTACATGCAGGCTTACCAAAGCCAGGCGGGGCCGAACGGTTCGCACGCCTTGCAGCCGGATCAGCGCTATGCCTTGGAGCTGTCAGCCGGGGCTGATCTCGCCGGTCTGCCACCGGCTTTTCTGGTGGCCGCGCAAATCGATATTCTTCGCGACCAGACGCTGGCCATGTGCCAGGCGCTACGTGCCGCCGGCAACGAAACCGATCTGCTGGAAGTGCCCGGCGTGATCCATGGTTTTTTGTCCTATGGCAAGGTCCTTGGCGAGGTCGGCGAGGTGATCAGCCGGGCGGCTGCGTTCGTGCACCGGCAACGGCCGCTTAACGGCCGGCCTACGACCGGTTGACGTCACCGCTGTCCGCCTGGCGGGACGCGATCCACACCAGCAGCAGCACCGGCACGCCCAGCAGGGCGGTGGCACTAAAGAAGGTGCTGTAGCCATAGGCGTCGACGAACCAGCCCGAGTAGCCGGCGAGAAATTTCGGCAGCAGCAGCATCATGGAGCTAAACAGCGCGTACTGCGTGGCCGAGTAGCTCACATTGGTCAGGCTCGAGAGGTAGGCGATGAAGGCCGCCGAGGCAATGCCGCTGGCCAGGTTGTCGGCCGAGATGACAAAAATCAGCGCCGGCACCTGGTGGCCCAGCGTGCCGAGCCAGGCAAACAGCAAATTGCTGGCGGCGCTGAGCACGGCGCCGAGCATCAGCACCCGCATCACGCCAAAGCGCATGGCCAGCGCGCCACCCACAAAAGCGCCCAGCAGCGTCATGACCACCCCATAGAGCTTGGTCACCGTGGCAACTTCCTCCTTGGTGTAGCCCATGTCCACATAAAAAGGGTTGGCCATGATGCCCATGACCACGTCGCTGATGCGGTAGACCGCGATCAGCGCCAGAATCAGCAGCGCCCGGCGGCCGTAGCGGCGCAGGAAGTCGGCAAAGGGGGCAATCAGCGCACTTTGCAGCCAGTCCGCGGCATTGCGCGCGCGGGCCATGGGCTGCGCCTGTGGTTCGGGCGAGAACAGTACCGTCAGCACCCCCAGCAGCATGGAGGCGGCCATGGCCAGGTAGGCGACCTGCCAGGCGCCATGCTCGTAGGCGCTGGCAGGATCGGCCTGCACGCGCGCCGCGATCCAAAGCACGCCGGCGCCGGCCCAGATCATGGCCATGCGGTAACCGGTCTGGTAGGCCGCGGCCAGGGCGGCCTGGCGCTGCGCGTCGGCTGACTCGATGCGAAAGGCGTCCAGCGCAATGTCCTGGGTGGCCGAACCCACCGCCACGGCCAGCGCGCACCAGACCATGGGCAGCAGCGCCTGCCGGGGGTCGGTCAGGGCCATGCCGACCAGCGCGGCCATGATCACGCCCTGCGACACCAGCAGCCAGCTGCGCCGGCGGCCCAGCCAGCGGGTCAGCCAGGGAATCGGCAGCCGGTCGACCAGAGGCGCCCAGACCCATTTGAAGCCGTAGGCCAGACCGATCCAGCTCAGGTAGCCAATGGTGGTGCGGTCGATGCCCGCTTCGCGCAGCCAAAAACTCAGCGTGCCAAAAACCAGCAGCAAGGGCAGGCCCGCCGAAAAGCCCAGCAGCAGCATGCGCAAGCTGGCCGGCTCCAGGTACACGCGCAAGGTGGCCGCCCAGCCTGGCTGGCCCGCAGCCGCTGCGGGGGCGGCCGGCGCGGTCAGCGCCGACGCGTGGATGGACGGCTCGCCTGCGTTTGGCGGGATGGGCTGTGGACTTGGGCGCATCGGGGAATAATAGCGGTGACTTCAAAAGACCCCCATGAAAATCGCTCAAGCTTTCACGCCCGCCCTGCTGGCCGCCTGGCTGGCCCTGACCCCGATGCCTGCCGCGCTGGCCCAGGGGCAGGATACGCCGACCGCGCCGCAGCGCGAAGGCGTGGACGTGGGCAGGAGTTCGGTGCTGGCCAAGCTGGTGCCCGCCGAGGAGATCGAGGCCTCCGCCGCCAAGCAGTACAGCGACATGCTGCGCCAGGCGGCGAGCCAAAATGCCCTGGGCGGGCCCGACCATCCCCAGGTCAAGCGGCTGCGCCACATCGCCCAGCGCCTGATTCCCTACGTCAACCAGTGGAACCCCCGCGCCAAGACCTGGAAGTGGGAGGTCAACCTGATTGGCAGCAAGCAGCTCAATGCGTTTTGCATGCCCGGCGGCAAGATTGCTTTTTACACCGGCATCCTTGAGCAGCTGCAGCTCACCGACGACGAGGTGGCGCAAATCATGGGCCACGAAATCGCCCACGCGCTGCGTGAGCACGCCCGAGCCCGCATGGGCAAGAGCGCGGCCACCAACATAGGCGCCGGCGTGTTGTCGCAACTGCTGGGCCTGGGCGACCTGGGTCGCACCGTCACCAACTACGGCGTGCAACTGCTCAACCTGACGTTCAGCCGCTCCGACGAAACCGAGGCCGATCTGGTGGGTCTCGAGCTCGCCGCTCGCGCGGGCTACGACCCGCGGGCCGGCGTGACCTTGTGGCAAAAAATGTCGGCAGCCAACAAGGGCGCGCCGCCGCAATGGCTCAGTACCCACCCGGCCGGCAACACCCGCATTGCCGATATCGAGCGCAACTTGCCCCTGGTGCTGCCCATTTACGAGCGAGCGCAGCGTGCGCCCAAGGCTTGAGCGAGCCGCGGGCTGGCGCGCCGGATGAGCGCCCTTTATTTTTTTGGCCGATGAGTTTGCAAGCCGCCGCGCGGTGCCCGGTCTTGCGAATGACGGCATCGCCCGGGTTTCGTTTTCGTCTTGATTGGAATTTGACATGACCAGCAACGGCAACGGCAACAACGACAGCAACAGCAATAGCAGCAGTAAATCTCCGACGGCGCTGACGTCCCCTGCCGAGCCCGCCGTCGCCGCGCACAGCCCGGGCGGGCCGGTGATTGGTGTGGGCGCCTCGGCGGGTGGGCTGCAGGCGCTGGAGGAATTTTTCAGCCAGGTGCAGCCCGACTGCGGCATGGCGTTTGTGGTGGTTCAGCACCTGGACCCCGACAAGCAAAGCCTGCTGGCCGAACTGCTGCAGCGCGTGAGCCAGCTGCCGGTCGAGCAACTGGCGTTTTCAACACCGGTGGAGGTCAACCATGTGTACGTGGCCCCGCCGGCCCACGACGTCGAGCTGCGCCAGGGCCTGCTGCACCTGCTCAAGCCGCAGGTCACGCGCGGCAAGCGCCTGCCGATTGATTTTTTTCTCAATTCACTGGCCGAAGATCAGCAGGCCAACGCGGCCGGCGTGATCCTCTCGGGCATGGGTGTCGACGGCACCCTGGGCCTGCGCTCGCTCAAGGATAAAGGCGGCGGCGTGTTCGTGCAGTCCCCCGACAAGGCCGAGTTTGCCGGCATGCCCGCCAGCGCGGTCGACGCCCGGCTGGCCGACGTGGTCGCGCCGGCCGGCGAGTTGCCGGCCAGGATCGCCGATCACTTCCAGAACATGCTGGCGTCCAACCTGGCGGCGGGCACGCAGGCCGATCTTCACGCCGGCATCGCCAAGGTTCTGATCCTGGTGCGCACACTGACAGGCCACGACTTCAGCTACTACAAAAAGAGCACGGTGTACCGGCGCATTCAGCGGCGCATGGCGATTCACCAGATCCAGTCGCTTGACGAGTATGCGCGCCACATTCAGCTCAACCCGATTGAAGCGCAGTTGCTTTTCAAAGAGTTGCTCATTGGGGTAACCTCATTTTTTCGCGACCCGGAAGTCTGGCGCCAACTGGCCAGCCAGCACATTCCCGAGCTGATCCGTACCCATCCCGACGGCGCCGTGCTACGCGCCTGGGTGGCCGCTTGCTCCACGGGTGAAGAGGCCTACACCCTGGCCATTATTTTTGCGGAAGTGCTGGCCGAACTCAGGCCGCAGGCGCATTACTCCTTGCAGATCTTTGCTACCGACATGGACAAGGACGCGATCGACAAGGCGCGCCTTGGCCAGTACTCGCCCAGCGCAGTCAGTGAGCTCTCTGAGGAGCGGTTGAACCGCTTTTTTACCAAGGTCCCGGGCGGCTACCAGGTGCGCAAGGACATTCGGGCCATGGTGATTTTTGCCCAGCAAAGCATTGCCAGCGACCCGCCGTTTGCGCGGCTCGACATCCTGTGCTGCCGCAACCTGCTCATTTACCTGGAGTCCGACCTGCAGCAAAAACTGCTGCAGCTGTTTCACGGCAGCCTCAACCCCGGTGGGCTGCTGGTACTGGGCAGTGCCGAGACGGTGGGCCAGGCCAGCGCCTTGTTTTCAGCGCTGGGCACCAAGACCCGTATTTACCGACGCCGTGGCCCGGGCGGACGGCTCGGCCTGGGGGGGCTGCCGCGGCAGTCCGGCTTTGCTGGCGTCAGCCTGGCGCAGGCACAGATCCTGCCAACGGCTGACCCGGCCGGTGCCAGCCTGCAGGGGCTGGCCGATCAGTTGCTGCTGCGCAAGTTCGCGCCGTCGGCGGTTTTCGTGACAGCGCAGGGGGACATTGTTTACTTCAGCGGCAAGACCGGCAAATACCTGGAGCCGCCCGCCGGCAAGGCCAACTTCAACCTGTTCGCCATGGCCCGACCCGGCCTGAGTCAGCCGCTGACCGAGGTGTTCTACCGCGCCATCCGGCAAAAAACCATCGAAAAAATCGAACAGATCACCCTCGACGAGGGCGGCCACCCCCTGACCCTGAGCGTGGTGGTGGAGCCGCTCGAAGCGCCCAAGGCACTGGCCGGCATGCTGATGGTGGTCTTCATCGACACCTTGCCGCCGGAGTCGGGGCAAGCCGGTCCGCTGGCCGGTGACGCCCGCGTGGTGGAACTCATGCATGAGCTGGCACTGGCGCGCGAGGAGCACCAGGCCACCCGCGAAGAAATGCAGTCCTCGCAAGAAGAGCTCAAGTCGGCCAACGAGGAACTGCAGTCAGCCAACGAAGAGCTGACCACCTCGCGCGAAGAAATGCAGTCCATGAACGAGGAGCTGCAAACCGTCAATGCCGACCTGCACGCTCGCGTCGACGCCCTGGCGCGCGCCAGCGACGACATGGAAAACTTGCTCAACAGCACCGACATTGCCACGCTCTTTCTGGACGGCTCCCTGCACGTGCGGCGTTTTACCGACCGCGCCAGCGGCATCATCAAGCTCATCCCCAGCGACATTGGCCGCCCCATCACCGACCTGGTCAGCGACCTGGACTACGCCACGCTGGCCAGCGACGCGGCCGAGGTCTTGCGGACCCTGATCTTCAAGGAAAAAGAAGTCAGCGCCTCGGGCGAGCGCAGCTTCAGGGTCCGCATCATGCCCTACCGCACGCAGGACAACCGGATCGACGGGGTGGTGATCACCTTCACGCAGGTCGGCGGGCCGCGCCCGCCGAGCCCGGTCTAGCGCTGGCAGGGCCGCGCCCCCAGCCGGACCCGGCAGCGGAGGCAGTACTGGAACAAGGCATCTGGTGCCCGGTTTGGCTTGCCTCGATCGGGGGCGGCTGGTGCGGGGGCCGTGCCGTGCAGCGGGTGCGCTCATTCTTCAGCAATGTCCTACACCTGGCTTCCTCCCGGCTGACGCGAGATGCGGCGGGTCGGGCTTACGCTTGGCCCATGATGACAAACCAGAGCGACGCCCCGTCAATGCGGCCGGGCCAGGCGGGACAAAGCAAAGACAGTGGGGACGGCCAGCCCCATCTTCGTGCGCCCCGCGCAATGGCGGGCGGGGCGACCGACGGCGTGCCGCCGCTGTGCTGGCCGTTTCCGCCCGGCAGCCAGAACAACACCGACAAAGCCGTCAAGCTCAAACCCTACGTGCCGCCCAAGCGGCGCTCGCTCAACCAGTATTAGGACGCGCGCTGCGCGGCGGATGCCCGGCCTGCAGGCTCCCGCCAACGGGGGCGGCGCTTGGCCGCTGCCCGGGCTCGCGACTGCATTGTTTCAAAGGTGTGTGTGGTCAGAAAAAACAAGCAGGTGCTCGCCGATGTGCTGGCGCAGGAGCCGGCGATCCGTCTTTACGGCCCGGTGGATGACAGCTTCTTTGCCCGCTTTCTGGAGCAGCTCAAGCCGCTGCGTGGCCAGCAACAGCCGCTGATATTTGAGCTTCACACCAGCGGCGGCGATGCCGATGTGGCGCGCCGCATCGCCGAAGAAATCCGGCTGTGCCGTGAGGTGGGCGGCATGGATTTGCACTTTGTCGGCAAGGCCATGGTGTATTCGGCCGGCGTCATGATCATGGCGGCGTTCCCGGTCGCGCGGCGCTTTCTCAGCCGCGACACGGTGATGCTGGTGCACGCCTGGCAAATCGAAAAAGAGCTGCGCTTTTCCGGCACGCTGGAGGTCTGCGCTGCCAGCGCCAACGACTTTTTGGCCGAGCTGGACGTGGCCCGTCGGCTTGAGCGCCAGACCTTCACCGACCTGGTCGAAGGCTCGCGCCTGAGCTACGAACAACTCAGCGCCAAAGTCTCGCGCACCGACTGGTATGTGATGGCCGACGAGGCCCAGAAGCTGGCGCTGGTCTCAGGCCTGATCTGAGGTGGCGGTTTGCGTGGACCGCGTCCACGGGCCAGGCTGGGGCACCAGCGGCTGGTGCACGCGGGGTTGGCGCGGGCCGTGCCGTACATCGTCGCCGGCCAGACGCAGCCAGCGTAGCAGGCCGGCGCGGGCGGCCTTCTCGAAGGAGTCGTACGCATCGTCGGCGGCGGCGACATGCTGATCGAAGGTGCGCCGCCCGCTGCCGCTTTCAAGCAGCGTCCAATAAAACAGGCCCGGGCTGGGCTCGTCAACGGTCAAGGCGATGGCGCGCAAGGGATTGCCCATGGTGTGTCTTTCTAAACCGCCCTCAGCGCCGGCTCATGGGGGCGGGCCAGAGCGAAAAAACTGCCCCGAGCACCAAGTCAAAGTATGGCGGCAACGCTGAAAGCTGCAGCTACTCTAGGCCTGCACCCGGCCATTGCGCTGTAGGACGGCCCCACCGCCGCGGGTCGGGAGGCGCAGGGCCTGAGCCAGCTGCGGCGGTGCTCAGCGGACCGGCCGCGCTGGCAGCACGGTGCCGGCACACTCGCCAAAGCCGATGCGCGCCGCCCCGGCCCGCGCGCAGCGGCCGCGCAGCAGCACCGTGTCGCCATCTTCGAGGTAGCTGCGGGTTTCGCCGTTGGCCAGGGTGAGTGGGCGTTTGCCGCCTTCGGTCAGCTCGATCAGCGCGCCGGCCTGGTCCAGCGTGGGGCCCGACAGCGTGCCGGTGCCCAACAGGTCGCCGGGCTGCAGGTTGCAGCCGTTGACGGTGTGGTGCGCCACCAGTTGCGCCAGCGTCCAGTAGGCGTGGCGGTAGCTGGTCTGCACCAGGCTTTGCGCGGGCTGACCGGCCTGGCGCATCTGCGGTGTCTGAATCAGCACTTCGAGCTGCACGTCGTAGGCGCCAGCGTCGCGGTTGGCGGCTGAGTCGAGGTAGGGCAGGGGCTGCGGATCATCCTGTGGGCGCTCGAAAGCGACCTTGAACGGTGCCAGGGCCTCCAGCGTCACGATCCAGGGCGAAATGGTGGTGGCGAAGTTTTTGGCCAGGAAGGGGCCCAGCGGCTGGTATTCCCAGGCCTGCAGGTCGCGCGCCGACCAGTCGTTGAGCAGGCACAGGCCAAACACGTGGTCTTCGGCCTCGGTGATGGCAATCGGCTCGCCCAGCGCATTGCCGCTGCCAATGAATACGCCCAGTTCCAGCTCGATGTCCAGGCGTTTGCTGGGAGCCAGCACCGGGGTGCTGCTGCCAGGGGCCAGGGTCTGACCCAGCGGCCGGTGAAACTGCTGGCCGGACACACCAATGCTCGAGGCCCGGCCGTGGTAGCCGATCGGCACCCATTTGTAGTTGGGCAACAGCGGGTTGTCGGGGCGAAACTGCCGGCCAATATTGGTGGCGTGGTGCACCGAGGTGTAGAAGTCGGTGTAGTCGCCAATCCGCGCCGGCACGGCAAATTCGGCGTCTTGCTGCGGCACCAGGCAGGGCTTGAGCGCCGCTTCTGCGTCGGCGCCTTCGCGCAGGGCGCGCGACAGGGCCAGACGCCAGGCCGACCAAACGCTGTGGCCCAGCGCCATCAAGGCGTTCAGCGTGCTGTCGGCCCCAGCCTGGGTGGCCTGGCCTGCCAAGCCCTGGAACACGTCGGCGCGTGCGGCAGCGGCCAGGTCGAGGATCTGGTCGCCCAGGGCCACGCCACCGCGAAAGGGCTCATTCGAGCCGGCGCGCCTGAACACGCCGACGGGCAGGTTTTGAATCGGAAAGTCGGTGCTGCCGGTGTTGGCCGAGGCCAGCCAGCTGCGCAGCGCCGGGTCGTGGGTTTCGTTGAGTTGCATCATCCTAAATCCGGCAGTAGGGTGCGGCCGAGGGCCTGTCGAGGCAGGTTGCTGGCGAGGCGCGAGCAGCAGCCGGACGCCATGTCCGGCTGCTGCGAGCAACAACGCCAGCGGCCTGAAGCGGCGGGCCGGCGGCCGTGCAGCGCTCTGACCCAGGAGGTGACGTGCGTCATGTCAGTAACTCTTTGATTCATTTGATGTTTCATGCGGGTGCTAGCGGCCAACGGCCGGATTTAGGATCACGGCTGGGTCAGGCTGGCGTCGTGCATCCAGGCGGCGTGTTTGGGGGCTTTTTTGGTCTGGGACCACTCTTCGAGCATGGCCCGCTTGACGCTGTCGAGCTGCTGCATCATGGCGGGCGTGGCGGTGTCGGCGGCCAGCTCGAGGCGATGGCCGTTGGGGTCAAAAAAGTAGATCGACTTGAAGATGGTGTGGTCCGTGGGACCGAGCACCTCAATGCCGGCCGCTTCCAGCCGTGCCTTGGCCTGCAGCAAGGTGTCGACCGAGTCGACCTTGAGCGCCAGGTGCTGGACCCAGGCGGGTGTGTTGCGGTCGCGGTCCATGGGCGCTTGCCGGGGCAGTTCAAAAAAGGCCAGCACATTGCCATGGCCGGCGTCGAGAAACACGTGCATGTACGGGTCGGGTGCCTTGGTCGATGGCACCTCGTCCTCGGCAATTGCCAGCACGAACTTCATGTCCAGGTTTTTTTCATACCACTCGACGGTTTCCTTGGCGTCAATGCAGCGGTAGGCGACGTGGTGAACTTGTTGAACCAGCATGGCAGCTCTCCTGAGTGGGTGATGGGATCGTTTGAAAAAGGGGGCTCAGAGGTCGCGCAGGGCCGCTTGTGTGTGGCGCGCAAACTGCGCTGCGTCGGCCAGGGCGTTGGCGTTGAGCAAGGCGAGCTTGACCAGGAACAACTGGGCCTTGTCGGCGCCGGCCTGGTCAATGGCGCTGGCCAGGGTGTCGTAGACCTTCTCGAGCTCGGGAATGCTCAGGGCGGCGGTGTCGGCGGTGTTCATGGCGAGGGCGTGGGGCATGATGGCTGTCCTTAGTGCGGCAATGCGGTGCTCAGCGCCGCTTGCAGGCGGTGCGCATCGAGCGTCATCCAGCGTGCGCAGACATGCTGGTCGGGGCGCAGCAGGTAGGCCGCGCCGCTGGCGCGCACGCCGTAGCGCGCGCGCAGGTGGCCGTCGGCGTCGGCCAGCGTCACGTCGGCACCGGCCACGTCACCTGCGCGGCCCACGGCAATCAGCCGCAGGGCCAGGCCTTTGGCCCGGCTGTCGGCCAGCACCTGTTGCAGCGGCGCGGGAATGCTGGCGCCGTCGGTGAAATAGATCAGATCAAAGCCGCCGCCCAGGTGGTCCAGCAGGTAGTCGTCAGCGCCCAGCCGGATGTTTTGCGACGGCTCGCCATGCGCCGGCCCGGCCTTGAAGAGCGCGTTGTCGTCACCAGGGCTGTTGAGCATCGAGCTGGCGTAGGCGTGCGGCCGCGAGGTGCGCCAGTGGTAGAGCGGGCGCACAAATTCCTCTGACAACGACAAGGACAGCACGGCGTCACGCAGCAGTCGAAAGCCGGCGCTCGGGGGTGTCATGAAACGTGTGCTTTTGCCGGCTTCGTCAATGATTTCGCGCGCCGCGCCGACCCGCTCTGCGCTGTAGTTGGCCAGCAGCTTTTCGCTGGCCAGGCCCTTGACCACATAGGCCAGCTGCCAGGCCAGCGACTGCGCATCCTGAAAGGCGGTGTTGGCGCCGCGCACGCCAAAGATCGGCAGCATGTGGGCGGCATCGCCGGCAAACAGCACACGGCCGTGGCGGTAGTCGGGCAGGGTCAGGGTGCGGGCCGAATAGACCGAGCTCCAGTCCATCTCCCAGGGCTTGTCGGCGTGACCGATCTGCGCCAGCAAGGCATTGATGCGGCTCGTCAGCGACGCCGGACTCAGCGCCTGTTCGGGCGTTTCGTTGGCAGGCAGTTGGTAGTCCACGCGCCACATGCCGTGCGGCTCACGGTGCATGAGCACGGTGTTGCCGGGGTTCCAGTCCGGGTCAAAAAAGGCCAGCCGTTCGGTGGGCAGGGGCAGGTCGATGCGGATGTCGGCAATCACAAAGCGGCCCTCGTATGAGGCCCCTTCCATCTGCAAGCCCATGGCCGAGCGAATCCCCGAGCGCGCGCCGTCGGCGGCAATCAGCCAGTCGGTCTGCAGCGTGTACGGCCCCTCGGGGGTGTCGATCTCGCTGCTGGCAAAACCGTCGTGCTGGCTCGTACTCAGCCAGCGGTTACCCCAGCGAAAGTCGATCAGCGGCTCGGCCAGGCAGGCGTCGACCAGGTACTCTTCGAGGTACTGCTGCTGCAGGTTGATCATCGGGAAAAAGCGGTCGTCGTCGTCGTGCGGCGCCTCCATGCGAAACACGCGCTGGCCGCGGTAGTAGGAGTTGCCAAAACGCCAGGGCAGGCCGTTTTGGCTGACGCGCTCGGCCACGCCGACTTGCTGCAAGATCTCCATGCTGCGGCGCGTGAACACAATCGCGCGGCTGCCCTCCGAGACCTGCAGCTCGGACTCCAGCACCACGCTGGGCACGCCATGGCGCGCCAGCTCCAGCGCGGTCGTCAGGCCCAGCGGACCGGAGCCGACGATGACGACTTGCTTGCGCACCTGCGCGCCATGGGCAGAAGGCAGCCAGGGCTTGAACACCTGGTAGTGGTAGTAAATCGAGCGGCGTGCTTGGGCGGTCGGTTGGTGCATGGGGCGGGTTCAGGTCATCGGTGAAGGGACGGCGGTGCGGGCTCGCTGGCGCTCAGGGTTTGCCGGTCGTTGGGGCTTTTTTTGCTCGCTTTGGCGCACTGCGGTCAGGGCCTGGGGTGGCGCCGGCTTTGGCCTCCGGGTTGTCGTCGGGCCGGTTGTGCGCGATCAGCCGGTCCAGCAATTGGCTCAGCTGCGCCAGCTCCGGCGCGTCCAGGCAGGCAAAGATGTCGCGATTGCGCTGCTCGACCATGCCCATGGCCGCCTGCCAGGTGCGGCGGCCCGCGTCCGTGAGCGTGAGCACCACGCCTCGGCCGTCTGCGGGTTGGTCGCTCTTGCGCACCAGGCCCTGATCCACCAGAGCCTGCGCGCCGCGGCTGGCCTGCGCTTTATTCAGGTTGGACTGACGGGCCAGGTCCTTGACCGACAGCGGCTCGAAGGTGCCGATGGTGGTCAGGCAGCGACCGTCGCTCATCGACAGACCGATCAGCTCCGGGTAGCTGCGCTGGCTGGCCAGGTCGGTCAGCTTGTGCAGCAGATGCAGCCGGTAGGTGAGCGTGCGGTCCAGTGGCGTGCTGGCGCCCGCCGCCCGGCCTGGGGGAGTGCTGCTGCGGGGAGCGGTGCGGGGCGAGCTCATGCTGGGCTCAAGGGTTCGGCTCAGTCAGCCTTGATGCCGGCTGCCTTGATCAGGGGGCCCCATTTGGCGCGCTCTTTGGTGGCGTAGTCAGCCATTTGCTGCGGCGAGCTGGTGATGGCCTCCAGGCCCAGCGCGTCCATTTTGGCCTTGACCGGGGCGCTGTTCATGGCCGTCTGCAGAGCCGTGTTCAGTGCGCTGATCGCGTCCGCTGGCGTGCCGGCGGGCGCGACCAGACCTTGCCAGGCGTAGGCTTCAAAGTCTTTCAGACCCTGCTCGCCGAGCGTGGGAATGGCCTCGAAATTCTTGACCCGCTTGGCGCTGGCTATGCCGATGGCGCGCAGCTTGCCCGCGCTGATGAACTGCTGGCCGCTGGCCGTGTCCACGAACATCATGGGCAACTGCCCGGCGACCACGTCCTGCACGGCGGGCGCTGCGCCGCGGTAGGGCACGTGCGTGAGTTTGAGGCCGGTCACCTCGCGAAACAGCTCGGACGCCAGATGGTGCGGGCTGCCCGAACCCGGCGTGGCGTAGTTGGCGCCGTTGGGCTGGGCCTTGACCCAGGCCGTCAGTTCCTGCAGGTTCTTGACCGGCAAGCTGGGGTTGACCACCAGGATCATCGGGAAGCGAACCGTCAGTCCGATCGGCGCAAAGTCTTTTTCAGGGTTGTAGGGCAGCTTGGCATACAAAAAAGGATTGGCCGCCAGGGTGGCGGTGTCGGCTGACATCAGCACGTAACCGTCCGCCTTGGCGTGCGCCGTGTAGTCGGCGCCAATGTTGGTGGCAGCCCCCGGCTTGTTCAGGATGATGATGTTCTGCCCCAGCGTGCTGCCCATGGCCTGGGCCAGTGTGCGCGCCACGATGTCGGTGCCGCCGCCCGGCGGGTAAGGCACGACCCATTCCAGTGGCTTGTTGGGAAAACCCTGGGCCAGCACGGCGGCGCTGGCCAGCACCAGTGTGGCGGCAAAGAGTTGACGGGCGTGGCGGATGAATGAACGCATGGCTATGTCTCGGTTGTGTTGGATGAGCAAATGGCTGTGGTCGGTGTCCCCACGTCATGCGTGCGGATCGCCGGGCGCCAGCGCGGATCGAACTTTATCGCAAATTAGTTGCGGGCGCAACTAAAAATGATGAACGGCCGATGCTTGTTGCCAGCTCGGATAAAGATTGTTTGGCTATAAGAAACGAAAAAGTCAGTATTTCCAGTTTTAAAGAACTGCTTTCAGAATCCACCCCCTCAGAGCGTTTTTCACGCCAGTTCGATCCAATTCAATTCAAAAAGGGAAACACCATGCATCGCCGCCAATTCTTTGTTCAATCGCTCACTCAATGGCTGGGCTACGCCTCGCTGCTCTTGTTCGCAGGCCTGGCGCCGGGGGTCAGCCAGGCGCAACCGGCGGTGACCTTGCTCAACGTGTCCTACGATCCGACCCGCGAGCTGTACGCCGAGTACAACGCGGCCTTTGCCCGGTACTGGAAAGCCAAGTCGGGCCAGACTGTCACCATCAAGCAGTCGCATGGCGGCTCGGGCAAGCAGGCTCGCTCGGTGATTGACGGCCTCGATGCCGACGTCGTCACCCTGGCGCTGGCCGGTGATGTGGAGGCGCTCCACAAAAATGGCGGCTGGATTCCAGCCGACTGGCAAAAACGTCTGCCGCACAACTCGGCGCCTTACACCTCCACCATCGTGCTGGTGGTGCGCCAGGGCAACCCCAAGGGCATCAAGGACTGGGACGACCTGATCAAGCCCGGCATCAGCGTCATTACACCCAACCCCAAGACCTCGGGCGGGGCGCGCTGGAACTACCTGGCCGCCTGGGAATTTGCCAAGCGCAAGCTGGGCAGCGATGCCAAGGCCAAAGAGTTTGTCGCCAGGCTCTACGCCAACGTGCCCGTGCTCGACACCGGCGCACGTGGCTCGTCGATCACCTTTGCCCAGCGCAACCAGGGCGACGTCTTCATCTCCTGGGAGAACGAGGCCTACCTGCTGGAAAAGGAATTCGGCAACAAGGTCGATGTGGTCTACCCCAGCCTGAGCATCCTGGCCGAGCCGCCGGTGACCGTGGTCGACAAAAACGTGGAGCGCAAGGCAAGCCGCGCGGTGGCCGAGGAATACCTCAAGTACCTCTACTCAGAAGAAGGCCAGGACATCGCCGGCAAAAATTTCTACCGCCCGGCTGTCTCCGAAAAAGCCAAGCTCAAGTACGCCAAGCAGTTCCCCAAGCTCAACCTGTTTCGCATTGACGAGGCCTTCGGCGGCTGGGCCAAGGCCGACAAAGACCACTTTGCCGACGGCGGCAGTTTCGACCAGATCTACGCTAAGAAGTAAGCGGCCTGGCCGACGAGCTTTCAGAGCCCGCCTCAGCTGATTTAGAAATATCAAAACAACAATCTATTGTTTTGAGTTTTAAGGCGGACAACCAAGAATACGCGCCATGTCTGCTTTACTGAACCCCTTCCCCTCAGCGCGGTCTGTGCCGTCCGTGCGGCCGCCTGCTGCCGGGCCGCGTGTCGTCATCGTGCCGGGGTGGCGGGGTTCCGGGTCGGGTCATTGGCAGAGTCTGTGGGCCGCGCGCGTGCCTGGTGCTTTGCGGGTGGAGCAGGCGGACTGGCTGTTTCCCTCCCGACAGGCCTGGGTCGACCAGCTGGCCGATGTGATCCTGGCGCAGCCCGCGTCCGTGGTGCTGGCGGCGCACAGCCTGGGCTGTATTGCGGCAGCGCATCTGCCGTCGCAGGTGGCCGAACGCATCAGCGGCGCGCTGCTGGTGGCGCCGGCCGACCCGGAGCGCCGGGGCGCGCTGGCTGACTTTGCGCCCGTGCCTTTTCACAAGCTCCCCTACCGCAGCATTCTGGTGGCCAGTAGCAAGGACCCGTTTTGCCCGATCCGTCTGGCCGGCGCCTACGCCCGCGCCTGGGGCAGCGAGTTTGTGCGTGTGCAGGACGCTGGTCATATTAATGCCGAGTCCGGCCATGGTCAGTGGCCGCTGGGGCTGGCGCTGTTGCAGTCGCTGCTGGGCGAGGCCGCCCCCGAGGGTCAGGCTCTTTTTGCGCCGGCCGTGGCGGACCTCCCGCAGCTCTCGAGCGCCGGCTGAAGCCTGAAGAAAAGAGCGCATCCCCATGTCAGCCCCATCCTTCGCGTCTCCCATGGCGCCATCCATTGCTTCATCCGCTGCACCGTCCCTTGCCCCGTTCGGCGCCAGCTTCACGCCGCCAGCGGCTGTCGCCAGCGCGTTGACGCCCGCCAGCAGGCGCGGCTCTGGTCGCGCCCGCCGCGTGTTGCCCGGCTTTCGTTTAACGCTGGGCTTTACCCTGCTGTACCTCGGGCTGATCGTGCTGATCCCCTTGTCGGCGCTGGTCCTGAAGACCTTTGCGCTGAGCTGGGAGCAGTTCTGGGCGGCCATCAGCTCGCCGCGCGTGGTCGCGTCCTATCGGCTGAGCTTTGGCGCTTCCTTGCTGGCGGCGCTGGTCAACGTGGTGTTTGGCCTGCTCATTGCCTGGGTGCTGGTGCGCTACCGCTTTCCCGGCAAGAAAATCGTCGATGCGCTGGTCGACCTGCCGTTTGCGCTGCCCACCGCTGTGGCTGGCATCTCGCTGACGGCGCTGCTCGCTGGCAATGGCTGGCTGGGCCAGTACCTCGAGCCGCTCGGCATCCAGCTGGCTTTCACCCCGGCCGGCGTCGTCATCGCGCTGATCTTCGTGGGCCTGCCCTTTGTGGTGCGCACCGTGCAGCCGGTACTCGAAGACACCGAAAAAGAACTCGAAGAGGCGGCGGCCTGCCTGGGGGCCACGCGCTGGCAAACCTTCACGCGTGTGATCTTTCCGGCCATTGCGCCGGCGCTGCTGACCGGCTTTGCCATGGCCTTTGCGCGGGCTGTCGGCGAGTACGGATCGGTCATTTTTATCGCGGGCAATGTGCCCATGGTCTCCGAGATCACGCCCTTGCTCATCGTCGGCAAGCTCGAGCAATACGACTATGCCGGCGCGACCGCGGTGGCCGTCGTGATGTTGCTGATCTCCTTTGTGCTGCTGCTGATCATCAACGCCTTGCAAGCCTGGCAACGCCGCCGCTCGGGAGAGGGCGCATGAAGCAAACTGAATCGGCCGTCGTGCGCTGGAGCCTGATCGCGGTGGCGCTGGTTTTTATCGGCCTGTTTTTGATCCTGCCGCTGGCGGCGGTGTTTACCGAAGCGCTGCGCAAGGGCTGGCACGCCTACTGGCAAGCCTTGCAAGACCCGGACGCCTGGTCGGCCATTGAGCTCACGCTGTTGACGGCCCTTGTTGCGGTGCCGCTGAACCTGGTGTTTGGCGTGGCGGCCGCCTGGGCTATTGCCAAGTTTGAGTTTCGCGGCAAGTCGTTTCTGATCACGCTCATTGACCTGCCGTTTTCGGTCTCGCCGGTGGTGGCCGGACTGGTGTATGTGCTGATCTTTGGCGCGCAAGGCTGGCTCGGTCCCTGGTTGCAGGCGCATGACATCAAGATCATTTTTGCGGTGCCTGGCATTATCCTGGCCACCATTTTTGTGACCTTTCCCTTCATCGCCCGGGAACTCGTGCCGCTGATGCAGGCCCAAGGCAGCGACGAGGAGCAGGCCGCCATCGTGTTGGGTGCGACCGGCTGGCAAACCTTTTCGCGGGTCACGCTGCCCAACATCAAGTGGGGTCTGATCTACGGCGTGATTTTGTGCAACGCGCGGGCCATGGGCGAGTTTGGCGCGGTCTCGGTGGTATCCGGCCACATTCGCGGGCAGACCAACACCATGCCGCTGCAGGTCGAGATTTTGTACAACGAATACCAGTCCGTCGCCGCGTTTGCCGTGGCCTCGCTGCTGGCCTTGCTGGCGCTGGTGACCCTGGTGATCAAGCAGCTGGTCGAATGGCAGCATGCACGCCAGCGCAACACCCTGGCTGCTGTGCCGCCCGAGCCCAGCGCCTTTTTGAAAGAAGCCGCATGAGCATCGACGTTCGTCACATCAGCCGCCAGTTCGGCGCATTTCAGGCCTTGCGTGATGTCTCGCTGGAGGTCGCCTCTGGCGAGCTGGTGGCTCTGCTCGGCCCCTCGGGCTGCGGCAAGACCACGCTGCTGCGCATCATCGCCGGCCTCGAAACCGCAGACACCGGCAGCATCTTTTTTTCAGGTAAGGACACCACCGGCTTGCATGTGCGTGAACGTGAGGTGGGTTTTGTGTTTCAGCACTACGCGCTGTTTCGCCACATGACGGTGTTTGACAACGTCGCCTTTGGTCTGCGCATCAAGCCGCGCGGACTGCGGCCAAGTCAGGCGCAGATTCAGCACACCGTGCGCGAACTGCTGGGCCGGGTACAACTCGACGGTCTGGCTGATCGCTACCCGTCCCAGCTCTCGGGCGGGCAGCGTCAGCGCGTTGCCCTGGCGCGGGCGCTGGCCGTCGAGCCCAAGGTGCTGCTGCTCGACGAGCCATTTGGCGCACTGGATGCCAAGGTGCGCAAAGAGCTGCGCCGGTGGTTGCGCCGTCTGCATGACGACCTGCAGGTGACCAGCATTTTTGTCACGCACGATCAGGAAGAGGCGCTCGAAGTGGCCGACCGCGTGGTGCTGATGAACGCCGGGCAGGTCGAACAGGTCGGCACGCCGCAACAGGTCTGGGAGCATCCGGCCACCGCCTTCGTTCACGGCTTTTTGGGCGACGCCAATGTATTTCGTGGTCGCGCCCATGAAGGCCAGGTGCAACTTGGCTCCGCAGAGCACGGCATTCGCCTCGCTGCGCCAGAACATGCGCAGGCCCACAACCGCAGCGCCAGCGCCTACGTGCGCCCGCACGATCTGCAGGTCCAGCGCTACACGCCAGGGGCCAGCGGCATCGTGGCCAAACTCGAACGGGCGATCGTCATGGGCCCGATGGCGCGGCTGGAACTGCAGCCGCAAGCGCCTGGCCTTGACGGCCTGGCCGGACTGGTCGAGGCGCAGCTCAGTGCGCAGGAGTTTCAGGGCCTGGGCCTGTCCGAAGGCCAGACGGTGCTGCTCACGCCACGCCGGGCGCGGGTCTTTGTGGACGCTTTGCAGCCTTAGCTGTCACGTTAACTTTTGCGTTTAATTTCACGTTAACTTCACGTTAATTTCGACGTCAAGTTCGCCGTCAAGGCGCGGCGCCGCCCGCCAGCGCAAGCGGCTTAACGCGGCGCCGACTCAACTTCCTTTTGCCAGCGCTGCGTCAGGCGACTGCGTTCTTCGGACTTGCCGAACTTGACGAAGTCGTGCTTGACCAGTTTCACGTTGTCCAGCAGCGGAATGCGCGGGTCGAGTTTGAAGGTCTTGTTGGCCGGCACCTGCAAACTGTTGGCCTTGCCGCCCAGGGCCTGGCCGGTGGCGCTCATCAGGAAGTCGTAATAGCGCTTGGCATTGGCCTCGTTGCGTGCGCCTTTGACCAGGCCAATACCGCCGATTTCGTAGCTGGTGCCTTCGCAAGGCGCCGCCGACTTGACCGGCGAGCCCTTTTGCTGCCACATGTCAAAACCGAACATGAAGCTCACGCCCACCGCGACTTCGCCGCGCGCCACGTTAGGCGCTTGCGCCGTGCCGCTGCGGGTGTAGCTGGTGGTGTTCTTGTGCAGCTTTTTGAGGTAGTCGAAAGCCTGCTCTTCACCCATGAGCTTAATCAGGCCGGTCAGGATGGTGTAGGCCGTGCCGCTGGAGGCGGTGCTGGAGGTTTCAATCTCGCCCTTGTAGACCGGCTTGATCAGATCGGCCCAGCACTTGGGCTCGGGCAGGTTGCGCTTTTTCAGCACTTCGGTGTTCCAGCCAAAGCCAATGGCGCTGGTGTAAAAACCACCCACCCGGTTGCCAGAGAGCTCATAAATTTGCACGCTCCAGTCATGCAACTGGTTCAGGTAGTCGGGCCGATAGGCCTGCAGCAGGCCCATCTCGGCTGCCTGCAAATACACGTCGCCCACACCGCCCCACCACAAGTCGGTCTTGGGGTTGCTCGACTCGGCCCGCAACTGCGCCAGTGCTTCGCCGGTGGCCTTGACGGTCTGATTGACCTTGATGCCGGTGGCCTTTGAAAACTCTTGCGCCGCCAACTCGCACCAGGACTGGTCGGTCGCGCAAATGGCATTGACCACGCCACTGCTCTGGGCCTGTGCCGACGTGACGCTGCCACCCAAAGCCAGGGCCGTGAGCACGGCGCCCATCCAGGGCATGGTTGCAAGGCTTGAAAAGTTCATGGCATGGACTCCGTCGATGGTGGTTTTGAAAGTGGCGACATGTTACAGCGTTGCACGGGCGCGCTGGTTTTTGCCGGCGCCTCAGCGCCCGGCAGCGGGCCAGACGAAGCGGCGCTTCCCGAAGGGTCAGGCCGCGTCGGGTCGTGCATCAAATTGCCTCTCGGTGAAGCTAGCAGCTGCATCGCCGTGCATCAAGGCCAGTACCTTGCAGCGTTTGTTCTTGTCCCACAAGACCACCAGGCCGCGACCCAGGGCGAGCACCTCCAGCCCTTGCGCGAGGGTGTGCCATTGCACCTGCGCGCCTTGGCTGACATCGCGCAATGACAGGCGGGTGTCATAAGCGCGCATGAGCCACTGCCCGACCACCCGGAAGTCCTTGACTCGGCTCAACACCTCGAGCAGGCCGGGCACGGCGGGCATCACGGCCGGGTCGCTCGGCACGGTGCGGATCTCGTCGTCCTCCGTCAGACCCCAGGACCGAAAGCGGCTGCGGCTCCAGGTGTACACCTCCCCCTGCGCATCGGCCCAGCCGCCTTGTATGCCTGAACTGCTGTAGGTCATGGCAGCATCGCCCGCATCGAGGTCCCAGACAATCGCCTCCTTGGGTGTCCAGGACAGGAGTGAGCCGTCTGCGCTCACGGTGGCGCCGGTCACGCCTATGAATTCCTTGGCCTCGGTGTGGCCCTCGAGCACCCGGGGGCCGGGGTCTGTTGCCTCGAGATCCCAGAGCAGTACCCGGTCGTCCCAGCGCGCCCAAGTCGCCAGCCGACCGTCTGCCAACATCAAGGCGCCGACCACCGGGCCGGTATGTCCTTGCAAGTGATGCCGCCGTGTTCCCGTGCGAGCATCCCAGACCATCAGCGAACAGTCGAATGACCACGACAAGAGGCGCCCACCCGGCAGCCACATGCCGCCCTCGACGAGGGCTGTGTGGCCGGCCAGACGCCGACAAGCCTGCGTACCATCGGCGCGAACCACCAGCAGGCCATCTTCCGACCAAAATGCCCAATGCGCCGGCGCTGGGTTTGCGGGATCTGCCGCCATCTCGACTACCCCTACCAGACCTTGCACGCGCCGGTCCAGCGTTGCCACTTGGCTAGCGTTGCGCCAGTTCCAGATCACGCCCCCCTCGTCAGGCTTGGGCAGATCGCCAAAGGCGCCGCCTGTGCCTGCGGCCGGCTGAGACAGCACGTGGTCCTGGTCGACCAAGATCACCGAGTCCACACCGGGATGACCGGCACCGAGACGGGCCACCATGGCCCCGTCCGCGCCCCACACCAGCAAGCTGGCATCCGCATGCCAGGTCAGCAGATGCGCATCGCTGAGCGCCAGCAGACCCAGGGGGCGCGACGGTGGCTGCACCGGTTTGCACGCAGCGCCGACTGAGAGGCGTTCAAACACCAGGGTGTCATCGGAGCGCAGGCATACCAGCGAGCCATCGCTGAGCGTCACGGCATCGTCGGTCTGCACGCGCTCGTCGTCTGTCAGGGCGAGCGCGCTCGGGGCCTGCTCCCAAACGCGCAAGGTGTTGCCCGCCCAGGACACCACACGGTGTGGGTCCAGCTCTTTCAAGCCATCGACATAGTCGAGGTCGAGCCGGCACCTCGTGCGGGCCAGGTTCCAGATCTGCAGTTTGCCGTCGTCGGCCCATACAACCAGCCGGTCTTCAGTCAGGAAGCCGGCCCCCTTCATGCCCGCTGGGCGAGTCGCCAGAATTTCTGACGTGGCGCTGCATCGGATGGCGTCCAGCGTCCATTGCCTGAGCGTGCCGTCGCTGGACCACGACACTAGGTTGTCCGCGTCCCGGACCTCCAGTCCGCGCACCGCGCCCGTGTGGCCTTCGAGCACCGCACAGGCCACGGCCTCGTCCAAGCGCCACACGCGCACGGTCTGATCCTCCCCCCAGGAGACGAAGTGGTGCTCGTCCAGGCGCGCAACACCCTCGATGCCGCGGCCATGTCCGCGGTACTCACCGATCACGGCGCCATTGGTCACGTCGATCACGATGATCGAGCCGTTGCTGACCCAGCAGGCCGCACGGTCCGGCCGCAAGAGCGTGAGCCCCTGAACCATGCCGGGCACATCGCTCTGACGCCAGCCCGAGCCGCCGGCGGGCAGCTCGCTGCGGACCACATCCTCGCAACTCCAGGTCAACAAAGAACGGTCCTCCAGCCGCAACATGCCCGCGATGGTGTCGCCATGCTGGTCGGCCAGGCGCGTCTCTAATTTGCAGATCCCCGCCAAAAAGGCCGCTGGCTCCAGGCTCCGAAGGTCCTGAAGTTGCTGAGATTCCTTCAGCAAGGCTGGCACCACCTCGGCGAACTCGCCGGGCACATGAGCGACGCACAGCTCGGACTCGATTGACCAGAGGCGCACGCCCGCTTGGCTTATCGACCACAGCAGCTCGCCACCGATGGCGCCGGCTGCCCGCAGCGCCTCGCCATCGCGGGCATCGAGGACGGCCTCGCACAGGCCATGCGTCATATCCCAAATGCGCAAGGTGCCGTCGTCCGACCAGGACAGCAGCTGCTTGTTCTCCAGGGCTTGGGCGCCGCGTACCTCGTCGCGATGTCCCTCCAGCACACACAGCACGGGCGAGGGGCTAAAGCGCTGTGGGCGCTCCAGCTGGCGCAGCCAGGTCCAGTCGCACAGACCCAGGGACAGCCACGCTTGCGCCGCCTGCGTGATCGCGCTGTTGTCAGCATGCTCGAGCGCCAGCTGCAGCAGGGTGCGTGAGGCGGGCCATTGCGGCGTGGCACGCCGAAGCAGGTGCGCGCCGCCCAGCAGGCAGTCGGCCCAGGCTTGCAATGGCCCGGCCGAGTCGGCATCGCTGCGCAGCGTCCGGTAGTCTTCCAAGGCGTGTTCGAGCGCCCCGCCGTCGACGCGCCGCATGGCGAAGGAAAAATCCGTCAGCGTTTGCGCCAGCGCCGCCGCGTGGCCTGCCCGTTTCAGGTGCTCGGGCAGGTGTCGCAGCCCGTACGGGCTGATCGATGAATCCAGTGTTGGCGCCGGCTCCACGCTTTTTAGCAAGGACTCCGCCAGACGAACATGCCCGGCGCGTTCACTGGCAAACCAGCTGCTGCCTGCGGCCTCTGCATCACCCACCCAGTCGCGCAAGCTCTTGTGAAAGAACACCAACTGGCCATCGCCCGCCACGCACAGCGAGCCCAGCTGGTCGAGCACGCCCACTTGCTGGTAGTCGTCCCAGTCCAGCACGTGGGCGGCCAAGCCAAGCGGCAGCGGCTCGCGCGAGGCGAGCATGAGTTCGACCAGCGGGCGAACCTGCGTCTGATAGGCCCGCAGATCCACGAATCGCCGCTCGAACCAGTAAGCGTAGAGGCCAGGCAAGCCCGCCGGCAATAAATCGCGCTCGCCCAGCGTGGCGACCTCGATCACGCCGCGGGCTACGGACTGTTCGAGCTGGCGCAGGTACAGAAAGTTGCCTGCGGCCGCCTCCAGCACCGAGCGCAAGGTCAGGCTGTGCCGGCGCCCGCTCAGCCCGAGGCTGCTCAACCAGCGCTGGGCGTAGGACTTCAGATCGGCCAGGTTGCGCGGATCGTCGGCGGCGATGGCGTGCAAGCCATGGACTTTGAGCTTGCGCTGTATCGCCGGCTCCGGGCGACTCGTGACCACCAGCCCCACCCACTCGGGCAGCTTGCCGGCTTCTTGCGACACCAGGTAGAGCAGATCACTGCGCCCGCTGGCGTCCAGGGTTTCGTCCAGCGCATCGAGCACGATCAGGTGCTTGTCTGAGGCCGAGCGTCCGCCACCGAGTTCATGCCGCAGCGGATTGGCGATGAGCAGGTCGAACAATTCGAGCGCGCTTCGACCGCTCAGGTCTTCGCCGCTGCGCTGCAAGCCCAGCAGGATCGAGCGGTAGTCGCCCAGGCGCGTGGCCATCTGGAAGGCGACTGAACGAATCACCTGGGCAGCGTCGCGGCGGTCCGGCCGGTCGTGGCGGCAGAAGTGGACCGCCATCACCCTGGCGCGCCCCGAATGCGCCAGGCGCGCCGCCACGGCACTCTTGCCGGTGCCCGGTCCACCGGTGATCCAGAACACGCGCCCGCCGGCCAGGTCGGTTCGCCAGGCCTCAATCTCGCCGCCGGGCTGATCGACGAACTCGGTTTCGTGGCGGGACGCTTCGCTGCGGGCAATGCGCCCGATCAGCCAGTCGCGGCCGGTGAAACCATCCTCAGCCTGCACCATGTCGGCCACGCAGTCGCTCGGTTTGAGCCACTGCTCGAGCAGCGTGATGTCACCGGAAAAAGGCTCGCTGCTGCGAAGCACCGACAGGATCTCGCCGAGCTTTTCCTGGTACCAGGCTTCAAAGCGCTCGCCGTCGAGCGCGCGAAGCGACTGCCACTGCTGCATGTCCAGCCACTGCAGGTGACTGATCAAGAGCGGCGTTGAGACCTCTTTTTCTGGCTCCACCAGCACGGTGTACACATGGGCCTTGCCCGGCCCGAGGGCGATCGCGATCTCTTGCCGGCACACGCCCGGCTTGCGCGTGGAGTGGCGAGACAAAAAGGCCAGGACATGGGTGCTGGCCTGGATCCCTTCGGTGATCGACTGGCGCCAGTCATCGCCAAAACGTATTCGGTTGCTGTCGACCCAAACGTCAATGCCAGCGCGCGCCAGGTCCTGGCTGATCCGGGCGACGAGCTCGGCACTGGCGCCGTCGTGGCCGTAGCTGAGAAAGACGCGAATAGCCGGCTTCTTGGGGGCCTCGGCAGCCTCTGTAGCGTCTGGTACGGGCGCCTCAAACCAGCTCTCGCAATCGGCGCAGAAATAGCTGCTGCGTTTGCGACTGAACGCGCCTGGTGCCTGGCAGGAAGGGCAAAGGGCCTGGGTCATGGGGGTGTTGGGGTGTTGGGAATTTTTTGGGAATTGTTGGAGGTTCAACTGCACTCAAGGAATGCGTCGAGTCTCGCAAGGTCCCTTGTTGCGATGAACATCGAACTGCGCCATTACAAAGTAGAGTGCTCATCTGCCAACGAGCCGACCGCCCTGTGCACCGCATTCCAGTCGGTCGCACACGCATCGGCCATGCGTTGGTGAGTGCTTTGTGCACTTTGCTGTTGAATCACAAATTCAGCCCGCAAAGAAGCCATGGGGGGCGACAGGTCGTGGGTGTAGCGCTTGGCTTGCGCCAGCTGGGCCTCGTTAATCGTGAGCCTCACCCGTCGTTGACGGGTCGAGGGGGCACTGGTTTCCATGTTGAGAACTCCAATTAGAGACATGCGCGCAGAGGTGCATCGAGCTTGCGAGGCGCCAAATGTTTGTGCACTCAGGGCTTGAAGTCATACGCCACCGTCACCGGCGCGTGGTCCGAGAACTTTTCGTCTTTGTAGATCGCTTCGCTGCGAGCCAGGGCGGCGAAGGCGGGGGTCGCCAGGTGGTAGTCCAGCCGCCAGCCTACGTTTTTGGCGTAGGCCTGGCCGCGGTTGCTCCACCAGGTGTAGCAGGCGTCGGTGGTGTGGGGTTGTAGGTGGCGGTAGACGTCGACCAGGTGGCCATCGGGGTTGCGCTCGGGGTGCTTGAGCAGTTGTGTCATCCAGGCACGCTCTTCGGGCAGGAAGCCGCTGTTTTTCTTGTTGCCTTTGAAGTTCTTGAGGTCTATTTCCTGGTGGGCGATGTTGATGTCGCCGCACAGCACGAACTCGCGGCCGCTGTTTTTGAGGGCTTGCAGGTGAGGGTAGAGCTCGGCGAGAAAGCGGAACTTGGCGGCTTGGCGCTCTTCGCCCGAGGAGCCGCTGGGGAAGTAGCAGCTGATGATGGACAGGCGCGGCAAGGCGGTGCGCCCTGGCCGGTCAAAGCGCAGCTCGACGTAGCGGCCTTCGGCGTCAAATTCGCTGGAGCCGTAGCCGATGAGGACCTCGCTGGGTTCGTGCCGGGTGTAAATACCCACGCCCGAATAGCCCTTTTTCTCGGCGAACTGAAAGTGGCCGGTGAGGCCCGCCAGTGTTTCGAAGCGCCCGGCCATGTCGGGTGCCTGGGCTTTGATCTCTTGCACGCAAATACAATCGGGCCTGGCTTTTTCGAGCCAAGCTTCGACGCCTTTGCTGGTGGCTGAGCGAATGCCATTGAGGTTGAGGCTGGTGAGTTTGAACAAGGAATTTCCCATGACGACAGTGACGGCGGCCAGCGATAAGCTGGCTCAGGAGTTTGTACAATTTTCGCTCGATTGCGGGGTGCTCAAGTTCGGGGAGTTCAAAACCAAGGCAGGGCGCCTGAGTCCTTACTTTTTTAACGCAGGTTTGTTTGACGACGGCGCCAAACTCGGGCGGCTGGCGGGTTTTTATGCCCAGCGGCTGCTCGCAAGCGGCATTGAGTTTGACATGATTTTTGGCCCGGCCTACAAGGGTATTCCGCTGGGTGCGGCGGTGGCCATTGAACTGGCGCGCCTGGGCAAGAACGTGCCCTTTGCCTATAACCGCAAGGAAGCCAAAGACCACGGCGAGGGCGGCAGCCTGGTGGGTGCGCCGCTCAAAGGCCGCGTGCTGATCATTGATGACGTCATGAGCGCAGGAACCGCGGCGCGCGAGTCGATCGCGTTGATCCGGGCCGCCGGCGCCACGCCCCACGCGGTGGCGATAGCGCTGGACCGTCAGGAAATGGCCACCGAACAGCAGGCCGACGGCAGCACACGCGACGTGCCCTACAGCGCGGTGCAGTACGTGCGCGAGCAAGTGGGCTTGGAAGTGTGCGCGATTGCCGAACTCGCTGACCTGCTGGCCTACCTTGGCGCCCAGCCTGGCAACAGCATGGGTGAGCACCTGGCACGGGTGCAGGCTTACCGCGAGCGCTACGGGGTCAGCTGAGCGCCCTGGGTGGCTGACTCAGGCTGGCCAGCATGACCGGCACCGAGGCCAGGAAGGCGGTGATGTGCAGGGCGATGACTTTGTCAACGTCTTGCGTGGTGCCGTCGCGGTAGACATGGCGGCGTATGGCCAGGTGCGAGATATTGCCGTGCAGCGTCCAGCCCATTTCCTGCGCCAGGCCGGGGTCGGTGGGCAAGGCCAGGCCGGCGTCAAAGGCGGCTTCCTCAATGATGGTGTTGAGCAAGGTGCGGATGATCGCGGCGATGTAGGTCGGCGCCATTTCAACTTCTGCCAGTGAGGCGTAGAGAAACAGGCGCAACCAGCGGCGCGTGAGAATGGCCTCGTAGTACTCGCGGTAAAAAGCGCGCAGCCTTTGCTCCAGCGGCACGTTGCGGTCGCGCAGCTGCACAAACCAGACCACTTTGAAGGGGCCGGCAATTTCAGCCTCGTAAACGGCGTTGATCAGCGCCGCCTTGTTCGGAAACACGCTGTAAAGCAAACGCTGCGACACACCGCAGGCTTCGGCCAGGGCGCGGGTCTGGGCGGTCAGCCCGTATTCGGCAAAAAACTCGAAGGCCTTGCTCAGAATTTGCGCGCGCCGCTCGGCCGCCGGCATGCGCACCGTGGGCCGCCGCAGGCCAGGCCGGGCGGCGGCGGGCGACCCGGCGGCGGCGCTTTGCCGTTTGGCGGCCAGAAGATCGGATTTGGCTTTCATGAGGGCCCTAAGCGCAGGCGATCGTTGGGGTAGACATGGGCTGTACTTTAGCTGCAAAATAAACATCGTCAGACGACGATGTCAATGACCCTTTGATGTCCATTTTGACCTTCAGTGTGATCTTCTTTCAGTTTCCAATCGACCAAGGACCATGCCGTGATTTATGAAATGCGCACCTACCAGGTTCAGCCCGGTAAAGCCGCCGAATTCCTCAAGATGTACCAAGCCGATGGCCTTCCCCTGATCTCCCGCTATGCGCGCCTGATCGGCTGCTGGATCAAGGAGTCGGGCGTTCTTAATTCGACGGTCTTCATTTGGGCGTACGACGATTTTGCGCACCGCACCAGCCAGCGCGCGCTTTTGGGCAAGGATGCCGAATGGAATGCTTTTGTGCCCCGAATGCTGCCTTACCTGGTGCATCAGGAAAGTGTTTTCATGAATCCGGCCGCGTTTTCCCCGCTGCAGTAGGCCGTGGCCAGGCGGTAGGCAAAAAAATATGATCGTCGGTTGACGATATAAAGAGTTTTCGTAAATAATCGGGCACGGTCACGCTGGCGGCAATCGGGTTGCTGGCGTCTTCAATGGCCGTCGCGGTGGCTTGTGTTTGCCGTCGTCAACCCTTCAAGGAGTGTGAGCCAATGAACAATCTCTGGACTGACGACGCTTCGCGCCGTGACTTTCTCAAGATGACTGCCGCCGCCGGTGTGGCCGGAACCGGTGCCCTGGGTCTGAATGCGTCGGCTCAGGCCGCGCCCCTGAATCTGTACGCCTGGTCAGCGGCGGTTGATCTGGTCAAGAGCCATGTCACCGCCTTTGAGACCCGTACCGGACTGAAGGTCAACTACAACAACTCGCCCTGGGCGCAGTACCGCGACACCATGGTCACCAAATTTGTGGGCAAGGCCCCGATGGACGTGATGTGGGTGTCTGACAGCTGGCTGCCCGAGTGGGCCGAGGCCGGCTGGATTGCGCCGATCGATGGCTTCCCCGAACTGATGAAGTACAACGCCGACGCCGACGACTTCTGCACCAAGTCCATGCAGCACAAGGGCAAGCAGTACGGGCTGACCTACTACAGCGACTACATGGCGTTTTTCTACGACGAGGAAATGCTCAAAAAGGCTGGCATCAAGGCGCCGCCCACCACCTGGGCCGAGCTGGTGCAGCAGTCGCTCAAGATCAAGGGCGCCGGCCTGTCCGAATACCCCATGATGCTGTCGATGGCCCGCGAAAGCTGGCTGATCGAGTTCCTCAGCGCCATGGTCTTTTCCAATGGCGGCCGCTTCACTGACGATCAAGGTGCGGCCCTGATGGCCGACCCCAAGCGCGGCGCGCAGCAGGCCATGCAGTGGGTGGTTGACGCGGTCAACAAGCACAAGATCATCTCGCCGGCCTGCGTCGAAACTGGCGAGCTCAATGGCTTGAAGGCCTTTGGTGCGGGCAACCATGCGTTTGCGCTGCTCAGCCGCTACCGCATCCGCACGCTCAACGACCCCAAGCAGTCGGCCATTGCTGGCCGCGTCAAGCAAGCCATGATGCCGGCCGGCCCGGGCGGCTCGCATGCCACCGTGGGCTGGATGCGTTTTCATGGGATGAGCGCGCAGGCAGCGGCCGACAAGACCCGTGCAGCCAATGCAGCCAAGCTGATCGAGTGGTTTGGCGGCAAGGCGGGCAGCCAGTACCAGTTTCAGAAGATGCTGTTCTCTGACCTCGGTACGGGTTTTGGCGTCAAGGAACTGTTCAAGGACCCAGAGGTCCAGGCCAGCTACAAAAAGTACTCCGACATCGCCATGTTTGAAAAGCAGCAAAAGCTGGTCGTCAAAAAAGATGTGATCACCCGCTGGTTTGGCGAATGGGACGAGGTCAATGGCACCGCCTGGCAGTCGGCCGTGTTGGGCAAGTCCACCGTGCCAGCGGCGCTCAAGAAGTCCGCTGACGCCTGGAACGACATGCGCAAGTCCTGAGCCTTGCGACCTTCGGGGTGACTGGCCGCTGGCTGGCCACCCCTGGCCAGAAAAGAGCACCAATGCAAGACCTCAAGCCGCCCAAGCGCCGCAGATTCGTTCTGCCCAGCAGCGTGTACGACCAAAAGAGCGCCATGGTGTTTCTGGCGCCCATGATGCTGGTGCTTAGCGTGGTGGCGGTGTTTCCGGTTCTTTATTCGTTCTGGATCAGCTTGTACGACCTCAAGCTGACGCGCCCGCACCGCGTGCCCTTTGTCTGGTTTGACAACTATGTCAAGGTATTTTCAGACCCGCTGTTTTGGGAGTCGGTCGGCCGCACCGCCAGCTTTACCGTGATGTCGGTACTCGCCATCATGGTGATCGCCACGATGATGGCGATGTTGCTCAACGAAGAGTTTCGCGGCCGGCGCGTGTTGTCGGCCATCTTGCTGATTCCCTGGGCGATACCCTACGTGGCCAACGGCCTGATGTGGAAATGGATCTACGACTCCGGCTACGGCGCCCTCAACGGCTTGCTGATGCAACTCGGCCTGATCGACAAATACGTGGTGATGCTGGGCGACACCGACAAGACCATGTCGCTGATCACCAACGCCTTCGTCTGGAAGGAAGTCCCGCTGGCCACCATCTTGTTGCTGGTCACGCTCAAGTCCATCCGTGCCGATATTTACAGTGCCGCCAAAGTCGACGGCGCCAACGCCTGGCAGCGCTTTGTGCACATCACCTTGCCGTCGCTGGTGCCGGGCTTTGCGCTGGTCATGATCTACGAGTCGATGATGGCGATCCGGCATTTCGATTTGTTTTTTATCCTCACCGAAGGTGGGCCGGCCGATGCCTCGCATGTGGTGGCCTGGCAGGTCTACGTGGAGACCTTTCGCAAGCTGGCCTTCGGCACGGGCTCGGCACTGGCCTACATCATGGCGGTGGCGACTTTTGTGCTGGCTTACTTCATCATTCGCAGCACGAGCCGCAAGCTGTGAGTGCAGTGACTCACCAATGACCCGCTATTTATTTTCCAGGGACTGACCCATGACCCGACTCCTGCCCGGCCGGCGCACGCTGCTGTTTCTTGGCTCCTTGCTTTTCGCTTTGTATGTGCTGGCGCCGGTTGCCTGGCTGGTGTCGTCGTCGTTGCAGTCCGAAGCCGAGATCACCTCGGTGCCGCCGCACTGGATACCCGAGCACCCGACCCTGGATAACTTTGCGGCCATCTTCAAGACCCGCACAGAAGTCGTCACCTACGAAAACCGCAAGCAGGGCGACACCGCTACCGGCGGCTTCATTCCCTCGACCGCAGCGAACTTGCTGCCGTCGATGAAAAACAGCTTTTTAGTGGCGCTGGCGGTGGTCGTGCTTAATTTGTTTGTCAGCGTGCCCGCGGCCTATGCGCTGGCCAAGATCCGCTTTGTGGGACGTACCAGCTCGATCTACTTCATGCTCAGCACGCGGGTGATCCCGGACATTGCGCTGGTGGTGCCATTTTTTCTCTTCGTGCAAAAGCTCGGCCTGATGGACAACCTGTGGTCCCTGATCATCACCTACCTGGCGATCACGGTGCCGTTCAGCATTTTCATTTTGACGGGCTACTTTGAGTCGCTGCCCGATGAGCTGGACAAGGCGGCCCGGGTCGATGGCTGTTCACGCCTTCAGACCTTGCTGCTGGTGTACCTGCCGCTGGCCTTGCCGTCCCTGGTGGCGGTGGTGCTGTTCGCTTTCCTGACCAGCTGGAACGAATTTCTGCTGGCGCTGATGTTCACACAAACACCCGCGTCGCAGACCATGCCGATCGTGGTGGCCTCGTTCACGTCAGATTTCAACATCAGTTTTTCCTTCATCAATGCCGCCGGCGTCATGGCGGTGGTGCCGCCGGTGATCATTGCGATCATGTTCGAGCGTTACATCGTTTCAGGTCTCACCGCTGGCGCGGTGAAGGGCTGAGCCACTACCAGGAGTCCTTTGTGGCCAGAATCAAGTTTGAAGCCGTTGGCAAGCAGTACCCGAACGGCTTTAGTGCACTGAGCAACCTCAACCTCGAGATCGCGGACAAGGAGTTTTTAGTCTTGCTGGGCCCCTCGGGTTGCGGCAAGTCGACGACGCTCAACATGATTGCCGGCCTGGAGGATGTCACCGACGGCAATTTGTATTTCGACGACGCGGTCATGAACACGGTGCCGCCGCACAAGCGCGATGTGGCCATGGTTTTCCAAAGCTATGCGCTGTACCCGCATAAATCGGTTTACGACAACATCGCCTTTGGCCTGAAGATGCGCAAGGTGGCCCCCGACGAGATCAAGCGCCGCGTGCTGGACGCAGCCAGGCGCTTGGAGATCGAGCCCTTGCTGGAGCGCCGCCCAGACCAGCTCTCTGGCGGCCAGCGTCAGCGCGTGGCACTGGGGCGCGCCATGGTCCGGCAACCACAGGTGTTTTTGATGGACGAGCCCCTGTCGAACCTGGACGCGGCCCTGCGCATTTCCATGCGCGCCGAGATCAAGCAGTTGCATCAGGCCATGCAGACGACCTTTGTGTATGTCACGCACGACCAGGCCGAGGCGCTCACCCTGGCCGACCGGATCGTCGTGATGCGTGGTGGCGTGGTGCAGCAAATTGGCGTTCCCGATCAAATCTACGAGCATCCGGCCAATATGTTTGTCGCGTCTTTTCTGGGCAACCCGCCCATCAATTTCCTGGAAGGCCAGTTGCTGCGGATCAACGATGCTGTGGTGTTCGAGCGCGGCGCGCTGCGTATCGCGCTGCCGGCCGCCACTGCTGCCAGGGTCAGCGCGCAGGTCGGCCGCGAGGTGGTGCTGGGCATTCGGGCCGAAGATGTGGCCGAGACGGACAGCCCCGAGGCCGGCGCCTGCCTGAGCGGGCGGATCGGCTCGGTGCTGCCGGTCGGCTCAGACCAGTTTGTGGAAATGGAGGTCGAGGGCTGCAAGCTCTTTTTCCGGCTCGGCAAGGAAAGCCACCGCCGCACGGGCAGTAACGCGATCCTGGCCGTCAACCTCAACCGTCTGCACCTGTTTGACAAGCAGTCCACCGAAAGCCTGCTGTGAGCGCTGCCCGAATGTGACGCGAGTCTGCATTGAAACCTGCTGCCTTCAACTACCACCGGCCCACCTCGCTGGAAGAAGCCCTGGCCTTGCTGACCGAGCTGGCGCCTGACGTCAAGGTGCTGGCCGGCGGTCAAAGCCTGGGGCCGATGCTCAACATGCGTCTGGCGAGCACCGCGCATCTGCTGGATATCAATGACCTGAGCGAGTTTTCGCGCATTCGCCTGGTCGACGGCGAAATCGAAGTCGGTGCGCTGGCGCGTCACCATGCGCTGGCCAATTCAGAGCTGCTGCGCACGCACTGCCCTTTGCTGGCGCAGTGCGCGCAGACGGTGGGTCATTACGCCATCCGCCAGCGCGGCACACTCGGTGGCAGCCTGGTCAACGCCGACCCGGTGGCGCAGCTAGCGCTGGCTGCGGTCACGCTCAATGCCCGCTTGACCCTGGTGCAGCAAGGTGCCCGCCGCGACGTGCTGGCGGGCGATTTTTTACGCTCAGCCATGACCACCGCGATTGAGCCGCAGGAGCTGCTGCTGGCCATTCGTTTTCCGTGTATTGCCCAGGGCGAGGGGTCTGCGCTGCAGCTTTTCAACCGCCGCCACGGTGACTTTGCCATCGTGGCCGTCGCCGCTACCGTGCGCGTGCAGGCTGGCCGGCTGACGCGGCTTGCCCTGGGCGTGGCCGGCACGTCGCCAGTTGCCCGACGGCTTGACGCCCTGGCGCAGACTTTCGAGCAAGCCGTGCCCGACGCGGCCTGGATCGCTGCGGTGGCCGCTGCTGCGGCCGGCTCTGTTGAGCCCGAGGACGATCGCCACATCAGCGCCAGCTATCGGCGCGAGCTGACGCAAACCCTGGTCGCGCGCGCCCTGAGCAAGGCCCTGGAGCGGGCCGCTTCCCACATGCACGCAGGCACCCCATGACCCAGCAGCCGATCACCCTGACCGTCAACGGTCGCAACATCGAGTTGGCGGTGGAGCCACGCAAGCTGCTGTCCGACGCGCTGCGCGAAGACTGCCACCTGACCGGCACCCACGTCGGTTGCGAGCACGGTGTGTGCGGTGCCTGCACGGTGCTGGTGGACGGCCGGCCGGTGCGTTCATGCCTGACCTTTGCCATTCAGATGGAAGGCCATGAGGTCACGACCATCGAAGCCGTGGGAAGTGCGCAAAACCTGTCGGTGCTGCAGCAGGCCCTGCATGCGTGTCACGGCCTGCAGTGCGGCTTTTGCACGCCGGGCATCGTCATGACCTTCGAGGCCTTTTTGAAAGAAACACCCGACCCCAGCGAGGCGCAAATTCGCGAAGCCTTGTCGGGCAACCTGTGCCGCTGCACCGGCTACCAAAATATCGTGGCCGCCATCGCGCTGGCGGCGCAGCGCCTGCGAGAGGCGGGCGGTCATGGCGGCTGAACCCTTTCGCCACATCGGAGCGGATCACCCGCGCAAGGAAGACGCCCGCCTGCTGACCGGGCACGGCCGCTATGTCGACGACCTGGACGTGCCCGGCGCGCTGCACGCCTGCTTTGTGCGTTCGCCCCACGCGCATGCGCGCATTGTGGCGATCGATACCGCCGCGGCCCTGGCCCTGCCTGGTGTGGTGGCTGTCTACACCGGTCACGACCTGGCCAGGTGGACCACGCGCCACCGCATGGCGCCGCCGATTGATGGCCTGGCGCCAATGGAAATGGACACCCTTCCCACGACCAAGGTACGCTTTCAGGGCGACCCGGTGGCCTGCGTGATTGCCAGCAACCGCTACCTGGCCGAGGACGCTGCCGAGCAGGTGCTGGTGAACTACCAGGTCTTGCCGGCCGTCACCGACATGAACCAGGCCTTGCTGCCTGACGCGCCGCGGGTGGACGATGCGCTGGCCTCGAATCTGCTGTCGCACCAAAGCGCCAGCCATGGCGAGGTGGCCGCGGCGATGGCCTCGGCCCACCAGGTGGTCGAGTCGACCTTTTCACAGCACCGGCAAACCCACTTGCCCATCGAGACCCGAGGCTGCATTGCGGTGTGGGACGAAGGTCGCCAGCATCTGAGCTTTCATGTGGGCACGCAGGTGCCGCACCCTTATCGCACCACGCTGGCGGCGCGGCTGGGCCTGACGGAGTCGCAAGTGACCGTGCTGTCGCCCGACGTGGGCGGTGGCTTTGGTCAGAAGATTGCGCTGTACCGTGAAGAGCTCTCGGTCGCGGCCATTGCGCGGCAGCTTGGGCGGCCGGTTCGCTGGCGCGAAGACCGCATGGAGAACCTGATGGCGTCGTCGCAGGCCCGTGAGGACTGGTGCAGCACCCGCGTGGCCGTCGATACACAGGGTCGCGTGCTGGCGCTGGAGTTGAGCATCCTCGAAGACTTCGGCGCCTACAGTTTTTACCCGGGCAACTACCTGGCCCGCGTGGTGGCCATGATCATCACCGGCCCTTACCGCATCAGCCATTACGCCTACGACGTCAAGGTGGTGCTCTCCAACAAGGTCGGCAATGGCCCCATGCGCGCGCCCATGTCGGTGACCAGCTGGATCATGGATGGCACGCTGGACGCTGTGGCCCGTGCCCTGAGCCTGGACCCGGTCGACGTGCGCCGCATCAACATGCTGGGTGCAGACGAGCTGCCCTACACCATGGCCACGGGCGAAGTTCTCGACGACGTGACCCCGGTGGCGACGATGGATGCGGTGCTGGCGGCCTTCGACTATGCGGGTCTGCGCGAGCGCCAGCGCCAGGCCCGTGTCCAGGGGCGCTGGCTTGGCTTTGGCTTGTGCAATGTGGTCGAGTCAACCACCTACGGCTCCAAGTTCTACAAGTCGGCCGGGATTGCCGGCTCAGGCCATGAGGCTGCCTGGGTTCGCATTGAGCCCACGGGGGTGGTCAACGCCGCTGTTGGTCTGGGGGCCACGGGCCAAGGCTATGAAACCTCACTGGCCAACGCGGTGGCTGACGGACTCGGTGTGGCGCCAGCCACGGTCAGCCTGTATCTGGGTCATACCGACATTGCACCTTACGGCATGGGCAGCCGGGGGGCGCGTGGCGCAACGGCGGGCGGTGGCGTCTTGTACCTGTGCGCGCAGCAGGCCCGAGCGGCTGTGCTGCGCATTGCCGCGCACCAGTTGGGCCTGCCGGGCGACGAGGCGGCCCAGGCGCTGCGCCTGCTCGACGGCCGCGTGCAGCAGCGCCTGCAGGATCAGTGGCAGGACACACGGCTGAGCCTGGCTGACGTGGCGCGCGTCGCCTACCTGGACCCGACCACCCTGCCGCCGGGCATGCCGCCAGGACTCGAGTTTCACCAGACCTATGAGCCGCCGCCCATGACGTACTCCAATGCGGCCCATGCCTGCCTGGTCGAGGTCGATGGGGCCACCGGCGCCGTGACGATCCAGCGCTACGTGGTGGCCGAAGACTGCGGCACTGTGCTTAGCCCCGTCGTTGTCGAAGGCCAGCAACATGGCGCGATCGCCATGGGCTTGTCGGGCTCGCTGTTCGAACATATTGATTACGACCCCGCCACGGGCCAGAACCTGTCGGGCTCGCTGGCCGACTACCTGGTGGCGACCGCGCACGACCTGCCGCATATCGAGACCATCGCCATGCACACCCCCAACCGCCAGACGGCCGCCGGCATCAAGGGCATGGCCGAGGGCGGCGTGATGGGGGCCATCGGGGCCCTGACCAATGCGGTCAACGATGCGCTGGCGCCACTGGGTGTGGTTGTGAATCAGCAGCCGCTGACCCCCATGTATTTGCGCGCTCTGGTGCGCCAGGCCGAGGCTGCAGCCCCGGCCGCCTCTTCCTACCCCCTTGATAACTCGAAGGCGCTGTCATGACTGAATCTGCATCCAAACCTCGCGTGGGCTTTATCGGCCTGGGCATCATGGGCCAGAGCATGGCCGGCCACATCCTGGCGGCTGGCCACCCGCTCAGGGTCTACAACCGCAGCCCGGCCAAGGCGCGGGGTCTCATCTACAAGGGTGCCATCGGCTGCGCAACGCCCGCCGAGGTGGCCGCCAGCTCGGACGTGATCATCACCATGGTCGGCTATCCGAGCGATGTCGAGCAGGTCTGGCTCGGCCCGGAAGGCCTGATCGCCCATGCCCGCCAGGCGCTGCTGATTGACATGACCACCTCCAGCCCCGAGTTGGCCCGGCGGCTGGCTGCTGCGGCCGAGCAGGCTGGTCACATGGCACTGGATGCACCCGTCTCGGGCGGTGATGTAGGCGCGCGCGAAGCCAAGCTGTCGATCATGGCCGGTGGCAGCCAGGCCGCCTTCGACGCGGCCTTGCCGATCCTGCGCCTGATGGGCGCCAACATTGCGCGCCTTGGTCAGGCCGGCGCCGGCCAGCACACCAAGATGAGCAACCAGATCGTCATTGCCTCGACCATGATGGGTGTGTGCGAGGGCCTGGCCTACGCGCGCGCAGCCGGTCTGGACGCCAGCGCGGTGCTTCAATGCATTGGCGGTGGTGCGGCCGGCGGTTTTCAGCTCAACGTGATGGGGCCGCGCATCGTCAAGGGTGACTTTGCGCCGGGCTTTTTCATCGAGCATTTTCTCAAGGACCTGGGCATTGCGCTCGAACAGGCCGACCAGATGAAACTGCCCTTGCCCGGCCTGACGCTGGCGCGGCAGCTCTACACCGAGCTGGCCGAAAAAGGGCTGGCGCGTCAGGGCACGCAAGCGCTCTTTCAACATTACGTCCACGGAGCCTGACCATGGAATTCAGCGGTGAGCACCGCCTGGCCGTGCCGCAGCAGCGCGTGTGGGAAGCTCTCAACGACCCGCAGGTCCTGCAGGCCAGCATCCCCGGTTGCCAGCAGCTGGACAAGCTGTCGGACACCGAGTTTGCCGCCGTCGTGACGGCCCGGGTGGGCCCGATTTCAGCGACCTTTCGGGGCGCTGTCGAGCTCAGCGAGCTGAACGCGCCCCACGGCTACACCCTGACCGGTCGCGGCCAGGGTGGGGCGGCAGGTTTTGCGCGTATGCGCGCCCGTGTCGAGCTGGCGCCTGACGCCGATGGTACCTGGCTGCGCTACACCGCCGACGCCGAAATCGGCGGCAAGCTCGCCAGTGTCGGCAGCCGCCTGATCCAGGGGGTGGTCAAAAAGAATGCAGACGATTTTTTTTCGGCTTTTGCCCGGCAGCTCACGGGCGCCGGTGAGGCTGCGCCAGAGGCTTTGGCGGCCGGCACAACGGGCGCTTTGCAAGGCGCCACGGCGTCTGTCAAGACCACCGGCGCACCCATGCCCGCGGCGACGGGCCTGGCGGCTGGCGGCGGTCTGGGTGCACCGGTGCCGGCCTGGCTGGTGGTGTTTGGCGCGGCGCTGGGCGCCGGGCTTGGTTTTTGTATTGCACGCCTGCTCTATTGATCGGCTGGCGCGCCCGAGTCTGACTGGACGCTATCTATGAAACTGATTGACAACATCGTGGCCCAG
The DNA here is from genome assembly GCA_903844825.1 of uncultured Burkholderiales bacterium. Classification (GTDB taxonomy): domain Bacteria; phylum Pseudomonadota; class Gammaproteobacteria; order Burkholderiales; family Burkholderiaceae_C; genus Polaromonas. Next base: position 7,047 of record CAIMVC010000057.1, on the reverse strand, counting down.
GCGCCTGGCATCATCGCCCTGCGAAAAGACTTGCATGCGCATCCGGAGCTGTCTTTTGCCGAGCAGCGCACGGCCGACATCGTGGCCGCCCGCCTGAGCCAATGGGGTATTGCCGTCCACCGCGGCCTGGCCACGACGGGCGTGGTGGGCATTGTTCATGGGCGTGACGGCGGCCGCTGTGGGCGCGCTCTGGGCTTGCGCGCCGACATGGACGCCTTGCCCCTGCAAGAGCGCAACACCTTTGAGCACGTCAGCCAGCATGCGGGCAAGATGCACGCCTGCGGCCATGACGGCCACACCGCCATGCTGCTGGCCGTTGCGCAGCACCTGGCCGAGCACCGCGATTTTGACGGAACGGTGTACCTGATTTTCCAGCCCGCCGAGGAAGATGGCGGTGGCGCTCAGGTCATGATCCGCGAGGGCCTGTTTGAGCAGTTTCCCATGCAGGCGGTGTTTGGCATGCACAACTGGCCGGGAGCGCCAGCGGGAACCTTTGCGGTGAGCCCGGGGCCGGTCATGGCGTCTTCAAATGACTTTCGCATCACGGTGCGGGGCAAGGGCGGGCACGCTGCCTTGCCGCACAACGGCGTTGACCCGGTGCTGGTGGCCTGCCAGCTGGTGCAGGCCTTTCAAAGCATCATCAGCCGCAACCTCAAACCCATTGATGCGGGGGTGATTTCGGTCACCATGATCCACGCCGGCGAAGCCAGCAACGTGATTGCCGACGCCTGCGAGTTGCAAGGCACGGTGCGCACGTTCACGCTGGAGGTGCTGGACCTGATCGAGCAGCGGATGAAGCAGATCGCCGACAACCTTTGCGCAGCCTTTGGCGCCCGCTGCGATTTCGAGTTTCGCCGCAAGTACCCGCCGACCATCAACACGCCGGCCGAGGCGGCCTTCGCCAGGCAGGTGATGACGGACCTGGTCGGTGCTGAGCACGTCCTGCCGCAGCAGCCTGCCATGACGGCGGAGGACTTTGCCTACATGCTGCAGGCCAGGCCTGGCGCGTATGTGTTCATCTCCAACGGCGACGGCAGCCACCGGGAGCCTGGCCATGGCGAAGGGCCGTGCATGCTGCACAACCCGAGCTACGACTTCAATGACGAGCTGATCCCTCTGGGCGGCAGTTACTGGGTGGCGCTGGCCCGGACCTGGCTGGCGCAGCCGCAGGGCTGAGCTCGGCGCCTTCCCGGGAACTCCCCCGCGATATCACTGAAAAGTGATTTTGGCGGTCTTGATGATGCCGCCGATTTTTTCGTTTTCGCTGCGAATCAAATCGCTGAACACCTGCGGCGAGCTGCCGGTGGCGGTGATACCGCCCTCCGTGAGCCGGTCGCGAACTGCTGCTTGCACGGCAATGCGCTGCACTTCGGTGCTGATGCGCTCGACGATGTCCTTGGGCGTTCCCGCGGGCATCAGGTAGCCCCAGAAATTAGACAGGCGGTAGCCGGGAACGCCCGACTCCGCGATCGTCGGCACCTGCGGCATGGCGCCGATGCGCTCGCCCGTGACGGCCAGCGCCTTAATCTTGCCGGTGCGTGCTTGCGAGAGGGCCGCGCCGTCAATCATCAGGTCCACGTGCCCGCCGAGCAGGTCGGTCAGCGCCGGTGCGCCGCCTTTGTAAGGCACATGGCGCAACTGAATATTGGCCATGGACATCAGCAACTCCAGCGACAGATGGCCGATGGTGCCGGCGCCGGCGGTGGCGCAGGCGTACTTGCCGGGATTGGCGCGCGCCAGCGCCAGAAACTCGGGGAAGGTGCTGGCTGGAAAGTCAGGCCGGGCCGTCACGACGATGGACACCGTGGAAAGCAGCGAGACCGGCGCAAAGTCTTTCACCGGGTCGTACGGCAGATTGGGCTGCGCGAAGCGGTTGATGCACAGCGAGCCAACGTCACCGATAACGAGGGTGTAGCCGTCAGCTGGCGACTTGGCCGCCGCCGACATGCCAATGCTGGCAGCCGCGCCACCGCGATTTTCAACAATCACCGGCTGCCCCAGCGCGGTGGCCAGTGGCACGGCGTAAAGGCGCGCCACCAGGTCGGTGTTTCCCCCGGGTGGGTATGGCACGATCAGTTTGATGGGGCGGTTGGGGTAGGCGCCAGCCTGCGCCAGGGCGCCCGAGCTGGCCCAGGGCGACAGCGTCGTTGCCGCTGCCAGGCCGGTGCCGGCCAGACCACGCAGGAGGGTGCGCCGGCCGCTGTCTACGGGCTCGTTTGCAGCGTGGCGGGGACGGGCGGGCGAGGTGTCTTTGAAGGGGCGGGTCATGGCGTGCTTTCGTGGTGGGACGGGGGGTGATGGATCAGGCCGGGCGATTGGCTGAGCGGTTGGGATCGTCCACCGGCGGCGGCGGATAGTGCAGACCACGCTGGCCGGCCAGGGCGCGGTTGGGTTTGGCGCTAAAAGGCCCTGGCTCGTAACCGGCCAGGTGGCCGTCCCGCACCCAGTCCAGATCGCTGCCGTAGAGTTGTGCGATCAGGCCTGCTTCAAGCTGATCGCGCACGCTGCGGTGGGCCGGGTCGTCGGCCAGGTTGTGCATTTCCCCGGGGTCGGTGTTCATGTCAAACAACTGCAGGCCGTGGTTGGCCGGGTACCAGATCAGCTTGTAGCGTCCTTGGCGCAGCATGCGTGTGGCGTTGCGGCCTTCGCCACACTCGCCGTAGAGTGACTCGCGGCGCGTGTCGGCGAGCATCGACAGACCTTCGACCGACGCCGGAATCGGCAGATTAGCCAGGTCCAGCAAGGTGGGCATGACGTCTTGCAAACCCACCAACCGATCGTCCACCGCGCCTGCCTTGATGCGCTGGCAAGCGGCGGTGCCGACCAGGATCATCGGCACCCGCGCCGCAGCCTCGTAAAACAGGCTTTTGGCCCAGAGGCCATGTTGGCCGAGCATGTCGCCGTGATCGCCGGTGAGCATGATGACGGTGTTGTCCAGCAGGTTTTCTTCGCGCAAGGTGCCCATCAGGATTCGGATCTGGTGGTCAATATGGGTGCACAGCGCGTAGTAGGCCCGGCGCAGCGCGCGGTGCTGTGCGGGCCTTTGCTCGGCGGGCCAGTAGTTCAGAACCACCTTCAGCGCGCTGGGCAGTGCATTGCCGTCCTGCGCCCAGTCGCCGATCTCGGGCAGGTCGATGTCGGCGTCGCGGTACATGTCCAGGTAGGCCGTCAGCGGCACCAGCGGCGGGTGCGGGTGCGAATAAGACACATGCCAGAACGCCGGCCGCGTCGGGTCGCGCCGCTTGATGCTCAGCGCCGCCGTTCGTGTGATCCAGTTGGTGACGTGCATTTGCTCGGGCAGATGCCAGGGGCGATGCTGGTAATCGTTGTTGCTCATGCCGTGCATGAACTGCAGGCCGGCATGGCCTTGGTCGGCCAGGTACAGGTCGTAGTCGTCCACTGCGCCCAATTGCGGGCGTCCCTCCTCGGCAAGCAGCGCATCGTCAAATCCTATCCGGTCGCGCTGCGGAAACACATGCAGCTTGCCAATCGCGGTGGCCTGGTAGCCGGCATCGCGAAAGCATTGGGCCAGCAGCGGCTGGCGCGGCATCGGCTCGGCGGGCAAAAACGAGCGGTCCCCATGCGTGCGCGGCGACTGGCCGGTCATGATCGTGCGCCGCGCCGGAATACAGATGGGCGACTCTGAATACGCCTGGCTGTAGCGCGTGCCCAGCCGCGTCAACTGGTCGATGGTCGGCGTCTGAATGACCGGGTGTCCGGCGTGGCCAAACATCGCGGCGGCCCACTGGTCGACCATCAGGAAAAGAACGTTCGGGCGCTGGGCTGCGCCTGCGGCGGATGCCATGGATGCGGCTGGAGGGGGTGTTGGCATGTCGGTGGGGTGTGCGTTGTGACGTGAGCTGGAGTGTGAAGGTCGGACTTTGGCCCGAGTCTAGGCAGGCGAACACCATTCTGCTAGGGGTATGCTTGGCAAGCTATCCATGACTTTGGAGATATGGCTTGAAAGCTTTGAGCGTTGAACAATGGCGGCTGTTTGTGCAAATCGCCGACTGCGGCAGCCTGACCCAGGCCGCGGCGACGCGCGACGTGGCGCAATCGGCCATCAGTCGCCAGTTGGCGGCGATTGAAACTGCCTGCGGTGGGCGTTTGTTCGAGCGCCTCGGGCGTGGCGTGCGGCTGAGCCAAGCTGGGCAGGCGATCTACCCGAAAGTCAGCGCCTGGCTGGAGGTCGCCGAACAACTCACGCAGGAAGTGCGCGGCGTGCTCAGTGAGCCGGGCGGCAGCGTGCGCTTCGGGGTGCTGGCGTCGGTTGCCGAGACCTTCATTGGCAGCGTCTACCGCCAAGTGCGAGACGCCTTTCCGGGGGTGCGACTGCACATCGTCAGCGGCACCAGCGGCCTGCTGCTGCAGGCACTGGAAGCGGGCCAGCTGGACCTGGCCTTGCTGTCGCGCAATCCGCGCGAGCAGCACGGCCACGAGCTGGTGGTGGCAACGGTTGAACACCTGCTGGTCGGGTCACCGGGCGACAGCCTGACCCGCGCGGCGACGGTGCCCTTTGAGCGGCTCGACGGCATCGCGCTGGTGGTCCCGAGCCGGCCCTACCGGTTTCACCAGTTGCTCGAGCATTGGGCACAGCGCAAGGGCATCACGCTCAGGGTGGCGGCCGAATGCGACTCTCTGAGCATTCAAAAGCACCTGGTCGCCACTTCGGGCCTGTACGCCATCATGGCCTCGAGCGCGGTACAGGAAGACGTCAGCGCCGGCCGACTGCAGGCGGCCCGCATTGTCTCGCCGGTGCTCAAGCGCAAACTGGTGCTGCTCACCAGCGACGCACATCCCCCGTCTGCGGCATGCCGCGAAGTTCTGCGTATCGCCCACCAGCAGGTCCTCGCGCTGCTTGACGGGGGCTCGCTGGCGCTTGACGACGGCCTACAGGGCACAGCGCCGGCCGCCCCTTGAGGCCTGCGCGTGCCGTCATCGCTCAAGTTTTGGCGCTGCCTTACGATGCTTTGGACTACGATGCCGCGTGCGCACGTTGCGTTTGCAGGTCCCGCAGGACTTGAGAAAGCGCATCTAACCTAAATCCGGCAGTTGGCCGCTAGCACCCCCATGAAACATCAAATGAATCAAAGAGTTGCACACACGACGCACCTGACCTCCTGGGTGAAAGCGCTGCACGGCCGCTGGTCTGCCGCTTATTTCTTGCACGGATGCACGCTGGTGATCTCACTGGCGGCATGCACCGCCATGGCCCAGCCCAAGGGCGCCAAGCCCACCTGCCTGGTGGCCGAATTCCGGTCAGTGGCGCTGCAAACGCACGACCCGCGTGAACGCGCCAGCAAGGCCACCGAGTGGCTCAATCGCTACGGGCCTTCATGCTCGGAAACCCAAATGAAAATGATCGCCTCCAACCGGGGTGCCTGGCTCGGACACGCCGACACGGTCATGGTCTCGGGCGCCATTGACGGGCTGATCGAGGGCAAGATCGCCGGTAATGCCGATCAGATGGCGCAAGCCTACAACTCCAAGGGCAAAGAGGGACGAGCGTCTGTCGAGACATTTCAGCCGCCCCCCGCTCCCCAGCCGGTCGTCAAAGGCCAGGCGCCGGGTCTTGCGGCAACGGCCCTCGTGGTTCCAGTGCTGCAGCCGCCCGGTGCGGATGGTCAGCGCAGGCCGCGCGCGGACGCCAAGTTCGACGACAAGCAGCGCAGCAGCGTCAAAGATTTTTTTGCGGACAACAGAGGGTCCGGTCCCTGCCCACCGGGGCTGATTCTGAAGAACAAAGTCTGCGAGTCTTTGCTGGCCGAGCGGGCCTGGAAATTTGACCAGCCCTTGCCGGCTTCGGTGGCATCGAAAGAAATACCGCCAGGCCTGCGCGAAAAGCTCGGGCGCACTCCGCCGGGGCAGCAGTTTGTGCAAGTGGCCGGCGATATTTTGCTGGTCGCCGGCGATGCCAAGGTGGTGGTTGACGCCATCATGGACCTGGGCAAGCCGGAGCCCAAAATCGAGGTTGCGCAGGCCAAGCCGGCGGCGGGAGCCGCTGCTCAGCCCGCGCGGTAATCCGAAGTTAGTCTTCTTCTTTGCCGCGGCCTTGCCCCAGTAGCTTGGCAGCCACCAAGGCGCTGGCGCGCCGCTGTGCGCGGCGTCTGGTTCCGGCTTTTAGTTGTTGCCGCCGGTGAGGTAGTCCATCTTGCCAACCGCTACGCCGTTGTGGCGCAGGATGGCGTAGGCTGTGGTGACGTGAAAGTACACGTTGGGCAATGACCAGTGCATGAGGTAGTCCGCAGCCAGCATCGTGCGGCTGCTGGTTTTACCGCTCTTGAACGTGATCTCCTTGCCCTCCAGGCCGTCGAGCGCACTGGCCGGCACGGTTTGCAGCCAGGCCAGCGTGTTATCGATGCGCACGATCAGCTCTTCGAGCGTGTTTTCAGTATTTTCATAAACCGGCGCGTCCAGGCCCGATATGCGCGCTGCACACAGCTTGGCCGCATCGCAGGCAATGCAGATCTGGGTCTTGAAAGGCAGCATGTCCGGCGCCAGGCGGTACTGCACCAGGGCCTGCTGGTCATAGCCGCGGGTCAGCACGTCAGCTTGCGCCTGGGTCAGCAAGAAACGCAGGTTAGAAAGAAATTTGTGAAATACGGGCAAGCTGGCGCTGGACAGGGAAATGGTCATGGTCGGTTAGGGATAGGTTGGGGGTGATTGATCGGTTGATGGGTTAAAAGCAGGCGCCAGTATGCCCGCTTGGGCGGGGACGTGCCTGTTGGCGCCTCGACCAGACTTTTTGCTGTGGTTCAGACGCCCTGCGGCCTGCTAGCTTAATTTCTTCATCAGCAATTCATTGACCTGCGCCGGGTTGGCCTTGCCCTTGCTGGCTTTCATGATGGGGCCGACCAAGCCATTCAGCGCCTTGGCGTTGCCGGCCTTGAACTCTTCGACGTTCTTGGGGTTGGCAGCCAGCACCTCGTCGATGATTTTTTCCAACTCGCCTGAGTCGTTCATCTGCTTCAAGCCTTTGGCGTCGATGATCGCGTCCACCTCGCCCTCGCCGTTCCACATGCCTTCAAACACCTGACGCGCCGCGTT
>CAIMVC010000056.1 GCA_903844825.1 uncultured Burkholderiales bacterium | reverse complement strand
GCGGGAGTAGCTCAGTTGGTAGAGCGCAACCTTGCCAAGGTTGAGGTCGAGAGTTCGAGACTCTTCTCCCGCTCCAAATAAAAAGGGCAGCACTTAAAAATGCTGTCCTTTTCTATTCGGGGTTCAGGTCAATGATCTGTTCCCTGTGAGATCAAGGGCGCGGTAGCAAATCGGTTATGCACCGGATTGCAAATCCGGCTAGGGCGGTTCGACTCCGCCCCGCGCCTCCAGGTTTTTTCTGATTCAATTTTTACGAGCCCGGTCTGTCCGGGCTTTTTTGCGGCTGTTGCTCAAGAGACTCTTTAGCGATCTCGCGACATGCTTGACCGAATTTGGCGGCACGGCCAACGCGGCCAACCAGGCCGAAGTCATGTCTGTCCAGACCGTCATGGCGTGCGGCTCAGGCTGCTTAGTCTTGTTAGAATTGCGTTGCTAGTTTGAGTCTCCAGAGCCCCGTTGTTGGGGCTTTTTTGCTCCGACGATGCCGTGCCCGGATGGTGAAATTGGTATACACAGCGGACTTAAAATCCGCCGCTACTCGAAAGAGGGCGTACGGGTTCGACCCCCGTTCCGGGCACCATGCGTTCTGCAGAGCCGCTTCGGGGCCTCGTGTTGACTCCATCTGCTGCCCGTGAAGCGCCTTTGAACTGGTTAAGATCAGGCCCATGCCGCGTTACAACACTCCGTTTGAAATCCATGTCCATGGCGAGGTGCCATTGCGCGCCGAGGTCAGCTTTGAGCAACTCCAGGACGCGCTCAAACCGCTTTGGAAATACGCAGGCGCCAAGTCGCTGGTCGATGGCGCGGCCAGCGCTTACGAGGACGAACCTGGCATCCGGCTCGACACGCAGCAACATCTGCTGCAAATGTGCTGGACTGTTTCGGGCGATGAGGATTTTCGGCAGGCGCTGGATGAAATGTGCATGGGTCTGAATGATCTGGCTGAAAGTGGCGCCCCGATCGAGGTTACTTTTTACGACGCCGATTTTGATGACGAGGATGAGGGCGGCGGGGCTCAGGCTCAGGACGACTTCGCCATGTATTTTGTTGGACCTACACCGGCGGCCATCATGCAGGTTCAGCGCGACTTGCTCGTGCAGGACACCATCGCTCTGATGGAGCGGCATTTCGACGCCTCCGAGTTAGGCGATGTGGTAGCTGCCATTGACAAGCTTTTTGAGCGTCGTTTTGACGCGCTGGTCAACTCCATGCAGCTGGGTAAACCACCGCGTGGTCAGGGCGGCTCCCAGGGCGGTCACGGCGGAGGCCGCAAGCCCCGGCATTTGCACTGAGCCAGGCTTTGCGCCTGCTTGTTGGCGGCAAGAGGGGCTGAGCGCTGTGTGTTGGGGCTTTGCGCCTACGGCCGCACAGCATGCCTTCCCGTGCAGTGGCAACGCACCGATCCCGCGGCCTCGCCCGGGCCATCGGTTGGGCAAACCGCGCAATGCGGCCGGAACTCATTTCTTTTTATTTCTTCCGTCGAGGCTATTCATGCGTGTTCCCCCAGCTTTTCCCATTTCCTCGCCTGGACTGGTGCCGAGTCCCTGGCGCAGGTCCGTGGCCGCAGCAGGTCTTTGCCTGCTTGCGCTGGCGGGTTGTGGAAAGCAGGCTGAGACGCCGCCCGGGCCGGGCGGGCCGGTTGCCGCACGTCCACCCGCGGAGGTGGGTGTCGTGACCGTCGCCCTGGGTGATGTCGGCTTGGTCAGCGAGTTGCCGGGTCGACTGGAGGCCTCGCGCGTGGCGCAGGTTCGGGCGCGCGCGGCTGGCATTTTGCAAAAGCGTCTGTTTCGCGAAGGCAGTGATGTGAGCCAGGGGCAGGTTCTGTTTGAAATTGACGCTGCGCCTTATGCCGCTGCTGCCGCCAGTGCGCGGGCTGGACAAGCCAAAGCCGAGGCCAACCTCGCCCAGGCCACGGCGCTGCTGGAGCGCTATCGGCCGCTGGTGGAAGCCAATGCGGTGAGCAAACAGGAGTTTGCCAATGCGGTGGCAGCCCAGAAGCAGGCTGATGCCGACGTGGCCGTTGGCAAAGCCAATGTCCAGACGGCTGCCATCAACCTCGGCTATGCGACGGTGACATCGCCGATTTCGGGACGCATTGGTCGGGCGCTGGTGACCGAGGGTGCCCTGGTTGGACAGGGCGAGGCCACGCAGTTGGCGATCGTGCAACAGATCAACCCCATGTACGTCAACTTCACACAGTCAGCGTCCGAGGTAATGGCGCTGCGTCGCGCCATGGAGGCCGGCCAGTTCAAGCGAGTCGGGGGCAGCGCCGCCAGCGTGCGGCTTGTGATGGAGGATGGCAGCGAATACGCGAGTGCGGGGCGACTGCTGTTTTCTGACCTGACGGTGGACAGCAGTACCGGCCAGGTCACCCTGCGCGCCGAAGTCCCGAACCCGTCGGGCGAACTGCTGCCAGGCTTGTATGTGCGCGTGCGACTCGAGCAAGCCAAGGCCGGCAACGCCATCATGCTGCCGCAGCAGGCCGTCACCCGCACGCCCCAGGGTGACACCGTGATGGTTGTCGACGCGGCTGGCAAGGCCAGCGCACGTTCTGTGAAAGTGGGCTCTGCCAAGGGCAACCAATGGGTGGTGCTGGGCGGACTGCAGGCCGGCGAGCAGGTGATGGTCGATGGTTTTCAGAAGTTGCAAGGGGGTGGGCCGGTCAAAGCCGTCCCCTGGGTGGCGCCGGGTGCCCGACCTGTGAACGCCGGCGCTGCGGCGTCTGCCGGTGCGGCCCCGGCAGTCCCGGCCTCAGCCAAGTAAGGAGCCGACGCGATGGCCAAGTTTTTTATCGACAGGCCGATCTTCGCCTGGGTGATTGCGCTGTTCATTTCGGTGCTGGGTGCTGTGGCGGTGACGCAGTTGCCTATCTCCCAGTACCCGCCGGTGGCGCCGCCGTCCATCGTGATTTCGGCAGCTTACCCGGGCGCTTCGGCCAAGGTGCTGGAGGACAGTGTGATCAGCGTGATCGAGCGCGAGATGAACGGCTCGCCCGGCCTGATCTACATGGAGTCGGTAGCCCAGGCCGACGGCAGCGGCAACATCACACTGAGTTTTCAGCCCGGCACCAATGCTGATCTTGCCCAGGTTGATGTGCAAAACCGGCTCGGCCGCGCGTCGCCGCGTTTGCCGCAGGCGGTGACGCAGCAGGGTGTGCGGGTGGACAAGTCGCGTTCTAACTTTCTGCTCTTCACGATCTTGTCGTCCGACAACCCCGAGTTGGACCCGATTGCTCTGGGCGACTATGCCGCGCGCAACGTGCTGCCCGAAATTCAACGTCTGCCCGGCATCGGTCAGGCTCAGCTGTTTGGCACCGAGCGGGCCATGCGCATCTGGCTGGACCCGGCCAAACTGGCGAGTTTGAGTTTGTCTGCCGCCGATGTCACGGCAGCTATTCGGAACCAAAATGCGCAGGTTGCCTCGGGCTCCATTGGCGATTTGCCCAACCTCGGCGGGCAGGGTGTGGCTGCCACGGTAGTGGTCAACGGGCAGCTCTCCGATCTGGCCCAGTTTGGCGAAGTGGTCTTGCGCGCCAACCCGGACGGCTCGTCAGTGCGTCTCAAGGATGTCGCGCGACTTGAGCTCGGCGCCCAGAGTTACGCCACCTCGACCCGGCTGAACGGCAAGCCGTCCACGGGGATTGGCGTGCAGCTCGCGCCCAGCGGTAACGCGTTGGCTGCGGCCAAGGCAGTGCGGGCACGCATGGAAGAGCTCAAGCCGTATTTTCCGAAAGGAGTGCGCTACGAGATTCCCTACGACAGTTCGCGCTTTGTCGACATCTCGATCCGCCAGGTCGCCATCACCTTGATGGAGGCCGTGGTTCTGGTGTTCTTGGTGATGTTTTTGTTCTTGCAGAACTTTCGCTACACCATCATCCCCACCATCGTGGTGCCGGTGGCCTTGCT
>CAIMVC010000055.1 GCA_903844825.1 uncultured Burkholderiales bacterium | reverse complement strand
GGGTGTGGTGGGAAATTGCCAAATTTCCCAACTGGTTTCAACGCAACTGCGTGGCCGACACCCGCGCCGAGTACAGCCTGGCCGCTGACGGTACGGTGCAAGTGCTCAACCGCTGCCGACGCGCCTCCGGTGAGGTGGACCAGGCGCTGGGCCAGGCCCGGCAAATCGGTGGTCCCGCTTCCCCACGCCTGCAGGTCCGCTTTGCGCCGGCCTGGCTGTCTTTGATTCCCCTGGTCTGGGGCGACTACTGGGTCATCGATCTTGACGAGGCCTACCAGCTGGTCGCCGTCAGCGAGCCCCAGCGCCGCTACCTGTGGGTCCTCTCCAGAACGCCCGAGGTCGACCCCAAGGCCTACGCCAGCCTGCTCGAACGGCTGGGCGCCCGCGGTTTTGACGTGCGCCAGCTCGAACGTACCGCGCAGCAAGGCCTGACGCCCAAGCCCGTTCGGCCCTAGTCGGGTCTGGCGGACCGCGGCAAGGCCGATATGCCCAGGAAAACGCAAGACCTGATGGTCTTGTTGCGCGGCTGAGCATCCGCTTGCTGGTCGACGCCAACGTCCTGGTGGACGTGCTTGAAAACGATCCCACTTGGGCCGACTGGTCCATCGCTCGGCTGCGCGCCCAGGCGCAAATCCACCGTCTGTTCATCAACTCCGTGATTTACGCCGAGCTGTCGCTCACTTTCGGCACGGTGGAGGGCTGGATGAGAAGCCCTGACCGAGCTGCAAATCCCGGTGACCAGCTCAGGACGCCAGCAGTTCCCTGGGTAGGTTGACGATGAAGTCGGTCATGGCCGCGGCGTCGCGGGCTGGCCGCATGTGCATCTGCATGGCGCTGGATGCCGCGTCTGGATCGGCCCGCCTGAAGGCCTCAACCACCAGGGCATGCTGCTCATAAGAGGCCTTGATGCGCCCCAGAGCGGCAAACGCATGCTGACGGTAAGAGCCGGTCCGGGTGCGCATGCGCAGCACCTCCTGGCGCAAAAACGGGTTCCGGGTGGCGCGGTAGATCAGTTCATGAAAAAGCAGGTTGCTCTCCTGCCAGGCCGCCATGTCGTCGGCCAGTACCGCTGCGTGGCTGTCCTCGTGGTTCTTGCAAATGGCTTCGAGTTCGTCAGGCGTCATACGCTGGCAGGCCAGGCGGGCCGCCACGCCTTCTAGCTCCGACAACAACTCCCACAGCGACAGCAGTTGCTGCAGGTCCATTTTGGCCACCACCATGCCACCGCGCGGCAGGCTGGTCAGCAGGCCCTGCGCCTGCAGCTGGATCAGGGCCTCGCGCACCGGCGTGCGCGACACGCCGTGCAGGCTGGCTAACTGGGCCTCGTCGATGGCGTCGCCGGGCAACAAGGTGGCCGCCTTGATGGCGGCTTCAATTTCGAGCCGAATCTTCTCGCTCGCCTTGGTAAAAGTGGTCTTGGTGCGGCTCATGCTCAGAGTTTCCCATATTGCTTCATATCCAATAATACGGTGTAATAATATTTATAGACCCATCCTGTATGTCAATAACGCCCGCCAACATTCTTAGCGCGCTTTCAGCGCCACCGCCGCCAGGCCAGCCGACCGCTGAGCTGGAGGCCGTGGTGCGGGCGGGGCTGGCTCGGCGCCAGCAGGCCGTGAGCGAGCAGGACGTCGCCCGCCTGGTCAAGGCGCTGCAGCGCCTGCAGCCCGCCGCACTGGCGGCGCTGACCAGTACCTGCGAGGCAGGCGGCACCGGCACCGAGGACGATGCGCAGACGGCCTTTGCTGACACACTCAGGAGCCTGGCCGCATGAGTGCGCTGGCGCCCACCCTCACCGGCTTGCAGCGCGACTTGCGAGCGGGCGCTTTGTCGTGTGACGAAGCCCTGAGCGCGCAGCGCCAGCGACTGACACGGCTGGCGCCACGCTGGCCTTGCGTGGTGCAGACCTTGTCCATCCTAGGACCTGGCTTCGGCCCTGACAACAGCCCGGACGGCGGCCCCTTGAGCAGCCCTTCAAGCCACCCGTTAAGCCACCCCTTAAGCGGCATCGGCCTGGCGCACAAGGACATTTTTGAGACGAGCGGACGCCGCCCTGGCGTCGGTCATGACTGCGGGCAGGCGGCCCCGGGCGTGCAAAACGCAGCGGCCATTGCCAGCCTTGAGCGTGCTGGCGCCAGTCACCTGGCGAGCCTGACCATGGCCGAATATGCCTGTGGCGCCACGAGCCACAACCCGCGCTTTGCGCCGCTTCCCAACCCGCTGCACGCGCGTGCCGTGGTCGGCGGCTCGTCAAGCGGCAGCGCGGTGGCTGTCGCCTGCGAGATGGTCTACGGTGCCCTGGGCACCGACACCGCCGGCTCGGTGCGCATTCCGGCGGCCACCTGTGGCTTGCTGGGGCTCAAGACCACCCACGGCCTGGTCTCGAGCCAGGGCGTCTTTGCGCTGGCGCCTTCGCTGGACGGCGTCGGCCTGTTGACCCGCTCGGCCGCCGATGCACAGCAAATGCTCGCCGCGCTGGTGCCGCCAGCGCAGCGCCGCCCGGTGCTGGCTCAGCCACGGCTCAAGGCTTGGCTGCCCGAGGCCGGCCTGCATCGGCAGGTCGCGTCAGCGCTGCAGGCGCTGGCACGCGACTTTGGCTTTGACGAGCGCCTGCCGCTGCTGCCCGAACACCGAGAGCTGACGGCTCTGTCCGAGATCGTTTTGCATAGCGAAGTGGCTACCACCCACCGCACCGGCTTGCTGGACGGCACGCTGGCAGCCGGCGTGGAGTCTGTGGCGTTGCCGGGGCTGGTGATCGAGCCGCGCTGGTACCAGGCGGCACTGCGCGATCGTTCGGCGCGGGTGCGCAGCTTCGTTCAAGCCCACCTGCAGGAACACGACATCTTGCTGCTGCCAGCGTTGCCACAGCCCCTACCCGACGTGTCCGTGGTGACGCCGGGCAGCCCCGATTTCGACGTGCGCCAGCTGCTGGCGCTGCACGCCTTCATGGGCTTTGTGAACTACCTGGGTCTGCCCAGCGTGGTCATTCCGATCGCGCGCGACGAGCGCGGCCTGCCGATCAGCGTGCAACTGATCGCCCGGCCGTTCGAGGAGCAGACCTTGCTGGCCCTGGCCGACAGGATCGAGCGCCAGTACTTTGGAGCCGATGGCTTCACCCGACATTTTTTCAAGCCAGAAGGTTGACGCGACCATGCCCAAAATTCAAGCCTCCCAGGCGCTCGCCAGGTTTCGCGTGCTGGACCTCTCGCGGGTACGGGCCGGCCCCAACTGTGTGCGCATGCTGACCGATTTTGGTGCCGATGTGATTCGCATCGAGCCACCGGCCGGAGTCGATCCGAACGAAGCCATGTTCGCGGCCAACCGGCGCGGCGGCGACTTTCAAAACATCAACCGCAACAAGCGGTCCATGACGTTGAACCTGAAAAAGCCCGGCGCCCTCGAGATCCTGATGCGCCTGGTTAAAGACGCCGACGTGGTGGTCGAAAACTGGCGCCCCGACGTGAAGAAAAAACTGGGCGTCGACTACGAGGCGCTGGCAGCCGTGAATCCGCGCATCATCCTGGCCAGCATCTCCGGCTTTGGCCAGGACGGCCCCTACGCCTGGCGACCGGGCTTTGACCAGATCGTGCAAGGCATGGGCGACTTGATGTCAGTCACCGGCCATGCTGAGTCGGGCCCGGTGCGCGCCGGGCTGGCGGTCGCCGACATGAGCGCCGGACTCTACACCGCCCTGGGCATTTTGACGGCCTTGCTCGAGCGCGAAGTCTCAGGCCGCGGCCAGTGGGTGCACGCATCCTTGCTGCACGCGCAAATTGCCATGATGGACTTTCAGGGCGCGCGCTACCTCAACGACCAGGACATTCCGGTGCAGGTCGGCAACAACCACCCCACCAGCAGCCCGATGGGCCTGTTCGAAGCCAGTGACGGCGTCTTCAATCTGGGCGCCTCGGGCGAGGGCAACTGGGTGCGGCTGTGCCAGTTGCTCGAGCAGCCCGACTGGCTGAGCGACGCCGAGTTTGCCAACGAGCCGCTGCGCGTGCAGCACCGCGAGCGCCTGAACGCCGCACTGGCGTTGATCTTTGCCAACAACACCGTCAACCATTGGGTCGACGCCCTCAACGAAGCAGGCGTGCCGGCCGGCCCGGTTTACAGCGTGCCGCAAATGTTTGAAGACCCGCAGGTCAAGCACCTGGGCGTGACCGGCTCGATGATGACCAACTTCGGCAAGCAAATGCACTACATCACCCAGCCTGTGACGCTGGAGCGCACGCCCGCCACGCTGGTGGCGCCCGCGCCGGACTGGGGCGAGCACACCGACGAAGTGCTGGGCGAGGCGGGTTACTCGGCCGAGGAGATCCGGCAGTTTCATGCGGATGCGGTGGTCTGAGCATGGCTGGCGTGACTCACACCCTCGAGGCCCATGTGGCCACCGTCGTGCTGTCCAACGAGGCCCGCATGAACGCCATGACGCTGGCCATGTGGCGCCAGTTGGCGCAGACGCTGGCACAACTCCAGGCCAACCCCGAAGTTCGCGTGGTGGTCCTGCGTGGCGAGGGCGAGCGCGCCTTTGTAGCCGGCGCCGATATCTCCGAGTTCGACACGCAGCGCAGTGGCGGCGACGCTGTGGCCGCCTACGACCGCGCCGTGGACGAGGCGCAAACCGCGCTGGCGCAGTTCCCGCTGCCGGTGATTGCCGCCATCAGCGGCATTTGCTACGGCGGCGGGCTCGGTCTGGCCTTGAGTTGCGATCTGCGCTACGCCAGCCCCAGCGCCGGATTCCGTATGCCGGCAGCCCGCCTGGGCCTGGGCTATGCCTACCGCAGCATGAAGAGCCTGGTCGCCAACCTCGGCGGCATGGCGGCGGCCGAAGCCTTCTTTACCGCTCAGGTCTACAACGCCAGTCAGGCGCAACAGATGGGCGTGGTGCTGTCAGTGACCGACGACGTGTTTGCCCATTGCCAGGCGCTGGCGTTGCAAATCGCCGAGAACGCGCCGCTGACCCTGCGCGCCGGCAAACAAACCATGATCAGCCTGGCGCAGGACGAGCCGCCAGATCTGGCCGCACTGGATGCGGCCGTCAACGCTTGCTTTACCAGCGAGGACTACGCCGAAGGGCGGCAGGCCTTTGCACAAAAACGCACGCCACGTTTCCAGGGCCGCTGAGCCCCACTTTCTCATTTTCAAGGCTTTTATGACCTCATCGTTGCAAGGAAAAGTTGTCTTGATCACTGGCGCCTCGGCCGGTATCGGCCGCGCCACCGCCATCACGCTGGCGCAACAGGGCGCGCAGATCATTGCCCTGGGTCGCCGCGCCGATGCGCTGCAGGCGCTCCAGGACGCTTTGCCAGCTGGCAGCGTGCGGCTGCTGCCGGGCGATCTCAACGATGACGCCTACCTCCAGCAAGTGGCGGCACTGGCCCCCGAGGTCGACATCTTCATTAACAACGCAGGCGTGCTGCGCTATGCGCCCATCCTCGACTTGTCGCCCGAAGACTGCGCCTGGATGTTCCAGACCAATGTGCTGGCGGCTCTAAAGATCACGCAAATCATCGCCCGGGCCATGGTCGCCAGGCAGCGCGGCGGGCACATTGTCTTCATGTCATCGATTGCCGCGCGCGAGGTGTACCGCCTGGCCTCGGTCTACTGCGCCACCAAGCACGCCTTGTCAGCGTTGGCACGCTCGTTCCGGCTGGAGTTGCAAGGCGCGGGCATCAAGGTCACCGAAGTGGCGCCGGGCATGGTCGACACCGACATCCGCACGGGCAGCGACCACCCCGACGTGCTGGCCTCAGTGGCCAACCGCAAGTTCAAGCCCTTGACCGCGCAGGAAGTGGCCGACGCCGTGGCCTATGCGGTGCAGGCCAATCCGAACTGCTGCCCCGACCTGATCGAGCTGCGTCCGCAAGGCTCGTTCTGAGTGTCATTTTGAATTTCGTACGCCAACGCCGTCTCATTGCACCCGCCGCCTGACCTGCCTTTCATCCTTTCTTGACGACCACTTCATAGAAAACGACACCATGGCCACCTCGACCAAAACCAGCAGCAGCCGGCCCGCGAAAACAGCGGGCAAAACAGCGAACAAAGCTGCACCGAAAGCTGCACCGAAAGCTGCGTCCAAAACCGCACCCAAAACAGCGCTGAAGAAAGTTGCCAAGCCAGCCGTCAAAGCCACCGTCAAGGCAGCCAGCAAGCCTGCCGTCAAGAAGGTCGCCGTCAAGAAGCCCGTCGTCAAGGCGCCGGCCAAAGCCACCCAGCCTGCTACCCGCACGTTCGCCAAGGCCGCAGCCAAACCTGCTACCAAGCCAGCGGTGAAATCGACGCGCCAAGCCGCTGCCAAAACAGCCAGTCCCGCCGCCAGCCGCAAGGTGCCCAAGCCGGGTAAGCCGCCAGCGATCAAGTGGAAGCCGCAAAAGTTTGTGGTGACCCATCTCAAGGACGCCGAGTTCAAGCCGGGTCTGCGCGCTTACGCGCATTACCGCGATCTGGCCCTGGACCAGGCGACCGGTGGCGCGGTGCAGGCGCATGTGATCCGCCTGATTGGCCCTTGCGACCCGAAGGTGGTGTCCCTGCCGCACTACCACGGCGTTCAGTTCCAGATGCTCTACATGCTCAAGGGCTGGATGATTGGCGAGTACGAAGGCCAGGGCGGCCCAATCAAGATGGAGGCGGGCTCTTGCTGGATTCAGCCGCATGGCATTCGCCACACCGTGCTGGACTACTCCGACAACTGCGAGATGGTCGAGATCATTTTGCCTGCCAAGTTCGCCACCGTCACCTACTGAAAAAGCCAGGACACGTCATGACGCATCACCTTGAATTTATGAACCGGAGGGCCTGCTTGTGAAACAGCGCAATGTTCTGAGCATCGTCGTGCCGCTGGCGCTGCTGATCGTCTGGCAAATCGTCGGCAGCCGACCGGGCATGCAGGCCATGCTGCCGAGTCCCCTGGTGGTGTTGACGGCCTGGCATGAATGGATTTTTGGCCAGGCCGGCATGGGACTGGACGCCTACCAGGGCACCTGGTTGGCCAACGTCGAGTACTCGGCCAGCCGGGTCTTGATCGGATTTTTGATGGCGCTGGTGGTGGCCGTGCCGCTGGGGCTGCTGATTGGCTGGAGCCGGCTGATGGCCGTGATGGTGGATCCGCTGGTGCAGATGTTTCGCCCGATTCCGATCACCGCCTGGCTGCCATTTTCGATCGCGGCTTTTGGCATCACCAACATGGGCTCGATCTCGCTGATTTTTCTGGGCGGCTTTTTTGCCATCGTCGTCAATGCCACGCAAGGCGCGCGCGACGTCGACAAAAACCTGGTGCGGGCCGCCCGAATGATGGGCGCGAGCCCCTGGACCCTGTTGCGCCGCGTGATCCTGCCGGCCGCTCTGCCCAACATCTTCACCGGCATGCGCCTGGGACTGGGCATTGCCTGGACCGCGGTGGTCGCCGCTGAAATGGTGGCCGTCAAATCCGGGCTGGGCTACGTGCTCTGGGATGCCTACTACGTTGGGCGCATGGACATTGTCTTTGCCGACATGGCGTCCATCGGCCTGATGGGATTTTTAAGTGACCGCCTGGTCATCTGGATCGAGCGCCGCGTGCTGACCTGGCGTTTGCTGCAAAACCACTGAACCGGACCGACCGATGCCTCACATTCACATCGACAAATTGTTCAAGACCTACCCGGGCAATCCGCCCGTGCGGGCGCTTGAAAACATCCAGCTTGATATCGCACCGGGCGAGTTCGTGGCCCTGCTTGGGCCTTCGGGTTGCGGCAAGTCAACCCTGCTCAACACCATCGCCAGCTTTGAGAAAATCAGCTCGGGCACGCTGACCGTGGGCGGCCAGGCGATTGAAGCGCCCGGCCCCGACCGCGGGGTGGTGTTTCAGGAGGCAGCGCTCTTTCCCTGGTTGACGGTTTGGGAAAACATTGTCTTTGGCCCCAAGGCCCAGGGACTGCAGCCGGCCGATTACGAAGACCGCGCTCGCGAGATGCTGTCCATCATGGGACTTGCCGATTTCAGGAACCACTTGCCGATCCAGCTTTCCGGCGGCATGCGCCAGCGCGTGGGCATTGCCCGCGTGCTGACGCTGGGCTCGAAAATCCTGTTGATGGACGAGCCCTTTGGCGCGCTCGACGCGCAAACCCGTCTGTCCATGCAGGAGCTGCTGCTGTCCGTTTGGGACAAGCTCAAGCCCACCGTTATTTTTGTCACGCACGATATTGACGAAGCGCTGTTTCTGGCAGACAAGGTCTACGTGATGTCAGCCCGGCCTGGGCGCATTGAGTCGATGCTCGAAGTCAAACTGCCGCGCCCGCGGGACATTGATGTGACGGCTACGCCCGCCTTCAACGAAATGAAGCTCGCCATCTTGCACAAGATTCGGGGGCACTGAAAAAAGGTACGAAGTACACGCTGCAGGAGCCTTGCGATATGCGGCCGAAGAGCAAAAAAAAACCGGCCGAGTGGCCGGTTTTTCAGGAGTCTCACAACTTAGCGGCCGCGGATTTCCTTGGCCAGGCTGTCGTCATAGAGTTCAGCGGCCTGGCGGGTCACGTCGACCTTGATGACGCCTTGCTTGAACGAGGCCTCAGCCAGACGGGAGACCTGCTCGCGGTCGAGGATTCCGCCGAGTTTGATCAGCTTGTGCGACTCGCGGGTGATCTCCAGCGGCAGGCCGGTGAACTGAGAGTAAGTATTGATGAAGGCATTGCTGTCAGCGGCCAGTTTGGCTTCTGCATTGAGGTAAGCCCACATGAAGCGTTTGATGACTTCGCGGCGTTTGGCATAGGACTCGCCCGAGGCAGCCAGCAAACCGAGTTCAGCGCCAACGGCCTTGGACTTGCTGTAGTCAGCGAGCTTGGTGGCGAAGTAGGCGGCGCCTTCGGCCACCACCTGGGACTCAAACGGTTCCCAGCTGAGCATGGCGTCAATGTCGCCGCGCTTGAGGGCTTGCACAAAAGCGGTGCCGCCACCTTGGATATTGATAGCCTGGAAGGAGTTGTAGGGGATGTTGTTTTCAACCAG
>CAIMVC010000054.1 GCA_903844825.1 uncultured Burkholderiales bacterium | reverse complement strand
TTGGCTATTGGGGTCAGGGACTTCAATGCATTCTTCAAGCGTGCTGGGACTGAGGCGTTGTTGCCTCAGGGCCAAAGCTGCTTCAGCGCATGGACATCTGGAACGAAACAGCGCGATTTCGCAGGCCCGGGGTAGCTTTGAAGCTGAACTATGGTTCAAGAACTTATTCTAAATGTTACTGAGAGTGTCCTGCAAATAGCATTTGTAAAAATTGCCCAAAGCGCATCCGGAGTGACCAAATGCGCAGACTCAGAGGGGGCCTGAGTTTTCACCTCTGCCTAACAGCCATCTCCAGCAACTGACAGCGATGTCGGTAGCAAAGTAGCCTGTTCGAGGCGGTGCACCTCATCGTTTCATTTGCTGAAATATTAGGCAGCTACAATCCGCATCCGCCCACGCTAATCCCAATTCCAGCGCCCCCATGAACATCGGTCCCTACGCACTGGCAAACCCCGTGTTTGTCGCGCCTATGGCGGGGGTCACGGACCGGCCGTTTCGTCAGTTGTGCAAGAAACTGGGTGCGGCTTATGCGGTCAGCGAAATGGTCACTTCGCGCCGCGACTTGTGGGACACGCTCAAGACTTCGCGTCGCGCCAACCATGACGGGGAGGTCGAGCCGATTGCGGTGCAGATCGCCGGCACCGACGCGCAGATGATGGCTGACGCCGCTGCCTACAACATCGAGCGCGGCGCGCAAATCATCGACATCAACATGGGATGCCCGGCCAAGAAAGTCTGCAACAAGTGGGCCGGCTCGGCCCTGATGCAGGACGAGCCGCTGGCCCTGGCGATTGTTCAGGCTGTGGTGGCCGCCTGCGCACCGCATGGCGTACCGGTTACGTTGAAAATGCGCACCGGCTGGTCGGCCGACAACAAAAACGCACTCACGCTGGCGCAGGCTTTCGAGTCGGCCGGCGTGCAAATGATTGCCGTGCATGGGCGCACCCGTGAGCAGGGCTACAAGGGCCTGGCCGAATACGACACCATTGCCGCCGTCAAGGCCGCGCTGCGTATTCCGGTGGTGGCCATTGGCGATATCACCTCCCCCGAAAAAGCCCGCGATGTGCTGGCTTATACCGGGGCCGATGGCGTGATGATCGGTCGCGCCGCGCAGGGACGGCCCTGGATTTTCAGGGAGGTCAGCCACTTTTTGGCCACTGGCAGTCACCTCGCGCCGCCCCTGGTGGGTGAGGTCAAGCGGCTGTTGCTGGACCACCTGCTGGACCATTACGCCCTGTATGGCGAGTTTTCCGGGGTGCGCACCGCGCGCAAGCACATCGGCTGGTACGTCAAGACCTTGTCCGGTGGCGAGGCCTTTCGCGCCCGCATGAACCTGCTGCAGACCTGCGAAGAGCAGCTCGCTGCGGTGGCCGATTTCTTTGATGAATTGTCTGTGCACACCGACCGTGTGCCAGCCATGCCAGCTGCTGCCGGCGAGCAACACGAACATCAAGAACATCAAGAACAAGACGAGAACCGAGAGAAAGCATCCGTATGAGCAAGAACCACATCGAAGAGTGCGTGCGCACCAGCCTGGAAGGCTATTTCAAAGACCTGCGCGGCACCGAGCCCGCGGGCATCTACGAGATGATGGTGCGGGTGGTCGAAAAGCCGCTGCTCGAAGTCGTCATGCAGCAAGCCGATCAAAATCAGTCCCGCGCCGCCCAGTGGCTGGGACTGAACCGCAACACCCTGCGCAAAAAACTGCTCGATCACAACTTGTTGAAATAGGCCCCGCCGGTTACCGCTTGACCACCCGACAGCCACCCGATCAATACATCGCTCAGCAGCCCGATCCGCCAACGCCTTTATCTGCCGCGCTCTGCACCCAGCCGAACGCGGCGCCCCACTCAGCCCACCCAACCCACTCTCAAGCGCAGCCCATGAACGCCCTGATTTCTGTTTCCGACAAAACCGGCATTGTTGAATTTGCCCAAGCGCTGCATGCCCTGGGCATTCACATCCTGTCCACCGGCGGCACGGCCAAGCTGCTGGCCGAGCAGGGCCTGCATGTGACTGAAGTCGCCGAGCTCACCGGCTTTCCTGAAATGCTTGACGGCCGGGTCAAGACCCTGCACCCCAAGGTCCATGGCGGCTTGCTGGCACGGCGTGATTTGCCGGAGCACATGGCGGCGCTCAGGCGCCACAACATTGCCACCATCGACTTGCTGGTGGTCAACTTGTATCCTTTTGAAGCGACGGTGGCCAAGCCCGGCTGCACGCTCGACGATGCGATTGAAAACATCGACATCGGTGGCCCGGCCATGGTGCGCTCGGCCGCGAAAAACTGGAAAGACGTGGCGGTGCTGACCGACGCTTCGCAGTACGCCGGTGTGATCGACGAAATCAAGGCCCATGGCTGGGTGTCGGACAAAACCCGTTTTGCCCTGTCCGTCGCCGCGTTCAACCGCATCAGCAACTACGACGGCGCGATCAGCGACTACCTTTCGTCCATTGCCTACGAAGAGGGCGCCAGCGTGCCCCAGCGCAGCGAGTACCCGGCGCAGAGCAATGGCCGCTTCGTCAAGCTGCAGGACCTTCGTTACGGCGAGAACCCGCATCAGACGGCGGCTTTTTACCGCGACCTGCACCCCGCACCCGGCTCGCTCGTCACCGCCCGCCAGCTCCAGGGCAAGGAGCTGAGCTACAACAACATCGCCGACGCCGATGCCGCCTGGGAGTGCGTCAAGAGCTTTGAGGCGCCCGCCTGCGTCATCGTCAAGCACGCCAATCCCTGCGGCGTGGCCCTTGGCCACGATGCCCTGACGTCTTACACCAAGGCCTTTCAGACCGACCCGACCAGCGCGTTTGGCGGCATCATTGCCTTTAACCGGCCGGTGGACAAAGCGGCCGCCGAAGCCATCAGCAAACAGTTTGTGGAAGTGCTCATGGCGCCCGGCTACAGTGCCGAAGCGATGGAGGTTTTCAAGGCCAAAGCCAATGTGCGCGTGCTCGAAATTGCCTTGCCAGCCGGCGGCGCGACGCCCTGGGCGCAGGGCCGCAATGCGCAGGACATCAAGCGCATCGGCTCCGGCCTTTTGATTCAGTCGGCCGACAACCACGAACTCCAGCGTGCCGACCTGAAGGTGGTCAGTCGCTTGCAGCCGAGCGAGCAGCAACTTGACGACCTTTTGTTCGCCTGGAAAGTCGCCAAGTACGTCAAGAGCAATGCCATCGTTTTTTGCAAGGACGGCATGACCATGGGCGTGGGCGCCGGGCAGATGAGTCGCCTCGACTCCGCCCGTATCGCCAGCATCAAGGCCGGTCATGCCAACTTGTCCCTGCAGGGAACGGCCGTGGCCAGCGATGCCTTTTTCCCTTTTCGCGACGGGCTGGACGTGGTCGTCGACGCCGGTGCCAGCTGCGTGATTCAGCCGGGCGGCTCCATGCGTGACCCCGAAGTGATTGCCGCCGCCGACGAGCGCGGTGTGGTGATGGTGACGACCGGGGTGCGGCACTTCCGCCATTAAGTCACGACGGCGCCTTGGCCTGTTGCTAGCGACCCTCGGGTCGCTATTTTTTTGCGCGAGCGTGCCGAGGTGATGCGCCTGCGCCAGCCCCGGTACGGGACAAATGAGCCTGGAACTTTTAATAATGTCCCATTGACAGAACAATTTAACACTTCAACAATGGGTTTGGTTCGGTTGTCTCCCGATGCTCTTTTGAGCCTGTAAGGCAGGTGGTGCCGGCGCGGGGGTGTTTTCGCGCCTTTCCCTTGACGCGCCCCCAACTCCTCGAAGGTCGTGAATTGATTGATATCCAAGGTGTTTCCAAGTCGTTTCCCTTCAAGGGCAGTGTGGTGCAGGCGCTCCAGCCGGTGGACCTGACGATTCCGGCCGGCTCATTCGTCTCGTTTGTTGGGCCCTCGGGCTGCGGCAAGTCGACTCTGTTGAACATGATCGCGGGCCTGACCCAGCCCACGGCGGGCACGATCTCGCAGCGCGGCCGTCTCGTCAACGGCGTCAATACGGGGGTCGGCTACATGACCCAGCAAGACAGTTTGCTGCCCTGGCGCACCGCCGCCCAGAACGTCGGCTTGCCGCTGACCATTCGCGGCGAGAAGCCGGCCGTGATCGACGCGCGCGTGCGGCACATGCTCGAGCGGGTCGGGCTCAGTGATTTTGCTGACCACTTTCCGTCCCAGCTTTCAGGTGGCATGCGCAAGCGCACGGCGCTGGCGCAAGTGCTGTCCTACGACCCCGACACGATCCTGATGGACGAGCCCTTCGGTGCGCTGGATGCTCAGCTCAAGCTGGTCTTGCAGGCGCAGTTGCTGCAGCTTTGGGAAAATTCCAATAAGACCATCGTCTTCGTCACGCATGATCTGGCCGAGGCGATTTTGCTGTCTGACATCGTGGTGGTTTTTTCGGGTCGCCCGGGCGCCATCAAAGCGGTCAAGACCATCGGCATGGCGCGCCCTCGCAACGCGTTTGAAGGGCAGTTCACGCCCGAGTTCAAGCAAACTTATTTGGAACTGTGGGACTTGCTGGCCCCTGAAATCACCCGCACCGCGGGCATGGAGCACTGATGTCTATTGAACAAGCGGACACGCTGCCGGCACTGACCAACACGACCGGCGACCAGCGCTGGCGCTACCTGTTGGCGCAGGTCGCCCTGCTGCTGTTGTTCCTGGGGCTGTGGCAGGCGGCCTCGGGGCGGCTGATTGACGACTTCTTTATCAGCTCGCCCTCGGCGATTGCGGTCAAGCTTTACGTCTGGACGGTGGACGGCACCTTGTGGCGCTCTTTCTTGTACACCTTCCAGGCCATGGCCGGCGGCTTTGTTCTGGGCAGTTCGGTGGGTTTCGTGGTCGGCTTCACACTGGGCCGATCGCCCATGCTCGCGCGCCTGCTCGACCCGTTCATCACGGCCATTTACTGCATGCCCAAAATCGCGCTGGCACCGCTGCTGATCATGTGGTTTGGCATTGGTATTGCCTCGAAGGTGGCAATGGCGGCGTTGATTGTTTTTTTCCTGGTGTTTCTCAACACCTTTGCCGGCGTGCGGGATGTTCAGGCGGTACATCTGCAGTCGGTGCGCATCATGGGCGCCAGCAGTTGGCAGGAACTGCGCTTTGTGGTGATTCCGTCGGCGGCGGCCTGGGTGCTGACGGGGCTCAAGGTGTCCGTGCCTTATGCCTTGATCGGGGCGGTGGTGGGCGAGCTGATTTCGTCGAACCGCGGTATCGGTTTTTTGATCGGTCAGGCTTCGGGCCTGTTTGACACGGCTGGCGTGTTTGCTGGCTTGACGGTGCTGGCCTTCACGGGGATTGCCCTGAACTCGGGCCTGAAAATGTTGGAGCAACGCGCCTTGCGCTGGAAGACGGTGGCCTGATGACTTTTGATATCAAGATAATCAACGCCCGCATCATTGATGGAACGGGCAGTGCGTCCTTCCTCGGCTCGCTCGGCATCCTGGATGGCCGTATTGCCGCCCTGGGTGAGGTCAGCGGTGAGGCCAGGCGGACGATTGATGCGAAGGGCCAGGTCGTGGTGCCCGGTTTTGTGGACATTCACACCCACTATGACGCGCAACTGCTGTGGGACCCGTTTTTGACCATATCGCCCTGGCACGGCGTGACCACGGCGGTGATCGGCTCCTGTGGTTTTGGCATTGCGCCCACCCGCCCGTCCGGCCGTGATTTGATTTTGCGCACCCTCGAGCGTGTGGAAGCCATGAGTCTGGACGCGCTGAACGCAGGCCTGGGCAGCGACTGGCCTTTCGAGACCTTCCCAGAGTACCTCGACGCGATTGAGTCGCGCGGCATTGCCATCAATGTGGGCGTGATGATTGGTCACACGCCGATCCGGCTTTACGTGATGGGCGCCGAGGCGGTCGAGCGCGAGGCCACGCCTGATGAAGTCGCGCAGATGCAGGCGCTGGTGCTTGACGGCATGCGCGCCGGGGCGATTGCTTTTGCTACTTCGGTGTCTAACGTGCACATCGGGTTTTCTGGCAAACCGGTGCCCAGCCGCCTGGCCTCGCGGGGCGAGATGCTGGCGCTGGCCAGCGCTGTCGGGCAGGCCGGTCACGGTTTGATTCATTACAACGTGGCGCGGGACGCCAAGTTCGATGACTACCTGGCGATGCACCAGGCCAGCGGCGCCACGGTGTGCTGGACGGCTGTTCTGGCCGGGCAACTCGGACCCTGGCGACACCGCGAGGTGCTCGAGAAAAATCGCGAACTCAGGCGCCAGGGCTATCCGATTTATCCCCAGGTGGCCTGCCGGCCCATCGTCAGTGAATTCGACTTTCGTTCGCCGGTCATTTTTGACACCTGGCTGCTGTTTTCAACGGTTCGTGATGCGCCCGACGAAGCGGCGCGTCGGCAGATCTATGCAGACCCGGGGTTTCGCCATGCGTTTCGGGAAGAACTGGCCGGGCGCGGCAACCGCGACGCTTTCTTTTCCGGCGGGGCTGCCGAAGGCGGCATGCGTCGGGCCAGTTTTGCATTGACGGAGCTGTCGTTTCACCCGCAGCGCGCCGATTGGGTCGGGCGTCGCCTGACCGACATCGGCGCTGAGACCGGTCAGCACCCGGTTGATTTGATGCTGGACCTGGCACTGGACTCGGATCTGCAGGCGCGTTTTCGGACGCCGCTGGTGAACTTCGAAGAAGACGAGGTGCAGGAGATTTTGCAAGACCCCGATGTGGTGCTGGGGCTCGGCGATGGCGGCGCGCACCTGTCGCAGCTGTGCGACGCCTGCTACCCAACCTACCTGCTCGGTCACTGGGTGCGCGAGCGCAAGGCGTTTTCCCTGGAGCAGGCGGTGCACATGATGACGGCACGCCCGGCAGAAATTTTTGGCCTGTCTGATCGCGGCTTGCTGGCGATTGGTCGGCCGGCGGACATCGTGATTTTTGACCCTGACACGGTGGCGGCCGGGCCGCTTGAGCGGGTGCACGACTTGCCAGCGCAGGCAGACCGGCTGATCTCCTACCCCACGGGCATTGACCGCGTGTTTGTCAACGGCGTTGAATTGCCCAAGCCCGACGTCGCGCCCGCCGAGGGTTGGCAATTGCCTGGGCGCTTGCTGCGCCACGGGCGGGCAGCTTCTTGAGCGTTTTGACCTTCTCAGCCCTTTTAATTTGAACTATCCACTTGGAGGAAACCAGCAATGAACGATGCGAGCGAACGACGACTTGTACTCAAAGGTGTTTTGAGCGTTTGGGCCACCACCGGCGGCATGCTCGCCGGCCTGCCGGCGCTGGCGCAGGACAAGGACAAACTCTCCTCCTTGCGCTCGACTTCACGGTCCTGGCTGTGGAGTGCGGAGGACTACGCTTTTCATCAAAAGCTGTTCGACAAGGCCGGGCTGGCGGTCGAGCTGGCGGCCACCAACCGGGGGGTCAACCAGGACGCTTTGCTCTCTGGGGCTGCCGAGGTGTTGCTGGGCTCACCGGCAACCAATATGCGCGTGCAGTTGCTGGGTCGTCCAGTCAAGATGATTTGCGGTTGGGTCAATAAATTTGCATCGAACGTCGTCGTCAAGAAATCGATCCTGGATAAAGCCGGCCTGACAGAAGCCAGTGCGCCAGACGCCAAGGCCGCAGTTTTGCGGGGCTTGCGCATCGGCACCACAGGCCCCGGCGGCGGCCCTGATCAACTCACCCGCTACCTGATGCAGCGCGGCAAGATCGACCCCGATCGCGACGCGCAGATCGTGCCCGTTCAAGGCGGCCCCAGCGCCATGATCGCCGCCTTCGACAAGGGCCAGATTGACGGTTTTTGCCTGTCCTCACCGTCCTCGGATGTGGCCATTTCCAAATTTGGCGGCGCCTACCTGTTCAACATGGTGACCAATCCGCCCCCCGAGCTCAACGATTTTTTGTACATTGCAGCCAGCGTCACCGAAAAAACGGCCAAGGACAAGCCCAAGGAGCTGGCCGCCTACTGCCGGGGTATCGCCCTGGCGCTGCGCTCCATGCAGCAGGAGCCCGCCGCCTTCAAGGCCTTCGCCCGCGACTACTTCAAAGACCTCGATCCCAGCTTGTTTGATGCGGTGTTTGCCAACAACGTGGGCATGTACATGAAGACCCCGGTGCCTACGCAAAAGCATTTCGACGTCAACGTGGAGTTCCTCAACATGGAATACCGCGGCCGTCGTCAACCCGAGGTGCCGGCCAGCTTCAAGTTTGCCAATGCCTTCGACTTGAGCTTCCTCGAAAAAGGCATGCAGGGTTTGTAGTCGTTAGGTTCGGTCGTTGCGGCGCCCTCCCCGGGGTGCCGGACAGGTGTCATTTGTTTCCTAGAGGAGTGCTTATGTCGTCAAGCGTGATGGATCGTCTTGGTTTTTGGGGCGCCGTGTCGGCTCGGGTCAGGCGCGGCCTGTCTTTGGTGGCGATGGCCTTTATTGTGCTGGCCGGGCCGCTGGCGACGGCCGGCGAGGTCACATTACACAGCATCAAGTCCAAAGCCCTGGGTACCGACTATAAGTACACCGTCTACCTGCCCGATGGCTATGAGAGCGGTCGTCTGCGCTACCCGGTGCTGTTTTTGCTGCACGGCAACGGCGGCAACGAAAACGAGTGGCTGGTGAGCGGGCAGGTGCAGCAAACCGCTGACAAGCTCATCAAGGACGGCCGGGTTCAGCCCTTCATCATCGTCATGCCCGGCGGCGGCTCGACCTGGTGGGTGGACGGCAACAAGGACAAGGCCGAGTCGGCCTGGATTGGCGAGTTGATCCCGCACATCGACGCCTCCTACCGAACCATTGCTGAGCGCGGTGGCCGCATGGTGGCCGGCTTGTCGGCTGGTGGCTTTGGCACCGTCAGCGCGGCCTTCAAGTACCCCGAACTGTTCGTCTCGGCCGCGGCGCTGAGCCCCGCCATTTACAGCCCCACGCCGCCAGGCCATTCCTCGGCCATGCGCGTGGCGCCATTTCAAAAGGACGGGCGCTTTGACCAAGCCTCCTGGGACCGGCTGAACTACACCGCCCACTGGGAGGCTTATAAGGCTAAGAAGATGGTGGTGCCGATGTACATCAACAGCGGTGACCACGACACTTTTTCGATCGCCTACCACGCAGCGGGCCTGTTTCAAAAGCTCTTTGAGTACCAGCCCAAGCTCGTTGAATTTCGTGTCATTGACGGTGACCATGAGTGGTCGGTGTGGCGCGACACCATTGGTGATGCGATCCGCTACATGACCGGATTCGCCAGCCGGCCCACAGGCGTCAAGCCCTGAGCCTGATCCTGAGCCTGATGGGGTGAGCGTCACCGGCTTAGCGGGTGACGCTGCGCTTATGAGGCGCATTTCGGGCCAGCAATGCGCAGTCGCGGCCCGGCGTTTTGAAGCTTTAGAGCGCCGAGAAAAAGCGTTGGGCTGCGGCCACGGTTTCTTCAATATCGGCCGCTGTGTGTGCGGCGCTGACAAAGCCGGCTTCGTACAGGGCTGGCGCGTAATAAATGCCGCTGTCCAGCATGGCGTGAAAGAACTTGTTGAAGGCCGGGCTGTCGGTGGTCATCACGGTGGCGTAGTTTTGGGGCAACTGGTCCATCAAAAAGAAGCCGAACATGCCGCCTTCGCTGTCGCCACAAAATGGCACGCCGGCGCTGCTGGCAGCCTGTGTCAGGCCGGCGACCAGGGACTGCGTGCGCGCACCCAGGGCCTCGTAAAAACCGGGCTTTTGTAATTCTTTGAGCGTTGCCAGGCCGCAAGCGGTGGCCACCGGGTTGCCGCTGAGTGTGCCGGCTTGATAAACCGGCCCGAGGGGCGCGAGTTGCTGCATCACCTCGCGTTTGCCGCCAAATGCGGCCAGGGGCATGCCACCCCCGATGACCTTGCCGAGCACCGTCATGTCGGGCTCAAAGCCCGGCAGCATTTGCGCGTAGAGGCCTTGCGCGCTGGCCAGGCCGACCCGAAAGCCGCTCATGACCTCGTCAAACACCAGCAGCGCTCCGTACTGGGAGCAGAGTTCGCGGCAGCGCTTCATGAAGGGCACGCTGGCGCGCACGAAGTTCATGTTGCCGGCAATCGGCTCGATCATCAGGCAGGCCAGCTCCCCCCCATGCAGGGCGAAAGCCTCTTCGAGTTGCTGCACATTGTTGTACTCCAGCACCAGTGTGTGCTGCACCACTTCGGGCGGAACGCCGGCGCTGGTCGGGTTGCCGAAGGTGGCCAGTCCCGAGCCGGCCTTGACCAGCAGTGCATCGGCATGGCCGTGGTAGCAGCCTTCGAATTTGATGATCTTGCTGCGGCCGGTGGCGCCGCGCGCCAGGCGCAGGGCGCTCATGGCCGCTTCGGTACCGGAGCTGACCAGCCGGATCATCTCGATGGATGGCACCAGCTTGATGATTTCCTCGGCCAGCTCGACTTCACGCTCGGTCGGCGCGCCAAAGGAAAAACCTTCGAGCGCGGCCTTTTGCACCGCTTCGACCACGCCAGGGTGACCGTGGCCCAGGATCATCGGACCCCAGGAGCCGATGTAGTCGATGTAGCGCTTGTCGTCGGCATCCCAGAAGTACGCTCCTTGCGCGCGTTGCACAAAGCGGGGCGTGCCGCCCACGGCCTTGAAGGCGCGTACCGGCGAGTTGACGCCGCCGGGGATGAGCGCCTTGGCGCGCTCGAACAGCACGTCATTGCGGGAAGGTCGGCTGACCGGGGTGGAGTTTGCGCTAGTGCTTGGTGCCATGGGGTGGGAGTTCAAATAAGAGAGGGGATGTCGGTGAGTCGGCCGCGGCGGATGCGTCTGCGCCGCCCGCCAGTTCGGTCATTTCTGCCAGATCGTCGGCATCGACCTGGGCCCAGAAGAGGCGGTCCGGCACCAGATGGCCCATGCCGGGCTGAAAGCCCGCGTCTAGGCTGTGGTCCAGGTAGGTCAGGGCTTCCGCGGTGGCGGCCTGCAGATCGTGGCCGTTGGCCAGCAGGGCGGCCAGGGCGGCGGTGAGGGTGTCGCCAGCGCCAGCAAAGCTGGCTTCGAAGTGTTCGAATTTTTCGCTGTACAGCACGCTTTGCGGACTGGCCAGTACGTTTTCGATGAACTGCTCCTGCGCCGGCAAACCGGTGACCAGGGTGTAGGGCGTGCCAAATTTGGCGGCCGCCTTGGCAATCTCGCGGGCGTTGGGGCTGCGCTCGCCGGACCACTCCGGCAGCAACCAGCGCCACAGGGTGCTGTGGTTGCCCACCAGCACGGTGGCTTGCGGCAGCAAGAGTTCGCGAAAGGCGTCAAGGTAGCTCTCGAGCTGGCTTTCGTCCCACCACGAGAGGTTGGGCATGTAGGCAATCAGCGGGACGTCGGCATAGTCGGCGGCGATCTCTGCAATGGCGCTGAGATTCTCGGGCGTTCCGACAAAGCCCACCTTGATGGCGCCGACCGGCATGTCTTCCAGCGCGATGCGGGCCTGTTCCGTGACGGCTTCGTCGTCGAAGGGGTAATGGTCGAATATTTCGGCGGTGTCGCGGCCGTAGGCGCCGGTCACGACGGTCAGGACGTGCGCGCCGGTCGAGACAATGGCGCTGACATCGGCCGTCAGGCCGCCGGCGCCGCTGGGGTCATTGGCATTAAAGCTCATGACACAGGCCGGACTGGCGTCGGTGTCATCGTCCGTGGCCTGTGCAGGAGCGGCTTGGGGGGGATTGTGGTTTGCCATAGGCTCTAATTTTGCCTGTCGGGGGAGACCGTGGCCGCGTCGATACAATCTGTTCATTCTATTGCAAGGCAAGTAAAACTGTGACCCCAACAACGACCTGGATGTGCTTGATCTGCGGCTGGATCTATGACGAAGCGGTGGGCTGCCCGGAAGACGGCATTGCACCCGGCACCCTGTGGGCCGATGTGCCCATGAACTGGACCTGCCCGGAGTGTGGAGCCCGCAAGGAAGACTTTGAAATGGTTCAGCTCTGAGCCATCTGGTGGCTGGCCCTGCGGCCGTCCACCCATCCCAGACTTGACAATCATCTTGCCGCTGCGGCCCTCATGGGCAGGCCGGCGCAGGCATGTCGGCTTCGGGCATCAAATATCAAGGCTTCGTTTTTTTACCACCGCGTAGCGCTCCAGCGTGCGGGCGCGTGCCTGATCGTGTCGTACCACCGGCTGCGGGTAGTTCTCGCCGAGTGTGACGCCAGCCGCCGCCAGCTCCAGCGGCCTGGCTTCCCAGGGGCTGTGCAGTGCCGGCCCCGACAGTCCGGCCAGCACCGGCAGGTAGCGTCGGATGAACTTGCCTTCGGGGTCGAACTTGCTGCTTTGGCTGACCGGGTTGAAGATGCGAAAGTAGGGCTGCGCGTCGCAGCCGCTGCTGGAGGCCCATTGCCAGCCGCCGTTGTTGGCTGACAGATCAAAGTCAGTGAGTTTTTCGGCAAAGTAGGCTTCGCCGCGGCGCCAGTCGATGCCCAGGTCCTTGATCAAAAAGCAGGCGGCCACCATGCGCAAGCGGTTATGCATGTAGCCGGTCTGGTTGATCTGGGCCATGGCCGCGTCGACCAGCGGGTAACCGGTGCAGCCCTCGCACCAGGCTTGAAACAAGGCGTCTGCCTGCGGGCCGGTTTCCCAGGCAATGGCGTCGTAATCGGGTTTGAAGGACGAGTTGGCAACCCTTGGGAAGTTGTCAAGAATCTGCGCGTAAAAGTCGCGCCAGATCAATTCGCTGAGCCAGACGGCCGCACCGCTGCTGCCGCCAGCTTGCATCTCGTGCGCCTTGGCCGCCAATTGGCGAATCGAGACCGTGCCAAAGCGCAGGTGCACGCCCAGATAGCTCGGCCCCTTGACCGCGGGGAAGTTGCGGGTCTCGTCATAGCGGTCCATACGGGCCAGGAACTCGTCAAAAAGGCTTTGCCCGCCGCTGCTGCCGGGCTGCAGTCCGAGCGTTTGCAAGTTGGTTTTTTCAAAGCCGATGTCGGCCAGCGTGGGCACGGGCATGGCTGCGGTCCGGCTGGCCAGGGCCGCAGCGTGGCGCGAGATGGCGTAAGGCTGCAGGTAATAGCTATCGACTTTTTTGAGCCATGCATTTTTGTAGGGTGTGAACACGCCGTAGGGCTTGCCGCCCTGGGTCAGCAGCTCGGTGCGCTCGAAAATTACATGGTCCTTGAAGGTGTGAAAAGCCACGCCCGACCCGGCCAGGGCCTGCGCCACCTCTTGATCCCTGGCTATCGCCTGCGGCTCATAGTCGTGGTTGGCAAACACAGCCTGCACGCCCAGCGCGGCGGCGTGTTCAGGCACGGCTTGCTTGGCCCAGCCGTGCACCACGCTCAGGCCGGCGTTGGGCACGCCATGCGCCAGCGC
Organism: uncultured Burkholderiales bacterium; assembly: GCA_903844825.1. Lineage (GTDB taxonomy): Bacteria > Pseudomonadota > Gammaproteobacteria > Burkholderiales > Burkholderiaceae_C > Polaromonas. The sequence goes on along the minus strand of CAIMVC010000054.1, from coordinate 19,391 downwards.
CAGGGCCCTGAGCGTTTCGTCGAGTTCGCTCAGACTGGCCAGAATGAACTCCACCCGTCGATCGGCCCGCGGCAGGGTATCGAGAATGTCCCGGTCCAGCAAAAACAGGCAGTGCACGCGCTCGCAGGTGGTCAGCGCGTGATGCAGCGCTGCGTTGTCGTGCGCCCTGAGGTCCCGCCTGAACCAGACCAGGCCGCTGTTGTATTGTTTTGCCATGCTGGCGATGGTAGCCGGCCCGGCTTGCCCGGTCGCCCCGGGCGCTGCACATCAGCTGCCAAAGGTTGTTGCCGGATCGGTCGCCGATCCGTGGCATCAAGCGTAAAATCGATGCATGGCCCTGGACTTTGCATCGACCAATTTCACACATCATTTTCTGATCGCCATGCCCGGCCTGGACGATGAGCCTTTCGTCCGCAGCGTGGTCTACATGTGTGAGCACAGCGAGCGTGGCGCGCTGGGCTTGGTGATCAACAAGCCCAGCGAGATCAGTTTGAAAAGCCTGTTCGACAAGGTCGAGCTGCCGCTGCGGCGCGATGACCTGAGCCTGGCGCCGGTTTACCAGGGCGGCCCGGTCCAGACCGAGCGGGGTTTTGTGCTGCACGAGAGCATGATGCCCGGCAGCGAGGCGGTTTACGCGTCGACCATGGTGATTCCCGGCGGCCTGGAAATGACCACCTCCAAAGACGTGCTCGAGGCCTTGTCGACCGGCGCCGGTCCGCGCAAGGTGTTTGTGTCGCTGGGTTACTCGGCCTGGGGCGAGGGGCAACTGGAGGCCGAAATTTCGGACAACAGCTGGTTGACGGTGGCGGCTGACCCGACCGTGATTTTTGACACCCCGGTCGAGCAACGTTACGAGCGCGCCTTGCTGCTGCTCGGTCTGCAAAGCTGGATGTTGTCGTCCGAGGCGGGTCACGCATGAGCGCTGGCTCGGCGCCACCGGCCTTATCAGTTCCATCAGTTCCGTCAGCGCCGTTGATTCCTGCCAACTTCCAAACCTTTCTGGCTTTTGACTTTGGTCTCAAACGAACCGGCGTCGCCACCGGCAACCGCCTGACGCGCACCGCCACCGCACGCGCCACCATCTCCGCCACGGGTGACGCTCGGTTTGGGCCGCTGGCGCAGACCATCCGCGAGTGGGAACCCGATGCCCTGGTGGTGGGCATTCCCTTTCACCCCGACGGTGCCAGCCACGACAATACGCGGCGTGCGCAAAAGTTTGCCCGCCAGTTGCGCGGACGTTTTGGCCTGCAGGTTTTTGAAGTTGACGAGCGCTACAGCACCACCGAAGCCATCTCGCAGGGCGCCGCCGATGCGGACGCCGCCTCTGCCTGCATAATTCTTGAGCAATTTTTAAGGAGTCTTGCGTGAGGACCGAATCCAATCACACCCAGGCCCGCCCGGGGGGAACGGCATGAGCAGCCTGACCCTGGACGCCGAGGCCCTGTACCTTGAGTTGCGCGCGGCGGTGCAGCAATTGCTAGGCAGTTACGCCCAGGCACCGCAGCTGGTGGGCGTGGCGTCGGGTGGCGTGTGGCTGGCCGAGCGCCTGCAACAAGACCTGGGCCTGAGCGCGCCCGTGGGCGTGCTGTCGTCGTCCATGCATCGCGACGACTTTGCCCAGCGCGGCCTGGCGGTCGGCGCGCAGACGGTGCTGCCTTTTGACGTCAATGGCGCTCACCTCATCGTGGTCGATGACGTGCTTTTTACGGGGCGCACCGTGCGCGCGGTTCTCAATGAGTTGTTCGACTACGGCCGCCCGGCCAGTGTCAAGCTGGTCGTGCTGGTGGACCGGGGCGGGCGCGAACTGCCAGTGCAGGCGGACCTGGCGGTGGCGCGTGTGGCGCTGCCGGCCGCGCAGTCCTTGCAACTGGCGCGTGACGCGGCGGGCCGGTTTAGTTTTGAAGTCCAGGGAGCCTAAAGCGTGCTGAATCGACGAAATCCCCAACTCAATCAGCACGGTGAACTCATTCACCTGCTGTCGATAGAAGGCTTGCCCAAAGCCATCCTCACGCAGATTCTGGACACCGCTGCCAACTTTGTCAGCGTCAGCGACCGCGAGGTCAAAAAAGTGCCCTTGTTGCGCGGCAAGAGTGTGTTCAACCTCTTTTTTGAAAACTCCACCCGCACCCGCACCACCTTTGAAATTGCGGCCACGCGGCTTTCGGCCGATGTCATCAACCTGGACATTGCGCGCTCATCGGCTTCCAAGGGTGAGTCGCTGCTGGACACCATCGCCAACCTGAGCGCCATGGCGGCTGATATTTTTGTGGTGCGCCACAGCGAGTCGGGCGCACCTTATTTGATCGCCCAGCACGTGGCGCCGCATGTGCACGTGATCAACGCCGGCGACGGCCGTCATGCGCATCCGACGCAAGGGCTGCTGGACATGTACACCATCCGCCACTACAAAAAAGATTTCAGCCAGTTGACGGTCGCCATCGTCGGCGACGTGCTGCACTCGCGCGTGGCCCGCTCCGACATTCATGCGCTGACCACGCTGGGCTGCCCCGAGGTGCGCGTGGTCGGCCCCAAGACCCTGGTGCCGGCTGACATGAGCCACATGGGCGTGCGTGTGTGCCATACCCTGGAAGAAGGCATCAAGGACGCTGACGTGATCATCACCCTGCGCCTGCAAAACGAGCGCATGTCGGGTGCGCTGTTGCCCAGCAGCCAGGAATACTTCAAGAGCTTTGGCCTGACACCTGAAAAACTCAAGCTGGCCAAGCCGGACGCCGTCGTCATGCACCCCGGCCCTATCAACCGCGGCGTTGAAATTGACTCGGCCGTAGTCGATGGCGCGCAAAGCGTGATCTTGCCGCAAGTGACTTTTGGCATTGCGGTGCGCATGGCGGTGATGGGCATTGTGGCCGGGAACGAAGCATGAATATCCTCATTCAAAACGGCCGAGTCATCAACCCGGCCAGCGGTTTCGACCAGGTCGCCGACCTGGCCATCGCCGCCGGCCGTATCTGCGCGATCGGCCAGCTGCCAGCAAAGTTTGCGCCCGACAAAATCCTCAACGCCAGCGGCTGCGTGGTTGCGCCCGGCCTGATTGACCTGGCTGCCCGTTTGCGCGAACCCGGCCACGAGCACGAGGGCATGCTGGAAAGCGAACTCGCTGCCGCAGTCGCTGGCGGCGTCACCAGCTTGGTCTGCCCTCCCGATACCGAACCAGTGCTCGATGAGCCCGGGCTGGTTGAAATGCTCAAGTTCCGCGCCGAGAAATTGCACCAGTCGCGCGTCTTCCCCTTGGGTGCGCTGACGCGCTCCCTCAAGGGACAAGCGCTGACTGAAATGGTGCAGCTCACCGAATCCGGTTGCGTGGGTTTCAGCCAGGCCGAGGTGCCGCTGCTGGACACGCAGGTGCTGGTGCGGGCGCTGCAATATGCGGCCAGCTTTGGCTACACCGTGTGGTTGCGCCCGCGCGACTTTCACCTGGGCAAGGGCGTGGCGGCCAGTGGCCCCATGGCCACGCGCCTGGGCCTGAGTGGTGTGCCGGTGGCGTCGGAAACCATTGCGCTGCACACCATTTTTGAATTGATGCGTTCGACCAAAGCCCGGGTTCATATCTGCCGCATCAGCAGCGCTGCCGGTCTGGCGCTGGTGGCCAATGCCAAGGCCGAAGGCTTGCCGGTGACGTGCGACGTGAGCATCAACAATTTGTTTCTCACCGACGTCGACATTGGCTACTTTGACAGCCGTATGCGGCTGGAGCCGCCGCTGCGCCAGCAGCGCGACCGCGATGCCCTGCGCCAGGGTCTGGCCGATGGCCTGATCGATGCGCTGGTGTCGGACCACACACCGGTGGACGAAGATGCCAAGACCTTGCCCTTTGCCGAGTCAGAACCGGGCGCCACCGGGCTGGAACTGCTGTTGGGCCTGGCCTGCAAGTGGGGCGCTGAAAGCGGCGCTGGTGTGGCGCGCGCCTTGGCCGTGTTGACCTGCGCACCGGCTGCGGTGCTCGGCGCGTCGCTGGGGACGCTGCAGGCCAGCGCCGGGCAGATTGTGGTGGGCGGTGTGGCCGATCTGTGCGTGTTCGATCCTGCGGCGGCCTGGACGGTGACACCGGCGGCGCTGCGCAGCCAGGGCAAACACACGCCGTTTTCCAGCTATGAGTTGCCGGCGCAAGTGCGCTGGACGCTCGTGGGGGGCCAACTGGCCTACGAGGCAGCCGGCCGCGCATGAGAGCGCTGCGCGTCGGTGTCAAGCTGGTTCGGGCCGGCTTGCATGTGGCCCACGGCCTGTGGATCATCCGGCGTCACTTTCCCAGGCTGACGGTGCTCGAGCGCAGCCAGCACGTCGAGCGATGGGCCGGCCACATGCTGCTGATCTTCGGCATTGATCTGGTGCGTCGGGGCTCGCCCCTGGCGGCCGGGCCGGTGCTGCTGGTGGCCAACCATATCTCGTGGCTGGATATCCTGGTGATGCACGCCTCGGGCTATTGCCGGTTCATTTCAAAATCCGACGTCAGGCGCTGGCCCCTGATCGGTGCCATGGCGGCGGGTGCGGGCACCCTGTTTATCGAGCGCGAGTCGCGGCGCGATGCGCACCGCGTGCTGCACCACATGGTCGAGCGTTTGCAGGCCGGCGATGTGCTGGCGGTGTTTCCCGAAGGCACGACTGGTGACGGTCTGACGCTCAAACCTTTTCACGCCAACTTGATCCAGGCCGCCATTACCGCCCAAGCGCAGGTGCAGCCGGTGGCCCTGCGCTTTGTCGACGGCGCCAGTGGTCAGATCAGCCACGCGCCGCGGTTTATTGACGACGACACGCTGCTGGGCTCGATCTGGCAGACCTTGCTGGCCAGGCAGTTGGTGGCGCAGGTGACGCTCGGCGAGCCGGAGCACGCCCAGGGGCGTGACCGGCGCGGCTGGGCACTGGACTTGCACCGCGAAGTCCAGCGCTTGCGCGAGGAAGTCTGAGCGTCTGAGAGCCTGAGCCGCGCTGCTCAGCGCCAGTTTCTTACGCCGGCTCCCGCGCAAAAGTCACCACGTGGTCGACTTCGGCGCGTATGCCGATCCACTCGCCAATGTCATGGTCGTGGTGCGAAGGAACGTGGGCCATCAGCGATTCACCGCTGGGCAGCTTCAGGGTGTAGAGAAATTCCGAACCCCGAAAGGCCTTGCGCAAAATCTGCGCTTTGACAGGTGCCGCGTCGTCGTGAACGATGTCGTCGGCGCGCAGCAGCACGTCGCACAGGCCGTTCGGGTAGGCGCTGGGCATGGGGCATTCGTCCATGTCCGTGAGGTCGCCCAAGGCCGTGTGAACCACCACGCTGCCGTCTTGCTGCTGGATCTGCGCGTGGGCAAAGACGCCGTGACCAATGAAGTTGGCCACGAAGCGCGTGGCCGGCCGGTGGTAAAGCGCATAGGCCTCGTCCCACTGCTGCAACTGGCCGCCGTGCATGACGCCGATGTGGTCGCCAATGGCGAAGGCCTCGAGTTGATCGTGGGTCACAAACAGCGCGGTGGCGCCGGCCGCCTTGAGAATGCCGCGCACCTCGTGCGCCAGCCGCTCGCGCAGGTCGACGTCCAGATTGGAAAAGGGCTCGTCAAGCAGCAGCAGCCGCGGCTTGGGTGCCAGTGCGCGGGCCAGGGCTACACGTTGTTGCTGGCCCCCCGAGAGTTGGTGCGGATGCAGGTGTTGTGACTCGGCCAGCCCGACCAGTTCCAGCACCTCCAGCACCCGCTGCCGGCGTTCGGCGGCGGGCAGATGGGTCAGGCCGAAAGCCACGTTGCGCTGCACATCCAGGTGGGGAAAAAGCGCGTAATCCTGAAACACCATGCCGATGCGCCGCGCCTCGGCCGGCACGTGGGCGTGTTCGCTGCTGACGAGCTCACCGGCCAGCGTGATGCGGCCCGATTGCGCCCGTTCCAGCCCGGCTACGGCGCGCAGCAAGGTGGTTTTTCCGCAGCCTGACGGGCCGATCAGCACGCCGATTTCGCCGGCTTCCATGCTGAACGATGCGCCGTTGACCGCCGCCTGTGGGCGACCGGCGTAGTGCACGCAGAGCTGGGAAATTTCCAGGAACATGCCCAGATTGTAGATGCTTACAATTCTCATTTGCACTGGCGGGCCTGCCGGCCTCCGCTCCCCGGCTTGCCCAGGCCCCGATCACTTCTGGATTTCATGCTTCGTTTGCTGTCGTCTGCCGCGCTGACTTGCCTGCTCGCTGCCTTGCTGCTGCCGGTGCTGGCCGTGGCCTTGTCCTGGCTGCAACTGGACTGGCAGGGTGCGGGCATCCTGCTGGAGATGAGTCGCACCGTGCTGCCCGACTACACGCTGACCACGCTGGTGCTGTGCCTGTCGGTGGCGCTGGGGGTGGCGCTGGTCGGCATGGGGACGGCCTGTGCGGTCACGCTGTTTGATTTTCCCGGGCGGCGTACGTTTGAATGGGCGCTGTTGTTGCCGCTGGCCATGCCGGCCTACGTGGTGGCTTATGCCTACACCGACTTTCTGCAATACGCCGGTCCCCTGCAAAGCTGGCTGCGCACGGCACTGGGACTGCAAGGCCGGCTCCTGCCCGAGGTGCGCAGCTTGGGCGGCGCGGTGCTGGTTTTTACGCTCGCCCTGTATCCCTACGTTTATTTGCTGGCCCGCACGGCGCTGGCGGAGCGGGCCGTTCACCTGATGGAAGCGGCGCGCTTGCTGGGTGCGCCGCTGTCCCGGCGCATTCGCGAAGTGGCCCTGCCGCTGGCTCGGCCGGCCGTCTCGGCGGGCGTGGCACTGGCGCTGATGGAAACCCTGGCTGACTTTGGTGTGTCGAGCTACTTCGGTATCCAGACCTTCACCGCCGGCATCTACAAGGCCTGGCTGGCCATGGACGACCGCATGGCTGCAGCGCAGCTGGCTACGGTGCTGCTGGTGGTGGTGGCGTCGCTTTTGCACATCGAAAGCAGCGCCCAAAAACGCATGCGATTTGCGGTCGGGCGCGGCGGGCGAGCCGGTGCGGCAGATGCCTTGCCGACGCCGCTGCGGGGCCAGCGGGCTGTGCTGGCCTGGCTGGCTTGTGCCTTGCCGATTGCGCTCGGGTTTGTGGCGCCTGTGCTGTTCATGCTCAGGCCCCTGACGGCGGGCTGGGACGGCCTGCCGTGGTCCGCTTTTGTGCAGTGGTCGATCAACAGTGTCTGGCTGGCCGGCCTGACGGCGGCGCTGGCCACGGGCCTGGCGCTGGCGCTGGCTTTTGCCCTGCGGCGGCGGCCCACCGGCTTGAACCGCGCCGCCGTTCGCCTGGTCAGTCTGGGCTATGCCGTGCCAGGTGCGGTGATTGTGGTCGGCTTGCTGCTGCCGGTGGGCTGGTTGCAGGCGGCCGCCCCCCAGACGGCGGTGGGCTACTGGGTGACCGCCACGGCTTTGGGCATCGTCTGGGCTTACCTGGTGCGGTTTTCGGCGGTCGCCCTGCAGTCGGTGCAAAGCGGCTACTCGCGCATCTCGCCGAGCTTTGACGACAGCGCCCGCATGTTGGGCAGCACGGGATGGGGCCTGCTCAGCCGGGTGCATTGGCCGCTGCTCAAGCGTTCGGTTGCCGCTGCCGGGCTGTTGGTGTTTGTTGACGTCATGAAGGAGTTGCCGGCGACGCTGGTGCTGCGGCCCTTCAACAGCGACACGCTGGCCGTGGTGACCTACCAACTGGCGCGTGATGAACGTCTTGGCGAGGCGGCCCTGCCCGCCCTGGCGCTGGTCCTGGTCGGCCTGCTGCCCGTAGCCTTGCTCAGCCGCACCCTGCGCTCGCGCTGAACCGATCCGTAGGCCTTTGCCTACCCGCAGTGCGCGAGCGGGCCTACCGCGCCCCGCGCCCGCCGGTTTTAAAGTTCCTTTGCGTCCGGTGCCAGAGCCGTGCTGGCTCTCGCTCTTGGGCACGGTATCGGTTCATTTACAAAAGGAAATTCATCATGAAGACCTCGCTTGCCATGCTCACTCTTGCGCTGTCTTGCGCCTTCGCCGGCCAGGCTCTGGCCATGACCAAGGAGGAGTACAAGACCCAGAAAGACCGCATTGAGGGCGATTACAAGGTCAGCCGCGACAAGTGCACGTCCCTCAAGGCCAACGCCAAGGATATTTGTCAGGCGGAGGCCAAGGGCACTGAGAAGGTGGCTAAGGCGGAGCTTGAGGAAAAGTACAAGCCGGGTCCGAGCCACGAGAAGAAAATCAGAGATTCCAAGGCTGATGCGGCCTATGACGTAGCCAAGGAAAAGTGCGACGACTTGTCCGGTAGCGCCAAAGATGTGTGCGTGACCGAGGCCAAGTCGGCTCGTACCATCGCCAAGGCCGAAGCCAAAGTTGACAAGGCCAAGGCCGACGCCAGTGTTGCCGCCGCCAGCGCTCAAAAGCGCGAAGCCGACTACAAGGTAGCCAAGGAAAAATGTGACGCCATGGCGGCCGGTCCTGCCAAAACATTGTGTGAGAGCGAAGCCAAGATCAAGCACGGCATCAAGTGAGTTAGTGCGGGGGGCTTGTGCCGTCTTGAGCGGGAGGCCTTGCCTTCCCGCCCGCTGGCTGATGTGACGCGGCTTACCTTTGCGGGCCGGTCCGCTGGAAATCTGAATTTCAGCGGCGGGTCTTTATGTGCGGCAGTCTTTTTGTTACCGTTTAGACGTCCTCAGTCTGCTGAGGACGTCTAGAAACAAGGAGACTCGCCATGGCCGCCAGTTTGAACCCACGTCGCCCGCGCACCGCTGTGCGCACGCTTTGTCTGTTGCTGGCGCCCGTTTTCGGGCTGTCCGGTTGCGCCATGCTGCCACCGCCGCCCCCTAACGATCCGGTCACCTTGCGCGTGAATGTGTTTCGCGGCTCCAGCAATACGCCGATTTACATGGCCATGGAGCGTGGTGATTTTGCACGGCGCGGCATCACGCCGCAACTGCAGTTCACGCCCAACTCTGATCAGCAACGCGATGGCCTGGCAGCGGGGCGTTTTGAGATCGCGGTGGCTGCAGTCGACAACGCCGTGGCCATGATCGAGGTCGCCAAGAAGGATGTGGTGATCGTCGCTGGCGGTGATGGCGGCATGAACGAGATGATCGTGCGCCCCGAGATCATGCGCGCCGCCGACGTACGCGGCAAAACCTTTGTGGTCGACGCCCCCAACACGGCCTATGCCCTGATCGGCCGCAAAATTCTCAAGAACGCCGGCCTGGCCGATGGCAAGGATTACAAACTCAACCCGCTGGGCGGGACCGAAGCGCGCTCGAAGTCGCTCGGATCACCGGACAGCCCGGCCACCATGCTCAACCCGCCCTGGACTTTTGTGGCCAAAGACCTTGGCGCCAAGAGCCTGGGCCGGACGGTGGATTTGTTTGGCCCCTACCAGGCTAGCGGCATCTTTGTCATGCGGCCCTGGGCGCAGGCCAACGGCGGCGCGCTGGAGCGTTTTCTGGCCGCCTACATTGAAGGCTGCCGGGCCACGCTGGACCGGGCCAACAAGGCGCAGGTGCTGAGCGTGCTGCAAAAGCAGCTCAAACTCGACCAGCGCATTGCCGAGCTGACCTATGCGGAACTCACCACGCCGGGCCACGGCATGGACAAGGACTGCGCCATGAACCGGCAGGGCTTTGAAAACATGCTGTCACTGCGGGCTGAAATGGAAGGCCAGTGGGGCGGCCGGCCACCGGCGCCCGAGAAGTTCCTGGACCTGAGTTTTTATCAGCGTGCCCTGGCGCACGCCAGGTGAGCCGGGCCGCCACGGACTCGCCGCAACGCGGTGCTTGGTGCATTGGTCATTCGGCGTGCTTGGATGGCGGCGGGGAAAAGGCAGCGGTTACCGGCGAGTATTGATATAGTACCGAAAAGAATTTTTATTTAACCGGTACTCAGCCATCATTCTCGGTGTCGCTGCGTTCCTAACTTGGGGACTTGTCCATGAACTTGCGCGCCTGGTGTCATCGCCGCAGCCAAACGCTGTCTTTTTTTCTGCTGACGATGTTGGCGATTTTGGCAATGGGGGCGATGAGCCCGCTCGCCCACGCCGCCTACCCCGACAAGCCGGTGCGGCTGGTGGTCGGCTTCCCGCCGGGTGGCTCGGACATCACGGCCCGCCTGATCGCGCAAAAGCTCTCCACGCTGTGGGGCCAGCAGGTGGTGGTGGACAACCGGGCCGGTGCTGCCGGCAACATTGGGGCCGACCTGGTGGCCAAGGCAGCGCCCGACGGTTACACCTTGCTGCTGTGCGTGAATTCCTACACCATCAACACCAGCGTCTACCGCAACCTGCCCTGGGACTTGCTGCGTGACTTTTCGCCCGTGGCACGCTATGCCGCGTCGCCCATGGTCGTCGTGGTCAACGACAAATTGCCCGTAAAAACCTTTGCCGAACTGGTGACCTACATGAAGGCCAACCGGGGCAAACTCAATTACGGCTCGGCCGGCACGGGCACGGCGCCGCACCTGGCGGTCGAGTTGTTCACGCAAAAAACCGGGCTGGACATCACCCACATTCCCTACAAGGGCTCGGCACCGTCGGTCACGGCCTTGCTGGCCGATGAAGTCCAACTGGCATTTGGCGCCTTGTCGGCCTTTGATGCGTTCATCAAGAGCGGCCGGCTACGCGCCCTGGCCGTGACCACCGCCACCCGCTACGAGGCCTTGCCGAACGTGCCCACCATCCGCGAAAGCGGTATCAGCGACTTTGACGCGGACATCTGGTACGGCCTGCTGGCCCCCGCTAAAACGCCGGCTGCTGTCGTCAAGAAAATCAGCGACGACGTGCGCACGGTGCTGGCCGATCCAGCCACTCAAGCGCGGCTGCGCGAACTCGGCGTGGTGCCCGCCTTTCTGGAGTCGCAGGCCCTGGCTGACTTGATGAAAAGCGACGTGACCCGCTGGCGCGAGGTCGCTGCGCGCATTAACCTGGCGCTGGACTGAGCATGGCCGACGGCGCATCAACGGCTCGGGCCGAGCCGGGTGACTCAGGCGGCCTGAGCCGTTCTGACTCGCTGCCGCTGGCCATCGCCTGGGTCGGGGAAGGCCTGCAGCGCCCCGAGTGTGTGCTGGCGACGGCCTCTGGTCGGCTGTTCGCGTCGGACCGTCGCGGCGGCGTCATGGTCATCGAGCCGGACGGCCGCCAGCAGGTGTTGGGCACATCTAGCCTGGTGCCCAACGGCATTGCCCTGCAGCGCGACGGCAGTTTTCTGATCGCCAACCTGTCCGAGCAAGGCGGTGTCTGGCGGCTCTCGCCGGAGGGCGAGCTTAGCGCCTGGCTGACGCAAGTGGGCGATCTGACCTTGCCGCGCGTGAACTTCGTGACCGTTGACAGTCTGGAACGGGTCTGGATTTGCGTCAGCGCCACCGAATGTGGCGATCTTTATCCCCTGGACGACGCCACCGGTTACATCATCGTGCGCGACGCGCAAGGCACGCGGGTGGTGGCCCAGGGCCTGCGCTACACCAATGAATGTCGCTTAAGTGCTGACGGTCAGTTTCTTTATGTCAACGAAACCTTTGGCCGGCGCCTGTCGCGCTTTCGGGTGGCTGCCGATGCGCAACTCAGTGACCGCGTCACGCTGGCCGAGTTTGATGCGGGCGACTTTCCTGACGGCATGGCGCTCGACGCTGAAGGGGGCGTGTGGGTGATTTGCGTCGGCAGCAACCGGGTCTACCGGGTCAGCGCCGACGGGCAGCGGCAGACCATCATCGACGACTCGGACCCGGCCTGCGTCGCGCGTCTGGAAGCGGCTTTTGTCGCACGGGAGCTGACCCGGCCGATGTTGTCCGCCGCCAGCGGCCGGCGCTTTCAAAACATCACCAGCCTGGCCTTTGGCGGTGCCGACATGCGCACCGCCTATATGGGCTGCCTGGCCGGCGAGAGCTTGGCGAGTTTTCGATCTCCTGTGGCCGGGCAAAAGCCGGCGCACTGGCACTGGGCTTGAGGGGGTAGGGCGCTGCGAAGTCCTGCCCGACGGCGCAGCCTAGGTGTCGGCAGACGCCGGCTGCGCCGCGCAGCGCCAGTAGGCGGACACGGTCTGACCGGGCTGTAACAGCCCGCCCTGACTACCCTGATCGACCTGATCGACCTGATCGATTTGACCGCCCTGACCGGTTTGACCGATCTCGCCGGGTAACACACTCACCGGCTCCAGGCAGACATAGCCCCCCGCAGGCGGTCGATGAACAACCAGATGGTCCCAGCCTTGTGCGCTGATGCAGGCCTGTACGGCCTCGTCGACCTGCACGCTGGCCTGCTGAGCCCAGGCTTCAAAGGCCGACGTTTCTTGCGTCAACGCCTGCGTCACCCCGGCTTGTAGCGGCGTCCAGGCCGGGCGTGGCAGGCACGCGCCCGCAGCATTCATGGGCACTTGGTGCGCAGCCTCAAATCGCGGTGTGGCCGGTTGGCCGTCGCTTTGCGGGTGCAGCGGATGGCAGGGGTGGTAGGGATGCCAGCCGATGGCGCCCGGCATGGGCTCGTCGCCGCGATTGCTCAGGCTGCTTGTGACCGTCAGGCCTTCGTCTGTCAGCGCGAAGGTGATGCGGGCGTCAAAGCACCAGGGCCAGTCCGGGCTGGGCAGCGTGTGCCGGTAGCTCAGCTGCGCTGACGACTGGCTGTGCGCGTCGACCTGCCAGGCCAGCCGGTGACCGAGCCCGTGCTGACGGCCCGGTGGCGAGCCAGGTGCAACCGCCGCCCAACAGGCTTGCGAAAAAATACCGCTGTTGGGCAGGCGGTTGGTATAGGGCAGCATGGGAAATGCGCCAGCCTTGGGCCAAGCCTGCTCGTCAAACGACAGCGCATGCAAAGGCACCAGCAGGTGGCTGACGCGCCCCGCCCCGCTGCGCCAGCACAGGCGCGTGACCCGGGCACCCGCGCCAGGCGAGATGTCCGCTTCGTAAGGCCCATGCCGCAGCTGCAGCCTGGGCGTGACAAGCAGCATGGCGGTGTTGCCCCTGCCAGCTCAGTCGACCTTGGCGCCTGAAATCGCCACCGCCTGAGCCCAGCGCTCGATTTGCTGGTTCACAAAAGCGGTGAACTCCTGGGGGGTGCTGCGGCGCACGTCAAAGCCCAGTCCGACCAGTTGCTCGAGCACCTGCGGCTGGGCCAGGATGTCGTTGATTTCCTTGTTCAGCCGCCTGACGATGTCGGCGGGCGTGCCTGCCGGTGCGTGAAAGCCGTTCCATCCCGCTGTGCCCGAATCGGCCAGTCCCAGCTCGACCAGCGAAGGCACGTCTGGCAGCAGACCTGAACGCACTGGCGTGGTGACCGCCAGTGCCCGCAGGCGGCCGGCCTTGAGGTGCGCGGCGACTTCCGGAAAGCCCGACAGCATGGCCGGTACCTGGCCGCCGAGCAGGTCATTGAGCGCCGGCGCACCACCTTTGTAGGGAACATGGGTCAGCGACAGATCGGCCTTTTGCCGAAGCAACTCCATCGCCAGGTGCTGGGCCGTTCCATTGCCGGGCGAGGCATAGGCCAAGGGCTTGGCTTTGTCCCGAGCCAGTGTCACAAATTCGGCCATGGTGCGTGCTGCAAACGAGGGGTGGACCACCAACACGCTGGGGGTGTTGGCGACCTGGGCGATGGCCGTGAAGTCGCGCACCGTGTTGAAAGGCAGGCTGCGGTACAAGCTTGGGTTGACCGAAAACGGGCCGGACGACAGCAGCAGTGTGTAGCCGTCCGGGGCCGACTTGGCGACCACCTCGGTGCCGATATTGCCCGAGGCGCCGGGCTTGTTTTCAACGACGACCGGTTGCTTGAGCCGGTCTTGCAGATGCCTGGCGACCAGACGCGCCGCCGTGTCCGACGAGCCGCCCGCGGGCCAGGGAACCATCAGCTTGATCGGCTTGTCCGGGTAGACAGCCTGCGCCTGGGCGCCGCAAGAAAGCGCTGCTGCCGCTGCCAGCACCAGGGCCGGTGCCATGGCTGACAGGGTCAAAGAAGTCAGCCGGGTGGTGACGAAACGAAGGGGGTTCATGGGGTTTCCTTGGTGGTGGCTGGCTGGGTCAGACCCAGCCTTGAAAAGTATTCAGCGGGCGCGTGATTGGCCTGCATCAGTTGCACGATGGCCGCGCGCAGGCGGTTTTCAACAGCCTCATTTTTGATGGGGTGCAACTGGCCCGGGTCGTTTTGCAGGTCAAACAAAACGGTCTGCGTGTCGTTTTGCGCTGCCGGGCCATGCAGCCGGTAGTTGGGCGATTTGGGTGTGGCCGGCACCCGCAGCAGCGGCGCGCCCTTGCTGTAGCTTTGCGGCGGGGACAAGGTCGCTTCAGCCAGCTCGGCCACCGAGAACATTTCCTTCATGTGCATCGGCATCAAGGTGTACTGGTACAGCCCCTCCCGGCGAATTTCAGGGGGGTATAAAAAGTAGCTGTAGCGCCCGTCTGTGACGTTCACAGCGCTGCCAAAGACGCCAAAGATGAGCGCTTCGCGCGCCGCCGGGGCGCCTTTGAGCAGCGGCAAGAGCGAGTGCCCGGTGACCTCTGTGGGGATGGGGGCGCCGGCGATGTCCAGCAAGGTCGGCATCAGGTCGATGGTCTGCGTCAGCGCGTCGCTGCGTGTGCCGGCGGCCGACCTGGCGTCGGGATGGTGCACAAACAGGGGAATATGCGCGACCTCCTCGTAGCACGGCATCACGTTCTTGCCCCACCAGTCATGCTCGCCGAGCAAAAAGCCGTGGTCGGTGGTGACGATCAGGGCGGTGTCGTCCCACATATTTTTCGCGTCCATGAAGTCCAGCAGCCGGCCAAGTTCGTGGTCGCACAGGGCCACGATGGCCGAGTAATTGGCACGCAGCTCATCGCACTCCTCCGGCAGCTCCGTGACCCGGCGGTAGGGCGGCCAGTCCAGGATCGGGCCGCGGTAGTCGCTGGGGTATTCGCGCCGGAACTCGCTAGGGGCATGAAAGGGCTCATGCGGATCAAAGGTCTCCAGGTGCAGCAGCCAGTTGTCAGCCGAACTGTTGGCCTGCAAAAACTCGAGTCCCGCGTCAAAGCAGCGCACCGACGGAAACTCCTCGTAGTCCCGGATGGCTTGACGGTTGATGATGTACTGGCCGTACTTGTTGCGCCGCTCCTTGCTAAATTGGGTCGGGTGGTACATCTCGCGCAAGCGCTCCCAGGGCGGCTGGACCATGGCCTTCCACGGGTCGCGCTCCTGCCCCCGGATGAACTCGTAGGTGTCGTAGCGGTTGTGGTAGGTCGCTCCGCCGTCACCCCAGTAGTGGTAGTGGTCCGAGACCAGATGCGAATAAACACCGTGGCCAAACAGGTGCGCGGCAAACGAGTTGTCAAAGGGCTCCAGCGGTCCCCAGCCGCGATGCAAAAAATTGAGCCGGCCGGTGTGCATGTCCCGGCGCGCCGGCATGCACGGCAGGCTGCCAACGTAATGCTTGTCAAAGGTGACGCAAGAGCGGGCCAGTCGCTCGAAATTGGGGGTCTTGATCGCCGTGGCCCCGTAGGGCTGCAGGCTGCGCAGGTTCAGTGAATCAAACAGAAGAAAAATAGTTTTCATGGGGCCTTGCATGCCTGGGCGGTGTGGGCAATGTAAAAGCAATTGATCCATGCTACAAATCGAACTTTAAGACTGACTCATCGAATTAAATGATTTATCCCAATCCCCGGCATCTGCGCGCCTTTGTGACCATTGCCGCCACAGGCTCTCTGGCGGCGGCTGCGCGGACGCTGCACATCGGGCAGCCGGCCCTGAGCCAGGCGCTGGTCAATCTGGAGGAACTGGTGGGTGTTCGCCTGCTAGAGCGCACCACCCGATCCCTGGTGCTGACGGCGGCGGGCCATGAATTTTTGCGGGATGCGCAGCGGGTCTTGCAGGAAAACGAGCGCCTGGTGTTGCACGGCCAGCAGTGGGCGCAGGCGCGCAGGGGGCGAATTTCGCTGCTGACGGTGCCTTCGGTGGCGCATCGTCTGCTGCCGGGCATCGTGCGTCATTTCAGTGCTTCGCGCCCCGAGGTCGTGATCGAAGTTCACGACCATGCCGACCCGGTGCTGCGCCAGCACATCCAGCGCGGCGAGGGCGATGTGGCCATTTTCACCAAAACCCAGGCCGAGGCCGATGAAAGGACCTTGCCTTTTCTACGCGACCCGTTTCGTTTCGTCTGCCATTGCGATCACCCGCTGGCCACTGCGGCGCAGGTAGAAGGGCGTCAGCTCGGTGACGAGCGGCTGATTCTCATGCGCCAGGGCACTTTGTTTCGCGCCTATGCGGACACCGTGTTGCGCGAGCTGCGCCTGAAATATGCGCCGGTCGAGGTCGATCAGCCCGCCACGCTGATCGGGATGGTCGAGGCGGGTCTGGGGGTGTCGCTGCTGCCGGGCCTGAGCTGCCCGCCGGCGGCGCTGCACACCGTGGTGTCCGTGCCCCTGGTCAAGCCGGATGTGTTCAGGCAGATCGTCTTTTTTCGCGCAGGCGAGCGCGAGCCCATGCCGGCCGTGTCAGCTTTTGTCAACGATGCGCTGGACTTTTTGATGCAGGCACCGCTGTCGCTGCCCGTCGGTGTGCAGCTGAGTCGGCCGCCCGCGGCGGACATCGCCCGGTTTCTGGGGAACTGAGGGCGTCTTACCTGGTGACCTGGCGGCCCGGCGGCCCGGCGCGGGCCCGTTCAGCGCAGCGTGAGCTGCAATTGCTGCAGGTAGGCCCGGAAATGCTGGCCCACCTCGGGGTGCTCAAGCGCCAGTTCCACCGTGGCCTGCAAAAAGCCTTCCTTGCTGCCGCAGTCGTAACGCTGGCCCTGGTACTGGAAGGCGTAGACGTCTTCTTGGCTCATCAGGCCGGCGATGCCGTCGGTGAGCTGAATCTCGCCGCCCACGCCGCCTGACTGTTGGCGGATGTGCGCAAACACCGCCGGCGTCAGGATGTAGCGGCCCGCCACGCCCATGTGCGAAGGCGCGTCTTCGGGGGCCGGCTTTTCCACGATGCGGCTGACCTTGATGAGGCTGGGGCTGATCGCCTCGCCGGCGACGATGCCGTAGCGGCGGGTGTGTTCCGGAGGCACTTCCTGCACGGCGATCACCGACTGCTGCAGCGCTGCAAACTGCTCGGCCATCTGGGCCAGCACGGGCGGATTGCCGACCATCAGGTCGTCGGCCAGCAGCACGGCAAAGGGCTCGTCGCCGACCATGTGCTCGGCGCACAGCACGGCGTGGCCCAGGCCGAGCGAGCGGTGCTGGCGCACATAGGAAAAATTCATGTTGTCCGGCTGAATCGAGCGCAGGACCTTGAGCAGCGCCACCTTGCCGGCGACTTCGAGTTCGTTTTCGAGCTCGTAGGCGGTATCGAAGTGATCCTCAATGGCCCGCTTGTTGCGCCCCGTGATGAAGATCATGTGGCGAATGCCCGCCGCATAAGCCTCTTCCACGGCGTACTGAATCAGCGGTTTGTCGACCACCGGCAGCATCTCCTTGGGCTGCGCTTTGGTGGCGGGCAAAAAGCGTGTGCCCAGCCCGGCCACGGGGAAGACGGCTTTTTGCAAGGGCTTGGGCGAGGGCTTCTGCGAGGCGTGGGGCTGTGTCATGAGGGCTTGTTCAATGAGAAAAAAAGGAGGCGCGCTGGTGCCTACGAACTTAGCATGGCCCGGCATTTTTTTGAGCCCATCGGCAGCATCGCAGAGCAAAAACTCACCATCCTTGCGCCGCTGGCGTCCGGTTCAGCCCAGACGCGCCAGCTGGCCCTTGATCTTCTCCAGCGTATCGGCAAAGTCGGCCATGCGCTTTTTTTCCTGCGCCAGCACGGCCGGCGGTGCCTTGGCGACAAAGGCCTCGTTGCCCAGCTTGGCGGTGGTCTTGACCAGTTCGCCCTCCAGCCGCGCGGCTTCCTTGCTCAGGCGCGCTTTTTCTGCGACCACATCAACCTCCACCAGCAGGCAGATACGGGCGCCACCGACCACCGCCACCGGCGCGCCTTGCGCGGCGGTGGCCCAACTGGCTTCGTCGTCAAAGAGCTTGACGTCGTTGAGTTTGGCCAGTGACCGGATGACGGGCGCGGCAGCGGCCATGAAGTCCTGGTCACCGGTGACCAGCAGCGGCAGACGGGTCGCAGGCGACACGTTCATTTCGCCGCGCAGGTTGCGGCAGGCATCGACCACCGCCTTGAGCCTGGCCACGTAGGCTTCGGCGTGCTCGTCAATTTTCTGCGGTTGAGCGGTGGGGTAGCGCGCCTGGCCTACAAAGCGGCCGTTGAAACCGGCGACCGGGGCGACTTTTTGCCAGAGCTCCTCGGTGATGAAGGGAATGACCGGATGCGCCAGCCGCAAAATGGCCTCGAGCGTGCGGATCAGCGTGCGCCGGGTGGCGCGCTGCTGCGAGGCATCGCCGGTCTGGATCTGCACCTTGGCAATTTCCAGGTACCAGTCGCAAAACTCGTCCCACACGAACTGGTAGAGGCTGCCGGCCACGTTGTCCAGACGGTACTCGGCAAAGCCTTTGGCAATGTCGGCTTCGACCCGTTGCAGGGTGGACGCAATCCAGCGGTCGGCCGGCGAGAACGACATGTAATTGTGAAATTCGCCGCCCGGCTGACACTGCGCCTTGGTGTGCTCTTTCAGGCCGCAGTCCTGGCCCTCGCAGTTCATCAGCACGAAGCGCGTGGCGTTCCACAGCTTGTTGCAAAAGTTGCGATAGCCTTCGCAGCGTTTGCTGTCAAAGTTGATGCTGCGTCCCAGGCTGGCCAGCGAGGCAAAGGTAAAGCGCAGTGCGTCGGCACCGTAGCCTGGAATGCCGGCCGGGAATTCCTTTTCGGTGTTCTTGCGCACTTGCGGCGCGGTCTCGGGCTTTCGCAGACCTTGCGAGCGCTTATCCAGCAGGGGCGCCAGTTCAATGCCGTCGATCAGGTCCACCGGGTCCAGCACATTGCCTTCGGACTTGCTCATCTTCTTGCCCTGCGCGTCTTTGACCAGGCCATGGATGTAGACGTGCTTAAAAGGCACCTGGCCCGTGAAGTGGGTGGTCATCATGATCATCCGGGCGACCCAACAGAAAATGATGTCGTAACCCGTCACCAGCACGCTCGAGGGCAGGAACAGATCGAGCTCTTTGGTTTTTTCGGGCCAGCCCAGCGTGGAAAACGGCACCAGCGCTGACGAGTACCAGGTGTCGAGCACGTCCTCGTCGCGGCGCAGCGTTTTGCCCGGGGCCTGCGCCTGTGCGCTGGCTTCGTCTTCGGCGACGTAGACGCGGCCGTCCTCGTCATACCAGGCCGGTATCTGGTGGCCCCACCAGAGTTGGCGCGAAATGCACCAGTCCTGGATGTTGCCCATCCACTGGTTGTAGGTGTTGACCCATTGCTCGGGCACGAACTTGACGGCGCCGCTGTCGACCGCGTCAATGGCTTTTTGGGCGATCGACTTGCCGGTCGGGTCGTGCGGGCTGACCTTGTTCATGGCGACGAACCACTGGTCGGTCAGCATGGGCTCGATGATCTGGCCGGTGCGGGCGCAGCGCGGCACCATCAGCTTGTGTTT
>CAIMVC010000053.1 GCA_903844825.1 uncultured Burkholderiales bacterium | reverse complement strand
GTACGCAACTGGGTCCATTTCTCAACCCCTCTCATCAACTCTGCCCAGTTTTGTTCACGTGCACGGTTATTAGAAAATTTAGGATCGATTTTCCAATGTTGGCAGCCAATGGCGTCGGCCAAATTCTCAAAGTTTTTTTGATTCACAGGTGCAACCATGACAAACCCATCGCTGGTTTTCAGGGGCTCATACAAAGGTCGGACATTGTCTGATGGAAATTGAGCATCTTGAACTTCATACACCAATAAATTTAATGCTGAATCTAATAAATTAACATCAACGTGTTGACCGCCACCATGTCTCATGCGATGAATCAGTGCGGTTTGAATAGCACCAAATGCATAGATTCCAGCTACCGCATCAGCTGTAAATATTCCTGTGTTGGGTGGTCGATCTAGATGTTTATTCCATCGCATGTGAGTTAGATCTAGTCCACTTGCTGCATGAATAATAGGCGCATATGCGGGATCACGCGCACGTGGGCTTTTTTGCCCAAACCCTGAAACAGAACAAAAAATGAGGTCAGGAAATTCGTCTTTTAAGTTGTCATATGACAAGCTCATTTCATGCATCACGCCAGGCCGAAAATTCTCTACAACAACATCTGCCTTTGCAATTAATTTTTTCGCAATAGCCTTGCCCGCATCTTTTTTGAGATCAATTGCGATACTTTTTTTACCGCAGTTCATGTGGCCATAATAACTGCTGCGACCATCGCGAATGGGTGAACGATATCGCATGTAGTCACCTGTGAGCGCTTCAATTTTAATGAGCTCTGCGCCACAATCAGCTAAAAGTCTGGTTAAGAAAGGGCCCGCCATCATTGATGTGAAGTCAATGATGCGAATGCCATCTAAGGGTTTAAGTTTATTCATGGGGATTCAGGTACCCGTAAAGTTGGGTTTACGTTTTTCCATGAATGCGCGAGACCCTTCTCGCGCATCTTGTGAGCGCAAGACCAGTTTGATGCATGCATCTTCTACGTCAAAGGCTTCTTGCAAGGGGCGACCTGATGAGCCAAGCATGGCTTCCTTTGCTTTGCGCATGGCAAGGGGTGAGTTTTGTGCCATTTTTTCGGCCAGCGTCATTGCGGTGGCAAGAACATCCTGTTCTGCAACCACGCGATTGACCAGCCCGATGCGCAAGGCCTCAGCAGATGTGATTTGATCGCCAACTAACAAAATTTCTGCTGCTGCTGCCCACCCCAGTTGACGTGTAGCACGGGCAATGCCACCTGCAGCAGGAATCAATCCACGCTTGACCTCCGCTAAACCTAATGTGGTTTTCTCTGATACGACACGAAGGTCACAGGCCAAAGCCAATTCCATGCCACCGGCAACAACCGTTCCACGTGCTGCCAAAATAACGGGTGTATTGAAGTCTAACCTTCGCAGCATGGCACGGTTAAGTATTTTGGGCTCGGCGAGTAAGGCCTCATCCCATTCATCCTCGGCCGAACGTGCGCGCATTAGAAGCGGTGTCAGTCGCCCTAAATCAGCGCCAGCACAAAATGTTCTTTCACCATGGGCCGTCAATACGGCAACACGGACTGATTTATCGGATTCGATGGCATCCCAGCAACGCGCCAAACGAACAATCATCTCTGGATTGAGCGCATTCATTTTTTCGGGTCTGTTCAGCGTGATACATGCGATACCGTTCTCAATTGTGAACAAGACAGGCGCTTGAAGGGGTGGGGTGTTGTTCTCGCTCATTGTGGTTCAGCCCAAAATATCGCAAAGTCTGTTCCCTTGGCTTCGGTGATCACACGCACCGCCATTCCTATTTTGACAGTCGTCAGTTCAAAATTGCCCGCAGTTGCAACGATGCGAGGGCCTTCTTGAAGCTCAACGACCAGCGTTAAAAATGGAACAAGCGGTTGCCAAGCAGGCTCGACACTCATGTGCGATACAGTGTAGGAATAAACCACACCAAGGCCAGATACAGGCGCAAATGTGAATTGTGGGCTTGAGCAAGCAGGACAATAGTAACGTGGAGGGTGAGTGTGCAAGCTGCATGAACTGCAACGTTGCATACAAATGCCCCCATGTCTGACGATCGCTTGATAGAGGTCCAAATCAAGCTCATCGGGCTTAGGAATCATGACGTGGGGTGATGTTGATGTACTGGCCGTTGTATTCGTTTGTGTCATGAGGTGCTCCTTGCCAAAATTGCGATGCTTGCATCTCCAAGATCACCGTAACCCGTGACAAGGCCAAGCTCACAGTCCTTAACTTGCGCCGCGCCAGCCTCATGACGAAGCTGACGGGTGGCTTCAACAATGTGGTTCATACCCCAGCAATGTCCCTGAGACATGAGGCCGCCGTGTGTGTTCAGTGGGTACTTTCCGCCTAACTGAATATTGCCGTCCTTGACGAAGTCTGCTGCCCCACCACGCGGCGCTAAACCCAGGGCTTCTAATTCGAGCAGAACAATGTGCGTAAAACAATCATAGATTTGAAGAAAGTCCATGTCTGTCGGTTTGACGCCAGCCATTGCAAATGCCCTTGGTGCAGCGCGGTCTAAACCTAGATCCAACACGTCCTTTCGGTTGATTAACTCATCAGGCCGATCGGGGTGACCCTCGGCACCCCCGATCACAATGACGGGTGCATGCGGCATGTCACGCGCACGTTCGGGCGTGGTGACGATGATTGCTGCTGCGCAGTCGGTCTCGACACAGCAGTCTAGTTTGCGCAGCGGTTCACTGACGTAGGGAGAGGCCAGGTAATCTTCCATGGTCAATGGCCGACCCCGCATCAAAGCCTTGTCGTTGAGTTGTGCGTGTGCTCTACATGCCAAAGCAACTTCACCAGCTGCCTCAGGGGGCACGTTATACATCTTCACGTAACGCTGAAGATAAAGCGAATACCACCATGGTGCTGAGCGAAGCCCATAAGGCGCATAGTAGTTTTTGACCACATCAAAGAACGCGGCAGAAAAACGGCGACGGTTGGGTCGCGCATCGGGCCTTGGCCTAATGGCCGAATAGCCGTTCCACCCAATTGGCACTAACACCACATTTGCCATGCCAGTAGCAACCGCCATGGAGGCATTGATGAGTGCTGCTGTGGGACTTGCACCCCCCATTTGCGGGCAGGCCGTGTAGCGAACATCCGGCACACCCAAGTGTGCGGCGATTTCATCCCATGCCACGAAACCGGGTGGTGGAATGATGCCATCCACATCAGAGGGCTTAAGCCCTGCATCCTTGATGGCTGCCATGCTGGCCGAGAGGATCATCTGAAGAATCGATTGGTCTGTACCCCGCAAATAATCAGTCTCGCCAATTCCAACAATGGCTGCTTTGCCCGAGATACTATTGCCACTCATGCTGCGGTACCTTTGACGTCACTGGTACTTGGCTTAGGCAGTAGTTCGAACCAGAAATCGGTAATTCTCCCATTGGGATCCTCCACAAAGCGAACAGTAACACGCGGCTGTTCGTTGAGGCGTTTGGCTACTGCCTGGATGTCACTCAGGTCTTCTCCCCGCACTACATTGATCAGGGCAGTGTCTGCCCCGTCAAGGGTGACATACGCCATCACGATGGGCGGCTCGGGCAGACCCGGAAAGGCCGTCGTGATGATTGTGAATGTCTCTAGCGTTCCCTCTGGGCCAACGCTCCTCCAATCGGTAGTTCGCGCCATGCATGCATCGCAAAATGCTCGGGCAGGCACCAACAGCCGGTTGCAGGATGGGCACAAAGATCCCATGATGCGGCGGTTGTCCTTCAACTCATTGAAGAAGCGAGTTGCAACCTCACCTGCGAAGTAGGTGTATTTAAAGTTCCAGTGACCCTGGATCGTGATTAAATCGTTTGAACTCAATTAAAGTCTCCTCAGGAAATTGGGTGTCGTCCAAGCACGCACACCGTAGAGAACTGTGTCGCGCCACCTTGTCCAGTTGCCACGGCACGTTCAACCCCATCGACCTGATGCGTCTTTAAGGAGCCACGTACCTGAAGTGCGCATTCGGCGATTCGGACCATCGCGGTAGCGCTGACAGGGTTGGCCCCCTGGGGTCCGCCAGAGGGATTGAAAACGGGTAAAGAAGAATCAACAAGTTGCTGTTCAACAAACGCAGGACCATCTTTTGATGAACATAAACCAAGTGCTGGATAGGCCATTGC
>CAIMVC010000052.1 GCA_903844825.1 uncultured Burkholderiales bacterium | reverse complement strand
GGGGTAACGGGGGCTAGCACGCCGACAGCGGCGCGAGCCGGGTACTTTGTGGACAGCGCAGCAGCCTCTTCGGCCACACCCGCACGACCGGGCTATTTCGTGCCGGTCACGGCCGCGTCATCAGAAACCGGCGCACGCATTGGCTACTACGTGGGCAGTTCAGCAGCGAGCTCCGAGACGGCAGCGCAAGCCGGCTACTACGTCAACACCCCGGCCGCGAGCACGCAAATCGCCGCACCCGTCGGTTACTTCGTCAGGGGCACCGCCGCCGTGGCCGCCGAACAGGCGCAAGCAGGTTACTTCGTAGCGGCAACGGGCTCTAGCACGCAGACAGCGGCGCAAGTCGGGTACTTCGTGGACGGCGCAGCAGCCTCTTCAGCCACACCGGCACGACCAGGCTATTTCGTGCCGGTCACGGCCGCCTCATCAGAAACCGGCGCACGCATTGGCTACTACGTGGGCAGTTCAGCAGCGAGCTCGGAGACGGCGGCGCAAGCAGGCTA
The DNA here is from genome assembly GCA_903844825.1 of uncultured Burkholderiales bacterium. Lineage (GTDB taxonomy): Bacteria > Pseudomonadota > Gammaproteobacteria > Burkholderiales > Burkholderiaceae_C > Polaromonas. The sequence goes on along the minus strand of CAIMVC010000052.1, from coordinate 16,162 downwards.
CTACGTCAACAGCACGGCGGCGAGCACGCAACTTGCCGCACCCCTAGGCTACTTTGTTCGCGACACCGCCGCAACAAAGGCCGAGGCTGCGCAGGCTGGTTATTACGTCGATACGCTGGCGGCCAGCACGCAAGTGGCAGCGCCTGTCGGCTACTTTGTCAGCGGAACCGCTGCCATCTTCGCCGCGCCTGCGCGGCCGGGCTATTTCGTTGCGGTCACGGCAGCCTCATCAGAAACCGCCGCTGGCATCGGCTACTACGTAGGCACAGCAGCGGCAAGCTCCGAGACGGCGGCGCAAGCCGGCTACTACGTCAACACCCCGAATGCGAGCACGCAAACCGCCGCGCCCGTCGGCTACTTCGTCAGCGCTGCCGCCGCCACGGTGGCGCAAGCGGCGCAGCCGGGGTATTACGTCGGGGCGACCGCAGCCAGCACCCAGACCGCTGCGCAAGCGGGCTTCTACGTCAACACGTCGGCCGCGAGCACGCAGACCGCCGCACCCGTCGGCTACTTCGTCAGGGGTACTGCCGCCGTGGCCGCCGAACAGGCGCAAGCAGGTTACTTCGTCGCGGCAACGGGCTCTAGCACGCAGACAGCGGCGCAAGTCGGGTACTTCGTGGACAGCGCAGCAGCCTCTTCGGCCACACCCGCACGACCGGGCTATTTCGTACCGGTCACGGCCGCGTCATCAGAAACCGGCGCGCGCATTGGCTATTACGTGGGCAGTTCGGCAGCGAGCTCGGAGACGGCGGCGCAAGCCGGCTACTACGTCAACAGCACGGCGGCGAGCACGCAACTTGCCGCACCCCTGGGCTACTTCGTGCGCGACACCGGCGCAACAAAGGCCGAGGCTGCGCAGGCTGGTTATTACGTCGCAACTTTGGCGGCCAGCACGCAAGTGGCAGCGCCGCTCGGCTATTTTGTCAGCAGCACCGCCGCCGTTTTCGCCGCGCCGGCGCGGCCGGGCTATTTCGTGCCGGTCACGGCCGCCTCATCAGAAACCGGCGCGGGCATCGGCTACTACGTAGGCACAGCAGCGGCAAGCTCTGAAACGGCGGCGCAAGCCGGCTACTACGTCAACACCCCGAATGCGAGCACGCAAATCGCCGCGCCAGTCGGCTACTTCGTCAGCGGTACCGCCGCCACGGTGGCGCAAGCGGCGCAGGCTGGTTATTACGTCGGGGCAACGGCGGCCAGCACGCAGACGGCGGCGCGAGTCGGCTATTTTGTGGACAGCGCAGCAGCCTCTTTGGCCACACCGGCGCGACCGGGTTACTTCGTGCCGGTCACGGCCGCCTCATCAGAAACCGGCGCGCGCATCGGCTACTACGTGGGCAGCTCGGCGGCGAGCGCCGAGACGGCGGCACAAGCCGGCTACTACGTCAACACCCCGAATGCGAGCACGCAAATCGCCGCAACCGTCGGCTACTTCGTCAGCAGTACCGCCGCCACAGCAGCTGAAACGGCTCGACCAGGTTACTACGTCGGAACGACCGCGGCCAGCACCCAGACCGCTGCGCAAGCGGGCTTCTACGTCAACACCGCGGCCGCGAGCACGCAGACTGCTGCGCCCGTCGGCTACTTTGTTAGCAGCACGGCTGCCACAAAGGCTGAAGCGGCGCAAGCGGGCTACTTTGTGCCGGTCACCGGTGCGTCCGGCCAAACCGCAGCGCAACTGGGCCATTACGTTGTCGCGGCGGCAGCGAGTGCGCAGACACCGGCGCAGCCCGGCTATTACGTTCCCACGACCGCCGCGACCCTGCAAACCGCCGCGCAGCTGGGCTATTACGCGGGCGAGACTGGCGCCTCCAGGCAGACAGCGGCAGCTGTGGGCTATTACGTTGACGCCACGGCGGCCACCGCGGCCAAGCCAGCCACGCCAGGGTTTTATGTGGGGGTCACTGCGGCCAGTCAGGCCCAGGCAGCGCCTGCGGGTTACTACGTCAGCACGCCCGCAGCCTCCGCAGCGACGGCGGCACCCGCGGGCTATTTTGTGGCGCTTGCAGCGGCCTCACGGGCAGACCCGGCTCCCCTGGGCTACTTTGTTGCCTCGACAGGCGCTTCGGCAGCACAAGCGGCGCCTGAAGGCTACTACGTCGACACGACAGCCGCCACCCGCGCCCTGCCCGCCACCTACAGCTATGTTGCGGGGCAACTCGCTGCGACCGAACAGCCGCTGGTCAATGATGGCGCGTTGGGCGCAGCGCGAGCGCCCCTGCTGCTGTCGGGCCACCACCTGCGGGTGATCAGCGACCTCACGTCGGCCCGCGCACTGGACCTGACCACAGCGGCCGGCACCATCGAAGTCAACACCGGCCGCCTGCTTCAGCTCAACGGTGCCTGGACAGGCGCCAACACCTTGACGCTGCAAGGCGAAGGTCAGCTCAATGTGAGTCAACGGCTCAGCGGTAACCTGGCCGTAAGCGCCGGGACCGCCATGATCAACCAGGGGGCTGCGGGCGCCGTCAGCGTCGCCAGCGGTGCCAAACTCAACGCGGCCGGCAGCGTGGGTTCGCTGGACAACCGGGGCGCTGTCAGCGTGACCGACGCCAGCTTGCGGGTTCAAGGCAATCTGGTCAACCAAAGCGCCGGCAGCCTGCGACTGGTGCAATCCGGCACTGCGCCCGTCCTGCATGTGGTGGGCGACGCCCAGCTGGCGGGTCGTCTGGTGTATGCGATCTCGACCGAGTCCATCCGTCTGGGTCAGACCGTGCTGAGCCAGTTTGACGGCAGGATTTCGGGCAGCTTTGACAGCATGACGGCGGACAACGCCATGTCGGGCTATTCGCTGCAAGCGGCACTGCAAAGCGACAAGCTGGTGGTCAATGTCAACGCTCAGAGTCTGGCCAGCGCCGTCGACAAACCGCTCAGTGTTGCCGTGGCGCAGGTGCTGGACACGCTGCGTCCCAGCGCCACCGGCGACCTGGCAACGGTCATAGGTGGACTGGCGCTCACCTCAAGATCGGAATTGAATAACTTCCTGCCGGCGACGACCACCTACAACAGCCAGGGCGGGCAGATCCTCAATGCACAGATCAGTCAGCGTCTGCGCAGCAGTCCGCTGGCACTCCAGGCCTTGAGCAGCGCGGGCGCAGCGCCATCGCGCAGCGCTTCCTCGTTCGCCCTGTACCCCGGCATGCGCCTGGCCAAGGCTCAGGACGGGTCGGACTCGACCACCTGGCTGTTGGCCCATGCCTGGCAAGGTGACTTGAAAACAGGCGGGCTCAACCAAGCCCAGCGCTTCGATGGCGTTTCGGTGGGCGGCGACCTGCCGATTGCCGCCGGCGGGCTGATCGAGCGACTTGGCATGGCCATTTCTACGATGAGCATGAACAGCCGTTCGGACGATTTTTCTTCGAGCGGAAAATTCCACCACTTCATAGCCTATGGGCAGAGCCAGCTGGCGGGCATGCGCGCCGACTACTCGCTGTCGATGGGGCAGGCCTCGGCCCAGCAGGTCCGCACGATCCGTTTGCCAGACAGCGCCACACGAACTGCGCTGAGCCATCCCGAGGACGCTTCCGTCTACGCCAGCCTCACCCTCGGACGGCGTTTTGAGCTCGGCCCGAACGCCTCCATCGAGCCCTTCTTCGGCGTGACACGGGGGCGCTACAAACGCAGCGCCTACAGCGAAACAGGCGCTGGCGCACTGAGCCTGGATGTGGCGAGCCAGCACGGCACCAGCACCTCCTGGAAGGCCGGGCTGCGCTGGGTCGGTGACGTCAAGGTCGCTGATCAGGCCTTGCAAGGCATCGGCCAGTTGGAGTGGACGCAATCCCGCGACAACTCCAGCGCCGCAACGCAGACCTTTGTCGGCACATCAAGCCCCCTGTCAACGCCCGGCGTGGGCGTGGACCCGACGTCAGCGCAGATCATGCTGGCTATTCGCAAGCCCTTGAGCGCCAAGTCCGACGTGACCGTGAGCTGGCAGGCGGCCCAGTATTTCAGCAACTGGGGGCAAGGCTTGAGCATTCGGTACCGCCGCCCGTGGTGATGGCCAAGCCAGCAGGCCGCATCGGGCGGGATAGCGGGCAGGGCATCGGGTTGGACAGGGCCCTGGCCCAAGCCACGGAAATGGCCAAGGCCGGTGCACTGAACCATGCTGTAGAGGCGTTTCACAGCATCACGCAGCGCTACGGCCCGCGGGCTGACGTGTTTACCAACCTGGGGCTGACCTTGAGCAACCTCGGCCGCACGGACGAGGCCATTCACGCCCTTCGCAATGCGCTGCACCTGAATCCGCGGCAGCTGGAAGCACGCCTGAATCTGGGCCTGGTGCTGCTGTCGCAGCGGCGTTTCGAGGAGGCGGGCCAGAGCTTTATGGAGGCTTTGCAGCAAGAGCCCGAGCATCCGGGCGGCCACGACGGCCTGGGCCTGGTGGCCCATCAACAAGGCTATTTGCTGCGCGCACAGAGCCACTACCGGCGCGCGCTGGCGTGCGACCCCGGGCATATCCAGAGCCTGGTCAACCTGGCCAGTGTTTTGCAAGAAAGCGGCGAACTCAGCCAAAGCCTGAGCCTGCTCGAGCAACTCACCGAACTGCCCCACGGCGAGCCCTACCGCTCCAACTACCTGATGGGTTTGCAGTACAGCGACCGCCACAGCGCCGACAGCTTGTTCGAGGCGGCCAGCCGAATCGGCCAGCAAGTCGAGCCGCCGCCATGTCAGCCCTGGCGCGCCGGACAGGCCAGGTCGGGCCCTCCCAAACGCATCGGTCTGGTCTCTGCCGATTTGCGGGCGCATCCGGTGGGCTGGTTCCTCAAGAGCTTGCTGCCCGAGCTCAAACGGCACTACAGCTTGTATGCGTACGCCAACCAGACCCAAAACGACCACGTCAGTCAGGAGCTGATGGCCTGCTTCACGCAGTGGAAGCCGATTGCCGGTATGTCCGACGACCAGGTCCTGCAAGTCATTCGCGCCGATGAGCTCGATGTGCTGCTGGATTTGTCGGGCCACACCGCAGGCCACCGGCTGGCGGTCTTCGCGGCCCGCGCCGCGCCAATTCAGGCCTCGTGGCTGGGTTACTTTGCCACGACCGGCGTGCGCAACATGGATTACATCCTGATGGACTCCGAACACGCGCCCCTTGAGAGCACCCACCTGTTCAGCGAGCAGGTGGCGTGGATCGAGCCGATTCGCATGTGTTTCAGCCCGCCCGTCTACGCACCCGAGGTCGGGCCGCCGCCGAGTCTGGCCAACGGCATCGTGACCTTTGGCTGCTTTAACAACAGCTCAAAAATCACCGACACCGCGGTCGCGCTGTGGGCGCAAACGCTGCTGGCGGTACCTGACAGCCGGCTGTACCTCAAATGGAAGAGCCTGATTGAGCCCGGACTGAAGAAGTCGCTGCGCGACCGGTTCAAGGCGCAGGGCGTGTCGCCCTCCCGACTGGTGTTCTTTGGCGCCAGCTCGCATCAGGCCATGCTCGAGGAGTACGGGGAGATCGACATTGCCCTGGACCCCTTTCCCTTCTCGGGCGGTACCACCACCTGCGAGGCACTCTGGATGGGCGTGCCGGTGGTCACCTTGCGCGGCGACAGACCCGTCGCCCGGCAGACCTCGGCGATGTTGCGCGCCCTGGATCTGTCCGATTTCAGCGCCAGTGACCCGGCCGACTTTGCGCGCATCTGCCGCGAACTGGCGCGGGACACGGCGCGTCGCGTTGACTTGCGAAACACCTTGCGCCAGCGCATGCAGCAAAGCCCGCTGCTGGACGCGCGCCAGTTTGTGCAGGCCTTCACGGCTTGCATCAACGGCTTGCAGGCGCCGCCGCCCTGATCAGCCGGCGTCCTTCAAGATGGTGTCCATCAACTGCCGCACTTTGACCAGCAAGGGTGACTCGGTTCGCTCGGCGATGGACACCAGGCCAAAACGCGCCTTCGAGTTCAGGGCTGGCGCCATCGGCAAGTCGACCAGGTCCGGCGCCGAGGCCCGAATGGTCAGAACCACCGTGTCGCTGTGACGGGCCACCTCCAGCAGGCTTGAAATTTCCTCACAGCGCAGGTTCACCAACTGGTCCGGATGCGCCTGCGGGCCATAACGCTCCATCAACACACGTGCGACCTCGTCGCTCAAGGGCGTCGATGCCAGCGGGTAGTCGCGCAACATCTCAAACGACACGCTGCGCTTTTTGGCCAAGGGATGCCCGCGGCGGCACATAAAGGCGCCGGCCATTTCCTGAACAGCCTGGACCTTCAGGTCGGCCGCGGGCTGCAGCGAACGGATATCCAGGATGAGTGCATCGAGCACACGGTCGCGCAAGGCCTGCACCAGCAAGGCGGTGCTGCCCCTTGAAATGTTGATATGCACCTGCGGGTGCTCGGTGGCCATGAGCATCAGCAAGGGCGTCATCAGCATGGCCCCAGGGCCTGAGCCCATGCCCACGCGAAACTGGCCAATTTCGCCGTTTTGCAGCCGCCGGCTGGTTTGGCGTAACTCGTTGGCCTCGTCCACCAGCACACGGGCTCGCTGCACGATGTGCGCGCCAAAGACGGTCAGCTCATTTTTACGGCCGATCCGGTCGAACAGGGCTTGCCCCAGCTCATCTTCCAGCGTCTTGATGCTGCGGCTCAAGGCGGGCTGCGTCAGATGCAGATTTTCGGCGGCCCGACTGAACGAGCCACTGGTCGCCAGCTCGATCAAGTGCTTGAGTTGAACCAAGGTCATGGCGCCTCCTATTTATGCATAAAAGTCATGCTCTTTCACAAATAAATCATTGGACATTATAGAAACCACTTTTTACGATACAGGCTCAATAACACCTCAGGAGACGCTACATGACTGTCAAATCCAACCGTTGGGCCGCTTTACTGAGCGGTTTGTTCCTCGCTGGCGCTGTCTGCGCCCAGACCTATCCCAGCAAGCCTGTCACCTTGCTGGTGCCCTACCCTGCCGGCGGCTTGTCTGACGTGATTGCCCGCACGGTCAATACCACCTTGTCCAAGAACCTGGGCCAGCCTGTGATCGTCGAGAACCTGGGCGGAGCCAGTGGCGCGATTGCCGCGCAAAAAGTGCTGAACGCGCCGGCTGACGGGCAAATCATTTTCCAGGGCTCGCCCAATGAGCTGATCCTGGCGCCACTGGCTATCTCGGCCGTGAAATTCAAAAGCGAAGACTTTCGCCTGGTGCAGATGATCGCCACCGCGCAAATCGGCTTTCTGGCCCGTAAGGACTTGCCGGTCAACAACGTCGATGAGTTTTTGGAGTACGCCAAAAAAGAGGCGAACGCGGGTCGCCCCATCACCTATGCCAGCGTCGGACCCGGCTCGTTTTATCACCTGCTGGGCGAGCACCTGTCCAAAGTGAGCAACATCCCGATGACGCATGTGCCCTACAAGGGCTCAGCCCCCGCCAACCAGGACTTGCTCGGTGGTCAGGTGGATATTTTTCTGGCACCCTTCGGCAAAGCCTACGAAGAGTTGCAAAAGCAAGGCAAGCTCAAGGTACTGGCCATGCTCAACAGCGAGCGTCTGGAGTCGGTCAAGGACTACCCAGCCATCACCGAGAGCAAGTCTTTGAAGGGCTTTACCTTCAACATCTGGACGGGTTACTTCGTGAAGAAAGACACGCCTGAGCCCATCGTTCAGGTCATCTACAAAACCATCACCGATTCCTTGTCCGACCCCGCAGTGCGCGGTGGTCTGGAGGCCAACAGCCAGCTGGTGGCCAAACCCTTGTCGCTACAAGCCGTGGGCAAGGCCTACGTCGATGGCACGGCCCAGTTCCGAGGCATTGCCAAGTCGATCAACTTGCAGCCGCAATAAGGTGACGTATCTGCGTGACGCGCTCACCGATCGGGTGGGCGAATTCATTGCGCTGCGACGCGACATCCATCGCCACCCCGAGCTGGCGTTTGAGGAGCACCGCACCGCCGCTTTGGTGGCCGCCAAACTGCAGAGCTGGGGCTACACCGTGCACCAGGGTCTGGGCGGCACCGGCGTGGTGGGCACCCTCAAAGCCGGCCAGGGCCTGCGCACACTGGGCATTCGGGCCGACATGGATGCGCTGCCCATTGTGGAAGCCAGCGGCGCCGAGTGGACCAGCACCCGGCCGGGCGTCATGCATGCCTGCGGTCATGATGGCCACACCGCCATGCTGCTGGCTGCGGCCAAGGCGATTGCCGAAGAGGCCAGCTTCGACGGCACGCTGAACCTGATTTTTCAACCGGCCGAAGAAGGCGGTGGTGGCGCGGTCCGCATGATCGACGAGGGCTTGTTCGAGCAGCATCCCTGCGATGCAGTGTTCGCCATGCACAACATGCCGGGCGTGCCGGCCGGGCACTTCGTGTTCCGTGACGGCGCCGCCATGGCCTCGAGCGACTATGTCAGCATCCGCATTCACGGCACCGGCGGGCATGGCGCCATGCCGCACCGGGCGGCGGATCCGCTGGTGGCGGCAGCGTCGATCGTGATGGCCTTGCAAACCATCGTCTCGCGCAACGTCGACCCCTTGCACACGGCGGTGGTCACCGTCGGGGCCTTGCACGCGGGCCAGGCCAACAACGTGATCCCGGCGCTGGCCACCCTGGAGCTGAGCGTGCGCGCCCTCGATGCGCAGGTGCGCCAGTTGCTGGAGCAGCGTATCAAAGCCCTGGTCACGGCGCAAGCCGAGAGCTTTGGCGTGGTGGCCGAGATCGACTGGAAAAAAGGCTATTGCGTGCTGGTCAACAGCGTGAGAGAAACCGACTTTGCACGGCGCGTTGCGCTGCAGCTGGTCGGGCCCGAGCGCGTGAACCTCAACGGCCCGCCCGTCACCGGCAGTGAAGACTTTGCCTTCATGCTGGAGAAAATTCCGGGCAGCTATTTGCTCATTGGCAATGGCGACGGCGACTCGGCGGGCGCCTGCATGGTGCACAACCCCGGCTACGACTTCAATGACGACAATATCGCCACCGGCGCTGCCTACTGGAAGGCGCTGGTACACGAATTTTTCGCGCCCTGAGCTGACGAGCGGCCCGGCCTGCGCCCGGCCCGGTCAGCTTTTACCCAGGGGCGGTGATGCGATACTTGGCGCTTTCGAAGCCGTGACAAAACCGCCCCAGCGGCGGATTTTTGCGGCGACTGCCAACGGCCCTTGAAAGCGCCAAAAACCTTCTTCGCCGAGGACGCTGAAATGGATCCGCTGCCATCACCGGGGTTCACTTTCAAATTGCCACCACAGGACGTGGTGGACAGGGTGGACGCCCCCAAACCGCCTTTGGTGCGACTCAGCCCGAAGGCAGATGTGGCCCTGCTGGTACACCTGCAGGCCCATGTTCCGCTGGCGGTGATGGCCGAGCCGTTCATCAGCCTGGCCGGTGTGCGAATCATTGAGCAACGCGGGGCCTGCCAGCATCTGAGCTACGGCACGGGCCTGACGCTGCTTCGGCTGCCTTCGGGCCAGGCCTGCGAGCTGGCGCTTGCGCCCGAGTCGCGCATTGGCATGCCGCAGTTCGCACCGGACGGATCGACCTTTGCCTTCACGCGCGATGCGCATGACCGCACCGAGCTGTGGACGGGCGACAGTCGATCCGGCGCCTTGCGCTGCCACCCGGACATCCGCGTGAACGATGTGATCTCAGAGCAGCCCTTTGTGTTTTCGGCCGACGGCCTGAGCTTATGGGTGCTGTCGATCCCGCCAGGGCGCGGCGCGCCGCCGCCTCGCCCCAAGGTGCCGGTCGGCCCCAGCGTGCAGGAAACATCGGGCAAAAAAACACCGGTCGCCACCTACCAGGACCTGCTGGGCAATGCCTATGACGAGGCCCTTTTCACGCACTTTGGCAGCGCCCAGTTGCTGCGCGTGAACTTGACGGACGGCAGCAGCACGCCGGTGGGTCTGCCCGCGATGTTTGACACCATCGCGCCTTCGCCCGATGGTCTTTTCCTCTTGGTGACCGAGGTCTGTCGGCCTTTTTCTTACCGCATCGGACTGTGGGGCTTCCCCCAAACGGCCGCGATCTGGTCGAGTGACGGCGCACACATCCGGCACCTGGCCGATTTGCCACTGGCCGATGAAACGCCCCGGCACGGCGTGCGCAAGGGCCCGCGCGCCCTGCGCTGGCAGCCCGCAGAGGGCGCACGTCTGTTTTGGGTCGAAGCGCTGGACGAGGGCGATCCGACCCGCCAGGTTCCTCACCGTGATGCGATGTGGGAGCTGGCGGCCCCGTTCAGCGACGCGCCCCAGTGTGTGGGCAAGCTACCGCAGCGCCTGACTTCTGTCCTGTGGCTGTCAACACCCGGCCAAGCCCTGGTGACGCAGCTCGATCGCGAGCGCCGCTGGTCTACGACCTCACGGATCGACCTGCGCCGACCGGCCGAGGAGCCAAGCGTCCTGTTTGACCTGTCCGTGCGCGATGCCTACGCGGATCCCGGAAATTTCTTGACCGGCCCACGCACAGGTCAGTCACGCTCGGTCCTGCAGGACGGCCAGACCGCCTGGCTGGTGGGCGAGGGCGCCAGCGAGCAAGGGGCCCGACCATTCTTGGACAGCATTGACCTGGGCAACGGAACAACCCAGCGGCTGTTCCGCTCGGCAGACGACGCGCTTGAGCGGGTCATTGGCTTCTTGCAGGACTCACGAACGCAGGTTTTGGTGCAGCGGGAAACGGCAACGCAGGCGCCCAGCCTGTGGCGCATCGATCTGGCGACCGGCTCACGCCAGCGCCTGACCGATGGCCACTCGTTTCGGCCGGCGCTGGCCGGCGTGACCAAGCAGACCGTTCGCTACATGCGGGGCGACCAGGTGCCCTTGTCCGGCACCTTGTACCTGCCGGCCGAGACACCTCCCGGAACCCGACTGCCCCTGCTGATCTGGGCCTACCCTCAGGATCACTCTGACGCAGGCACTGGCGGGCAAGTGCGCACATCCCCCAACACCTACGTCCGGCCGCTGGGCGCATCGCCCCTGTATTTCGCTTGCCAGGGGTGGGCGGTGCTGATGGATGCGGCCATGCCCGTGGTCGGCAGCACCCAGACCATGAACGACAGCTTCGTCGAGCAGATCGCCGCGTCTGCACGGGCCGCCATCGAGGCACTGGACGCGAGCGGCCAGATCGACCCTCAGCGCGTGGTGATCGCCGGCCACAGCTACGGGGCCTTCATGGCCGCCAACTTGCTGGCGCACACCGACCTGTTCGCCGCCGGCATTGCCCGCAATGGCGCCTACAACCGCACCCTCACGCCCTTTGGCTTTCAGCAAGAGCGGCGCACCTATTGGCAGGCCACCGAGACCTATACCCGGCTCTCCCCCTTCACCTTCGCCCACCGCATCACGGCGCCGCTGCTACTGATCCACGGCGAGGTCGACAACAACCCCGGCACCCACCCGCTGCAGTCAGAGCGTCTTTATGGCGCTATCGGCGGCAATGGCGGCACGGCCCGCCTGGTGATGCTGCCGCACGAGGGCCACACCTACAAGGCGCGCGAGTCCATTCTTCATGCGCTGGCCGAGATGCTCGAGTGGGGGCGCCGCTGGACCCATCCTTCTGGCGCAGCCGCAGTTCATGAAACGTAGCCAACGAACGAGCCTGGCACCAACTTCAAAAGGCATGTGATGCAGACATACCCTGAGTCCGCGGGATTCGACATTGGCCACTGGCTGAGCGCACTGGCGCTGCCCCAGTACACGCAGGCCTTTATCGACAACGACATTGACCAGGAGATCCTGGCCGGCCTGACCGATGCAGACCTCAAGGAGTTGGGTGTTGCCTCCCTGGGCCATCGCAAGCGCATCCTGGCGGCGCTGGCGCCTGCTGCCCCGACTTCGCCTGCTGCCCCTACTGCACCTGACGCTCCAACGGTGCCTGCCACGCCCTTGCCGCAGAGTGCCACGCCAGTTGCGCCGCTACTGCAAAGCAGCGAACAGACACCCGCCACCGAGCCGGCCTCAGCTGCCCAAGCCGCCCAAGTCACCCCATCCACGCAGACTGTCTCGGCTGCAGGCGCCGATCCCGCGCCGGCTGACGCGCCGGCCGCAGCGGCAGCAGGTCCGGCGCAGTCGCTCAAGCTCTTTTTGAGCTACGGCCGCGATACCTACATCCCCGAGGTTCAGGCGCTTAGAAAGGCGCTGGAAGCACGCGGCCACCAGGTCTGGTTCGACCAGGACCAGCTCGGCGCGGGACTCGACTGGGAGCGCCGCATTGAGGACGGCCTGAGCTGGTGCGACCGGGTCGTGCTGACCATGACGCCCCACTCAGTAAGGCGCCCTGACGGCTACTGCCTTAACGAGCTGGCCAAGGCCCTCGAGCGGCAAAAAGTGATCATCCCGCTGCTTTTGGTGGAAGTTCCAAATGGCGCACCCACCTCCATTTGCCGCATCCAGTACCTGGACTGGCGCGGCGCGGTGCCCGCCGAGCAACACCCGGACCGATTTGACAAGCTGCTGATCCGCCTGTGCGAGGCGATTGAGGAAAACAAGCTTGACTTCGAAGGCGGCCAGCAGCGCCTGATGCGGGCGATACAGCCACTGAACTACGCCAGCGACATCGACCGTCACGTCGCGCGATTTCACGGCCGCTCCAGCATCTTCGCCAAGCTGCGCCTGTGGCTCGACCAGCCACAGGCGCCGCAGATCATGTGGCTGTGCGGCGGTGCCGGGCTGGGAAAAAGCGCCATCGCCGCCATGCTGGCCCACCGCTGGGGCGAAACCGGTGCCGTGCACTTTTGCGTGGCCGGCCATTTTGACAAAGCCGATCCCCGGCGGGCCATCTTGTCCATCGCCTACCAGCTCTCCACGCACCTGGAGGTCTATCGCTCCCGCCTGATGGCGCTGGACCTGGAGCGGGAAGTTGAAAAAGACGCACGCACGCTGTTTGAGGCGCTGCTGGTCGGGCCTTTGTCGGGCGAGCTGGTGCATCAGGACCACCCGTGGCTGGTCATCATCGATGCGCTGGACGAGGCCAGCCAGAGCGATGGCTCGAACGCACTGGCCGAGCTCGTCGGCCAGGAGTGGCGCAAGCTCCCCAGCTGGCTGCGCCTGATTGTCAGCAGCCGCCCGGACCCCGAGGTGCAGGTCTGGCTGTCAGATATCGACCCCCTGATGCTCAGCGCCTCGGACACCGACCAGCTGGCCGATCTGCGGGACTTTTTGCAGCATGAACTCACAGCGCTGGGTCGGCCGCAAGCACAAGCCGTGCTCGACCAGATCGTGGAGCGCAGCGAAGGCGCCTTCCAGTACGTGGTGCTGCTGCTCGAGGAAATTCGTCAGGGCCGCTGCAATCCCGAGGACCCGGTCGAGTTGCCGCGCGGCATGCATGCGGCATACCTGCAGTCGTTTCGGCGCCGGTTCAGTGACACGGCGCAGTACGCCGAACTGTGCCGGCCCTTGCTGGAGCTGATCCTGCAAGCCACCGACCCGACGCCCCTGGCCATTTTGGCCGGCGTTGTGGCCACCACACCGCTGGAGATTCGTCGGCGGCTGGCCCTGTTGGGCTCGATGGTGGCGATCCATCCCGCCGAGGACGCGCGTGATGCGTCCTGGGACACGGTGCGCGTGACACACGCCAGCTTGCGCACCTGGCTGTCTGGGATCGACCCACGATCGCGTCAACCTTTTGCCGGGGTATTTGCCGTTGAAGCCGGCGCCGGACTGGCCGCACTCACCCAAGAAGTTCTGGCCCATTGGGACAAGCCCTCGGCAAAGCCCTTGTTCGTGGCCCGCTCGGTCTTCAATCTGGTGCAAAAAATGGGCGACAAGAACACCCTTGACCGGATCGCACTGGACTTTTCAAAGTACTGGGGCAAGCAGTCTTTGGCCCGCGCTCTGCCCGCAGCGCGCCACGCTGCGCTCTGGGCCAGCGACGTGGCCAGCAATCCGGCCGTGCCCGCGCCGGCACTGGAGCTGGCGGCAAATTCCAGGCACCATCTGGGCAAGCTGCTGGAGCGCTCCGGCGACACCCCACAGGCCCTGCTGGAACTTCATGCCGCGCTGGCTATTCGTGAACGCCTGGTTCAACTCGAGCCCACGCACAAAGACCGGCGCCGTGACCTGAGCGTCAGCTATGCCGGGCTAGGCCCGATATTTCGGGCCCAGGGCAATCAGCAAAAGGCGCTCGAGACATTGCAGCGCGCTCTGGCCCTGCGACAACAACTGGCCAGCGAGTACCCGGACGATGACGATGTGCAGCGCCTGCTGGGCCAAAGTCACAACGCGATCGGCAACCTGCTCAGGGCCATGGGTCAGCTCCAAGAAGCGCTTGCCGCCCACCATCAGGCCCTGGCCATTCGGGAGGGCCTGGCGCAAAAAAATCCGGCTCACAGCGACTACCAAAGCGACATTGGCGGCAGCCACAACAACATCGGGATCATCCTCAAGGCCCAGGGTGATCTGGCTGGTGCGCTGCAGGCTTACCGTGAATTCCAAAGCATCCTGACCCGGCTGCTGGCCCAGGAGCCGTCAAGCCCCGAATGGAAAACCAGCCTCAGCCGCAGCCACAACAACATCAGCCTGACGCTCAAAAGCATGGGCGCCCTGACCGAAGCACTCGCCGAGGCGCGCAGCTGTGTGGCGCTGCGCGAGTCGCTGGTTCAGGTCGACCCCGATAACGCAGCGCGCCAAAGTGAGCTGGCCAAAAGTTACGAGCTCTTGGGCGATGTTCAAAAGGCCCAAGGTGACCTTTCCTCGGCACTCAAGCAGTACAAAAAATATTTTTCAATCACCGCAGCCCTGGCCAGCCGCGACCCAGACAACTCGGTCTGGCAAAACAGCCTGGCGGGAGGACACAACGAAATTGGGCAAGCCCTCAAGGTGCAGGGTCAGTTCGAGCCGGCGATCGCCGAGTTTCGGCAATCGGTGGCCATTCGTGAGCGCCTGCGCCAGCAAGACCCGGGCAACGTGGTGTGGGAAAGCGCGCTCGCCAGCAGCTACGCGCTGGTTGGCGAACTCCTGCAATGCCAGGGCGATCTGTCCGGTGCGCTGCAGGAATTCCGCAAGGCGCTGGCGCTGCGTCAACAGCTGGCCGGCAAGGCGCCAAAAAATGCGGCTTGGCAGCAAAGTCTGGCGGGCATCTGCCAGGACCTGGCCGAGATTTTTCAGGCCCAAGGTGAGCTAGAAAACGCCTTCGTCACAGCCGAAAACGTCCTTGCCATCCGTGAACGGCTGGTACTCCAGGACAAAAGCAACGCCCAGTGGCAGGGTTTGCTGGCCAGCGGCTATGCGCTGCGCGCCGGGATTCACGCCGATCGCCACGAGGCCAGCGCAGCCATGCAGGACTACCTCAAGGCGCTGGACATACTCGAAGGCCTGGTTCAGAAAGACCCTCAGAACGCCAGTTGGCTGGATCTGCTCAGCGATTTATATGGCGCCATCGGCTGGGCGCTGGAATTGCAGGGCGATCACGCTGGGGCGTTGGCCCGACACCAGCAGGACCAGCAGATCAGCGCCCGCCTGGTGCTGCTGGACCCGCACAACCTGTCGTGGCAGCACGACCTGGCATTGAGCCACTTTGCGATCGGCCGCAACTTGCTGGCCGTGAGCCGGGCGGCCGAAGCCGATGGCCCTATCCAGGCGGCGATGGACGGCTTGCTGGCGCTGGCAAGACCCGAAACACCTGGCAGCCTGATGGACCTGGCGGGCATTTTGGCTCTGGCGGCCAGCGCAGCCCAGACACAAGGCCAAGCCCAACAAGAACGCGAGCTGAGCCTGCGGCTGGCCGGCGTCGACTGGTCAGGCGCGGGCGCCGACAACAGTTTGCGCAGGGCCTGCCTGGCGCCTGTCATGCATCGGCTTGACGCCACGTTTGACGCCTGCGATCCCGCTTTACGGCGGCAGGTGGCCATCCGCTGCCTGGAGGCTGCCAGGTCCAGCGGGCTCGCGGATTCGGCGCTCTGGCAAGCACGGCTGGCGCAGGCAACTCTGGACTGATCGACGACGCTTGGGATGCTGGCCGGTCGCCGGGCTTGACGCCCGGCCTTGGCTGCTCAGGAACTGAACAAGAAGTTCATCACGTCGCCATCCTTGACGACGTAGTCCTTGCCCTCTGCGCGCATCTTGCCCGCATCTTTGGCGCCCTGCTCACCCTTGAAGGTGATGAAATCGTCATACGCAATGGTCTGGGCGCGGATGTAGCCTTTTTCAAAGTCAGTGTGAATCACGCCAGCGGCCTGCGGGCCGGTGTCGCCCACGTGGATGGTCCAGGCACGCACTTCCTTGACGCCTGCCGTGAAGTAAGTCTGCAAACCCAGCAGCG
>CAIMVC010000051.1 GCA_903844825.1 uncultured Burkholderiales bacterium | reverse complement strand
GCCCCACCTCGGCCTGCCGGCGAATGACCTTGCCGCCAACCCGAAAACCCAGCCGTGACTCGACCCGCGCCCGCACCTCGCCCGGGTACTCGTAGCCCGAGACATAACTCTCTGAGCCCACCTGCATCACCTTGACGGACCGAACCGGCTCCTCAAGCACAGGCTGGCGCGAGCAGCCAGCCAAGAACAAAAGGGCTGCGGCAGCCCCGACAAAAAGAAAGTTTTTCATGTTTTTTTCGAAAAGACGGTCAACCTCACTAATGACTGACCGGTTAGTAATCTATGAGGATAGACCTCGTTTGTCAAGCGACAATCGGGCCATGACAGTGACTTCCGGCGCGAATTTAAGATGAAAACGCAGTATGGCGTCACCCATTACGAGAACTTTCCGGTTGCATCGGTTCTTTGCCCGCCGCGTTTGCGGCCGGCCGTGTCAGCCATTTACTGGTTTGCCCGCACCGCCGACGACCTCGCAGACGAGGGCCAGGCGCCAGCCTCGCAGCGGCTGGCGGATCTGGCCGCTTTCAAGGCCGATTTGCACCACTGCGCGGCCCAGCGCGCCACCTCCGGTCGCTGGGATGACGTTTTTCGACCGCTGCAACCGGTGCTGCAGGCCTGGCGGCTGCCGCTCAGCCTGCTTGAGGACCTGCTCAGCGCCTTCGAGCAGGATGTGGTCAAGCAGCACTACGACAGCCAGTCCGAGTTGCTGGACTACTGCCGCCGCTCGGCCAACCCGATAGGGCGACTGCTGCTGCACCTGTACGGCGTGCAGGCGCCAGCGGCCCTGGCGCAGAGCGACTGCATCTGCACGGCACTGCAACTCATCAACTTCTGGCAGGACCTGAGCGTCGACATTCCACGTGGTCGCTTTTATGTACCCGCAGACATGGCCCAGCGCCACGGGATGAGCCAGACCGAGTTGCGCGAACAGCAGCTCAGCAACGCTAACCGCGCCTTGATGGCCGAGGCGTTGGCCTGGGCCCGGGACACCATGCTGCGCGGCGCCCCCCTGGTCAAGCAGGTCCCCGGGCGCGCCAGCTGGGAACTTCGCCTGGTCGTGCAAGGCGGCCTGCGCATCGCCGAGAAGATCGAACGAGGCGGCCATACCAGCTTGCTCAGGCGCCCCCGAATTGGCAAGGCCGATGCTCTGCTGATGGCTTGGCGAGCCCTGTGGATGTAGCCAGTCGGCGCGAAAATATGGCTGTCTTGCGGCGACAATCTCCGCCATGACTCCCGAGCAGTACGTCCAGCAAAAGGCAGCCGCCTCCGGCAGCAGCTTTTATTACGCATTCCTTTTTCTGCCCAAAGAAAGGCGTGCCGCGATCACGGCTTTTTATGCCTTTTGCAGGGAAATTGACGACGTCGTCGACGAAGTCACCGACCCCGGCGTGGCCAGTCGCAAGCTGGCCTGGTGGCAAGCTGAAGTCACCCAGTCGTATGCCGGCACACCGAGCCATCCGGTGATGCTGGCCCTGATGCCCAAGACCGCCCCATACGCCATCGAAGCCCGCCACTTGCTGGCCGTGATCGAGGGCTGCCAGATGGATCTGGAGCAAAACCGCTACCTTGACTTCCCCGCCTTGAACCGCTACTGCCACCTCGTTGCCGGCATCGTCGGCGAGGTGGCAGCCAGCATCTTTGGACAAACCGACAGCGCCACCACGGCCTACGCGCACAAGCTGGGCCTGGCGTTTCAGCTCACCAACATCATTCGCGACGTGGGTGAAGACGCCTTGCGCGGCCGTATTTATCTGCCTGTCAGCGAGCTTCAGCGCTTTGATGTCAAGGCCCACGAAATCCTCAAGCGCCAGTACTCCGACCGCTTCAGCGCACTGATGAAGTTTCAGACCGAGCGTGCGCTCGGTCTTTACGACGAAGCACTGGCCATGCTGCCGGCTGCCGACCTGCGCGCCCAAAAGCCGGGGCTGATGATGGCCAGCATTTACCGCACGCTGCTACGGGAAATACAGGCTGACGGCTATCAGGTGCTGCATCAGCGCGTGAGCCTGACGCCGCTGCGCAAGTTCTGGCTGGCATGGAAAACCCAGGCCTTTGGCCGCATGGTTTAAAGCCTTGCGCCCGCTGCCCCGAGCGCTCCACGCATGAAGCTCGCCATCATCGGCGCGGGCTGGGCCGGCTGCGCTGCCGCCGTACAAGCCGCGCGTGAAGGTCATGCGGTGAGCCTCTTTGAGGCGGCCAGGCAGGCAGGCGGACGCGCGCGGCGCCTGCCTGCCACGCTGCAGGGTCAAAACATTGCACTGGACAACGGCCAGCACGTCCTGATCGGCGCCTACAACCAGACCTTGCAGCTGATGCGCGAGATGGGATGCGTGCCCGAGCAACACTTGCTGAGGCTGCCACTGTCCCTGCAATTTGCCGACGGCCTGGGGTTGCGCCTGCCAGCCTGGCCGGGCTGGGTCCCGCCGGCCATAAGCACCTTGGCCGGCATCTTGCAAGCGCCTGGCTGGTCGGGCGCCGACCGACGATCACTGCTGACGGCGGCCTTACGCTGGCGGCTG
The DNA here is from genome assembly GCA_903844825.1 of uncultured Burkholderiales bacterium. Classification (GTDB taxonomy): domain Bacteria; phylum Pseudomonadota; class Gammaproteobacteria; order Burkholderiales; family Burkholderiaceae_C; genus Polaromonas. The sequence continues at coordinate 69,769 of CAIMVC010000051.1, read as the reverse complement.
TCAGGCTTTGAATGCGTCACGGCCATGTCGGTGGTGGACCTGTGCCGGGGCATCACGCCCCACGTGATGCAAACCCTGATCGAGCCGCTGTGCATCTCGGCCCTGAACACACCTGCCGAGCGCGCCAGTGGCCAGGTGTTCCTGCGGGTTTTGAAGGATGCCCTGTTCAGCCAAAGCGCTGGCTCGGATCTGCTGCTGCCACGCACCGACCTGAGCACCCTGCTGCCCGATGCTGCCCTAGCATGGCTAAAACAGCAAGGACAAAGCGTGCAGCTGGGCACCAGGGTGCAGCACATGGGCCGAACGGCGCAGGGCTGGACGGTGCAGGCAACGTGCGCGGGTATGCCACTGAGCGGGCACTTTGACGCCGTGTTGCTGGCCTGTCCCGCGCTGGAAGCTGCCCGCCTGACCGAAGGCTGCGGCTTGCCGGCCAGCCAGTGGATCAGTCGGGCACGCGGCCTGCGCTACGAGGCCATCACCACGGTCTACCTGCATGCGCCAGGCCAGCGCCTGAGCCAGCCCATGCTGGCACTCAGAACTGGCCCGATCGAGCCGGCGCAGTTCGTCTTTGACCGCGGCCAACTGCACGGCCCGACAGGTTTGCTGGCGCTGGTGGTCAGCGCCAGCACAGCCACCGGCGGCGAACTGCGCGAACAGGTCATGGCGCAGGCTGCTCGCCAACTCAGCTTGCCAGAGCACCAGCTTGAACATCTTCAAACGGTGGTTGAAAAGCGCGCAACCTTTGCCTGCACGCCGGGCCTGCTGCGTCCAGGCACGCGCGTACTCACTGGCGACGACACGCTGATGGCTTGCGGCGACTACGTCGCTGGACCCTACCCCGCCACGCTGGAAGGGGCAGTGCGCTCGGGCCTCGAAGCAGCACGTCAGGTATCGACCTCAACAAGCCTGCTCCGGTGAGCGAACCGCGCGCGCCTCAAGCACCTTCAGGCAGGCGGCACCCAGGCGCATCGCCGCCTCTGAAGAAACATAGGGATGGTCCGAGGCGACCAGGCAGACGTCGGCATCGCCATCATGACCAGACGGCTGCGTGAGCACCCAGACGTAAAGACCGGGCGACTGCTCCCGCACCCTGACAGCCATGGGCGCGCGACCGCCAAACGGCGCGGCGCCCCCAGAAACCGTCATATCACCTTGCCCAGAGCAGTACCCACCTCCTTAACGCCCGGACCGACATTGGCCACGGTCATGCGCAGGCTGAACTCGCTGCAGTCCAGCGCTTGAATCCAGTAGTTCAATGACGTTGCTTCGTTGATATCAATCACTTCCAACCAGTCGCAGGACTGATGATCCGGACCTGACGACCATCGCGACGAAACTCCCGAAGCCGTTGAAGCCGTTGAAGCCGTTGAAGCCGTTGAAGCCGTTGAAGCACTTGAAGGCATGTTTCTTCCCCGCAGTTTGTAGACACAAATTCATTGTGTTCAGGCCTGCTTGGACCTTTGTCAGCGTGTGCCCCAGATGCACGCCATCTTTCGCAACCAGCGCAGATCGGCCAGGCGAGCGACACCACAGCAGGCGACGGACTGCGACTACACACATCTTCAAAAATGCCTTGCAGACGTGGAGCCGACACAGCGCCAAGCTCGATCTAAGCGCTGCGGGGGTACGGGACCACAGCATTGGCGGCCCCGGGCGGCGAGTAGCACTCGTCGACCCCTTCCTGCTTGACATGACCAATTCACCACATCAACTGAGAAACCGAATCGCACCCATGGTTGAAACTGTTCTTCACAGCGCCTCGCACGAGTTGGTACCCCAAACCAGCGCCCTGTCCCGTATCCGCGCCAAAAGACTTCGCTCGGGGCAACACCCACCGTCCTTTGTCGAGAGAATGTCTCACCCCGACCCAGCCATGGACGCCGCAGCGGCGCTAGACCGCAGCGCCCGGGAAGCCACAGCCTCGCTGACCGGCGGGCTGTCACCTATCTCACTGGGCTTGGCCGTGGTGGATTGGGCCTCTCATCTGGCGATTTCGCCGGGCACGCTGTCTCGGCTAGCCACCCAAAGCTGCGTCGCCTGGCTACAAACCATGCGCCACGCGGCGAGCTGCGGTGGCGCGCCATCGAACGACTCGCGCTACGCCGATGAATCATGGTCTGCATGGCCGTTTTGCGTCTACGCCGGCTCCCACCGAGCAGCCGAAATCTGGTGGCAGGAGGCGACCGTTCTGCGCGGCATGGAGCATCACCATGAAGACCTGATGCGCTTGCTGTCGCGCCAATGGCTGGACATGCTCGCGCCAGTCAATTTTCCATGGTCCAACCCGCAGGTGATCAAGACCACCTGGGACACCCGGGGCGCCAACTTGCTGCGTGGTGCAGCCGAGTTCTTTGACGACTGGCGCCAGGCACAGGGACTCTCGCCACTGTCTGAAGCAAAAGCGTTGTACCGACCGGGACTTGAGGTGGCCAACACGCCGGGCGATGTCATCTACCGCAACCATCTCGTTGAACTGATTCAATACGCGCCGACGACAACGCAGGTGCAGCGAGAACCCGTCTTCATCGTTCCGTCTTGGATCATGAAGTACTACATTCTCGACCTCTCGTCGCACAATTCGATGGTGGCCTACTTGGTCGACCAGGGCCACACTGTGTTCATGTTGTCATGGCGCAATCCGGACGAGTCCGACGCCCTGCTGGACTTGCAAGACTATCTGCGCCTGGGCATCCTCGAGTCACTGACCGTGATCACGGAAAAAACCGGCGGCGTTCCGATACACGCCACCGGCTACTGCCTGGGCGGCACGCTACTGGCCATGGCCGCCGCCACGCTGGTCAGGCCCGAGGCATCCCTTGCCGCGCCCATCGCGCCCCTGGCCTCAATGACCTTGCTGGCGACCCAGCTGGATTTTCGCGATGCCGGCGAAATGGGCGTGCTGCTGGACGAAGCCCAAGTGGCGCTGCTCGAAGACGTCATGGCCGAACGTGGTTTTCTGACCGGCAATCAGATGGCCGGCTCGTTCCAGTTTCTGCGCGCGCGCGACTTGGTCTGGTCGGCGCGCATGCGCGAATATCTGCTGGGCGAACCCGACGTCCCTAACGACCTCATGAGTTGGAACGCCGACGTGACTCGCATGCCGGCCGTCATGCACAGCAATTATCTGCACAGCCTGTACCTGCACAATGACCTGGCCGAGGGCCGCTACGAGGTAGACGGCGAGCCGGTAGCGCTAGCGGACTTGCGCCTGCCGATATTTACCGTCGCCACCTTGAAGGACCATGTGACGCCATGGCGATCGGCTTACAAGGTCAAACGATTGGTCCATGCCGACGTCACTTTCGTGCTGACCAGCGGCGGGCACAACGCCGGTGTGGTGTCCGAGCCCGGCCATGCCGGTCGTAACTACCAGATGCTGCTGACCCCCGCCAGCGCCCATCGACTCTCACCCGAAGCTTGGCAACGCCGCGCACCCCACTACAAAGGCTCGTGGTGGCCGGCCTGGCATGAATGGCTGCTGGCCCACGGCAGCGGCACGGTGCCCGCGCGCCGGGTCAGCCCCGCGCATTCCCTGATGGCAGCGCCTGGCAGCTATGTGCTGATGCGCTACCAGGACTGACGGCCATCAACCCGGAAGTCGCTAGCTGTTGTCGTTCGGCCGCTGTGGTTCGGCCGGCCTACGGGTGATATCCCCATCGATAGAAATCAGCGCGCGTCGTTCGCCTGCGAAGCGCCTTTCGCAGGACCGGAGGGCATGCTCAAACTCGGGCTGGCACCAGGTGGCAAGCCATCCCGGCTGGTCGCATAATCGACAGATCTTCAGACCTGTTCTGCTTACGACCCTAATGACCCAACCGATTTCCCGCCCTCCTACCCGAAGACTCCCGCGCGACGAGCGCATCGCAAAAATTGTGGCTGTCACGCGGACTATGCTGACAGAGGTGGGCTACGACAACATCGTCACGGCCGAGGTAGCCATGCGTTGCGGCATCTCGGAAGCCACGATTTACAAGTACTTCGACAGCAAGCGAGACTTGCTCATTCGCGTCGCTGAACAATGGTTCGACGAGTTGCTCCGCGAGGACCAGCGCAGCCTGAACGGTCAGAGCTCGCTGGAGGCGCTGCGCCAGGTGGTGTGGCGCAGTCTGTCAGTGGTACGCCGCGAGCCGGCCTTGACCCGCTTTGTCTTGCTCGACCTGCGACCCGACCCAGCCTATCGGTCGATGTCCATCTTTGAGCTAAACCGGCGCTTCACCGCACACGTGGCCGAGGTTTTGCAGGCGGGCAGAGACAGTGGCGAGTTGCAAAGCGACGTCCCGGTGGCTTTGTTACGCGACATGATTTTTGGCTGCATTGAACACCAAACCTGGGCTTTCCTGCGTGGCGAGGGTGAGTTTTCTGTCGACGAAGTAGCCGAAGGGATCGTCACCGTCATCTACCGCGGTATGCAGGTACACAGTTCTGCGCTGGCCGACGAATCGCCGCAAAGCCTGAACGCCAGCATCGCCAAACTGCAGCAGGTGGCCACACGCCTAGAGCAAGCCGCGAGCATCGCGGCCCCCATGGGATCACCCGCAGCGCGCAACAAGTCTCAGCGCGCGCCGCGCGCATCACCTTCAACGTGAAGGTATTGGGGTTGCCGCCGGGCACCCCCTGCGGACCGGGCGTGTCCGCAAGCAGCGAGCACGCCTTGCTAAACGACTTAGCCTCGACCCGGTTTGACCCAATCGGCAGCAGTGATCTTGCCCTGCGCGACCAGTTCCAACACAACATTCTTTTGAATCTTCCCAGTCGCCGTCATCGGAAACTGATCAACAAAGAACCATTTTTCCGGTGTCTTCTGAGGCGACAGATTCGCTCTGCAGTACTGATGAAGATCATCCACCAAAGGCGCATTGCCAAGGTCTTTGGCTAGCACAACGGCGCCAACGATCTCGCCCCATTTCTCGTCAGGCAAACCAAGAACGGCCACCTGGGCAACGCCAGGATGCGCAAAAAGAATATCCTCGATTTCCTTGGGATACAAGTTCATGCCACCCCGAATGATCATCTCTTTGAGGCGGCCCGTGATTCGGAAGTAGCCGTTTTCATCCATGGTTCCGAGGTCACCGGTACGCAACCAACCATCCTCGGTCAGCGCAGCCTTGGTCGCCTCGGGTTGGCCGTAGTAGCCCGACATGGTCATGAAACCACGCACCCAAAATTCACCGATCGTGCCCACTGCCACTGTCTTGAGTGACTCGATATCTACCACCTTGACCTCGCAGTGGTAGATCGGCCGGCCGATAGTCTCGGATTGCAACTCGGGTGGATCGGTCACAAAGGTTTCGGTGAAAGGACCATTGGCCTCGGTCTGACCATACATGATGCAGAACTGGCAATCGAACTCCTGAGTTGCCCGTCGAACCAAGGGCGCAGGTACCGTAGCCGCGCCAGACAAAATGGACTTGAAACTTGAAATATCGCGCTTTTTCAGGTCCGGATGATTCAGGAGCGCCAAAATCATGGTGGGAACAATGAGCGAGTTGTTGCAGCGTTCAGCCTCGATCAGCTCCAAAAACAAAGCTGGGTCAAACGACTGCATCAGCACAAAGGTGCCCTTGCGGCTGAAGGTGCCGATCTCACTGACAATGCCACCGCCGATATGAAACAGCGGCATGGCATTGATCCACACGCCGCCATCCGGAAAGTTGGCCCTCGATGCGATCAGGTGCGCCGCATTGATGACACCGCGGTGATGAAGGCAAGCGCCTTTGGGAAAACCCGTCGTGCCAGACGTGTATTGAATCTGCATGGTTTGCGTCGGGGATTGCTTGGGCAGTTCCCGCGCCGGATCACCGGCGGCTTTCAGTGCCTCGATGTCCGAAATACAAATCGCCGTCTTGAGATGCGGCAACTTGGCCTGAACGCCCTCCACGATCTTGCGCAAATCCTTGCCTCGCGAACTCTCGGCAAAGACGATCGCACTGGCCTCTGAGCTCTTGACGACGAACTCCACTTCGCGCTCGGTGTAGGCGGGATTCAAGGGCACGATGATCAAGCCTGCAAAGCACATAGCGTGCTGCATGATGACCCACTCAGGCGTCTCCGGGGCCAAAATCGCCACCTTGTCACCGGGTTGTAAATGCGTCAGCAAACCCCGAGCAACCTTTTGAACGTCGTCCAGCAACTGGCTGTAGGTCCAACGCCGCCGCTTGGCTGGGTCAGCCACGCCCTCCACCAAAGCCAAGCGATCGGGGACCTCGCGCGCGATCTCCATCATGAGGTCTGGCAAGGTTTTTTCGATCAGCTCGCCAATCTGCTCTGCAGGGAAATAAGACTCTGTAAATTTAGTGGTCGCTTGCATTTTCTGGTCTCCTGGTGCTGGTTTTATCTTCCGCGGGCATCACGCTTGTTAAAAAGCAAGGCAATGGTCCGGAAGTTCCGGATCCCACTTGAAACGTCGCCGCAGTTTATTGAATTAGCATAAGGTATGCAACTGTATTTTTACGCCATCGCGGCGCCGGTAGGCACGGCTTGAACCGTCACCGGCAAGGCACTCATGCGTGGGATGCCGCTGATCGGGTCATACTCGTCCATGTTGACCAGGCGCGTGACGGACCCGCTGGCTACCGCATTGCGTTTCCCATCACCTGAGGAACTGGCTCCGAAGCCATGAACCACCGCCACCAGCCCAACTCGCAAACTGTCGTCGGCCTCCACGCGCGCCAGCATCGTGGCGTGCCGTGAACCTATCGTCACCAGACTGTCCGGCGCAATGCCTAGCGCTTCAAGGTCGCTGGGATGCATGGCCGCTGGTGGATGCCCGTCACCTTTGTCCAAGCCCTTCATGCCAGGTCCGACCGAATTCATATAAGCGTTAGCGCGTCGGCAAACCAGCGTGAAAGGAAAGGCTGGGTCAACGCTGGGTTGAGCACTGGCACCCTTCAGGTCGCGCAGTTCCTGCATCATCATCGCGTCGCCAGTTGCAGCATGGCGCTGCACTGCGGGTCACGTGGCAACACACGCACATCCAGATCGTAGACGTGCCCATGAACATGCGACTTCACCACATCCAGCGGCACCCGAGCATCAGTGCAGGCCAGGTCGATCAATTCATCAACGGTAGGCACCCGAGTCATATCCAGCGCAACGGTTTGGGCAGGACTTTCCTGATTCGGCCCTTGTCCACGCGGGTTGATCCATTCGAGTTGCAGACCCATGCGCTGGGCCAGGCCAAAGAAGAAGGCGCCATCGTCAATCAGGTCAGAGCCCTCCGGCACGCTCGCGATGGCCGGCGTGTACTGCGCCCAGGGCATGGCATAGCCCCGCGAAACACCGTAGTACTTGAGCGACTCGACCATCTGCGTAGTGCCCGGCAATTCGAGTGACATCGGTGGCGGGACCACGTAATGCGCGTAGTCGGCCGTAGCGCTCATGCGGTAGTCCAGCACGACCAGTAACTCAAGCTTGCTCAGCGCTGCCTCGGTCTTTTTCTGATCGGGCCAGGCCAGTACCGGGTTGCCACCTAGACACAACAGCACCTTAATCTGGCCCTCACCTTCCAGCAGTATTTCATCGGCCAGCGCTGCGGTCGGAACACCACTGGCGTTTTCCATCAGACCGAACACCCGCATCGCTCGGTCGCTCAAGACCGGGTAAGGGGCATAAGGCTGGGCGCGCGGCGCAAAGGCGGGCAGCAATACATTGGGATGGGGTGCCGTGTCGCCGGAACGCGCCCAACGGCCACACAAGGTGTTCAGACACAGCGCCAAGTAGTAGCTGAGATTGCTATGAGTCGAAAAACTAGGTCCTGTGGAGCACACCACGCCACCGCGTCTGGCGCGGCCAAAGATGCGGGCTGCATCAAGTAGTTGCGCCACGGGAACGTCGGCAACACGCGCGACGAATTCAGCGGTGTACGGCGCCACGGCAGCGCGCAGTTCAGCCAGGCCCACCGCGTTTTCTCTCACAAATTCGACGTCAGTCAAATCCTCGGCCAAGATGATGTGTATCAGGCCAGCGAGCAGCACCGCGTCGGTACCCGGCCGCAGTTGCAGGTGAACCGCGGCACGCCGTGCAGTTTCCGTGCGCCTGGGATCGATCACGATCATCTTCATGCCGCGCTCCTGCGCCTCCTTCAGGCGCATGCCGGGGTTGTTGAGCGGACCACCATTTGACTTGGCGATGACGGGATTGGCGCCCACCACAATCCAGGTATCGGATGTCTCAAATGTCTGCATGCCTGCATGCCAGTTGCCATGCATCGCCACCGACGTGTACTCGGCGGGCTTGTCAATACTGGCAGCGGAGAAATTCATGCGCGAGCCGATCGCTCGCAACCAAGCACCCATGATGGGCGCCGAACTGGGATGCGAGACTTGGCCGCTGCCGCGGTACATGGCCACTGAGCGCGGCCCATGGCGGGCCAGAACTTCCTGGATTTTCGCCGCGACCTGGTCCATGACCAGGCCCGAATCAATCTTGGCGAAGCTGCCGTCGGCCTGGCGCTGCAGAGGGTGCTTCAGGCGCGCCGGATCGTTATGCTGCGCAGGAAGAGCCCGCCCCTTCGGGCAACTGTAGCCGTCAAACGCGGGCGCTTGCGGATCGCCGGTGACTTTGACCGCACGTCCGTCCTCGACAGTCACGAGGATCGGACAATACGCGAGACAATTACGACAAATTCCGGGTGTGACACTGGTCGCCATGGAGTACTCCCTTAAAGCCTTATGAATGCGTTATGACCGCTTTATAAACTCAGCGCAAGAGGGTTTCCCTGCTGTGTAAACAAGGAACTCAAAAATCAATAACCACACGCCGGGCGTCGCCGGATGCGAGCAGCTCAAACCCCTCACCGATCTGATCTAGGCTGATGCGGTGAGAAATCAAGTTATCCAGATGCAGCCGACCATCGAGGTACATGTCGACGAGCAAGGGCAGTTCAGTGCGCGTCTTGACGTTACCCAGGTAGGAGCCCAGCAGACGGCGACCCTCCTGGATCGAACGCGGTCTGAGCGCCAGTTCCTGAGCCCCTGGCAAGACCCCCAACATGACCGTTGTACCCCAACCAATGCGGGTGCATTCGACCGCCAGTCGCAAGATGTCCGCATGGCCTACACATTCAAATGCGTAGTCAGCACCGCCGTCGGTCAGTTCACGTATCAAACCGAGCGTATCGGCACCCGGCTTGGATGCATCCACAAAATGGGTCACGCCGGCGGCACGGGCAAAGGGCTCCTTGGCGGGGTTGGAGTCAACGCCGATGATCATACGGGCGCCTGCAATGCGAGCGCCCTCGACGACGTTCAGCCCGATTCCACCCAAGCCGAACACCACCGCAGAGCTATTGGCTTCCATGCGTGCCGTGAACAAGGCTGCGCCAATTCCGGTGGCGCCGGCGCAGCCGAGACAGCACACCACGTCCATGGGCGCCAAGGGGGATATCTTGGTGACCTGCGTGTCACGCACGATGATGCGCTGAGAAAACGTTCCCAATTCGCAAAAAGCCCGAGTCGGCTTGCCCTGCAGACGAAACGGGCGTCGGCTGGTCGGCTTGAAATAGAGGTCACACAGATTGGTCTTGCGGCTGCGGCAGGCGGGGCACTCGCCGCACTCTGGGATCGCGACGGGAATAACGTGGTCACCCGGCCTGACATGGGTCACCCCTGAGCCGCAATCGAGCACCACGCCGGCCCCCTCATGGCCCAGGACCAGCGGGTAGTCAGACCAGTCCCGCGAGCCATCGAAGAACGACATGTCGGAGCGGCACAGACCGGCCGCCTTCATTTCGATGAGCACTTCGCGCTCGCGCACGCCATCGAGCTCAAAGGTGTCGACGGCAATCGGTGTGTTCTGCGAGTGCGCGTAAGCTGCCACTACCTGCATCAGCTCCTCCGCTCGATAGACAAGAATACAAAGTAGCCCCGGGTCAGGCTGTGCAAAAACCGATGCAGGCCCTCAACCGAGCGCAGTCGCAAACAAAGCTTGGAACGTATTTGCACAGGCACTCCCGATTGCATCGAGTAGCTTGAGGCTCAATGCTGCCGGGTGGGCCCATTCATGGGCACCCAGGCGGAACCGGCAGGCGTCGCCTGGGACACCTCGGCCTCTGCAGGCACCCCCTTGCAGCCGGGAACGCAATGTTGGGCTTCATCCATCTGCAGGTCGAGTTTGCCATCGAGCGCTGACGCAATCTCATCTTTGTGCTCGGCACGGTAGTCATCCAGAGCCAGCAGTGCAGCACCTAGTGCACCCGCCGTCTGCGGCGCGGTAGGCAGGTGAATGGGCATGCCGAGCGCTGCCTGAATATGGTGCACCGCGGCGGCATTTTTAGCGACACCACCGGTCATGACAACAGGGCCTTTTTTCCCAACCCGCCCCACCAGCCCCATGGTACGGCTGGCGATGGCCGCATGAACGGCACCGAGTACATCGGGCTTGGTATTTCCTTCTGCCAGGAGTGAGATCACCTCGGTCTCGGCGAAGGTCGCGCACATGCTGGAAATCTTGAGTTCTTCTTTAGCTTGTAGCGCAATGCCCCCCATCTCCTGCAGTTCGATCTGCATGGCACGCGCCAACACTTCGAGGAACTTGCCGGTTCCGGCTGCACATCGATCGTTCATGGCGAACTGGGCGACCAGGCCATTCGCATCGACAGCGATGACCTTGCTGTCCTGTCCGCCAATATCAATCACCAAGCGCGCATCGGGCACCATTGCCACCGCGCCACGTGCGTGGCAAGTGATTTCCGTGTAGTTCTTGTCGGCGATGTCCAGCATGCGCCGGCCATAACCGGTGCTAACCGTTCGTCCAATGTCCGCCTGCGAAATGCCGGCCTGGCTGAGGGCTCCATTGATCGAGGAGGTAACTCCTTCGCCACTGACCGCTCCCATGTGCGCGACGTTGGACGCCACTACCCGGCCTTGCAAATCGAGAATCACGGTCTTGGCCGTGGTGGAGCCGAAATCGATGCCCATCACAAAGTGCTTCATCTTGGGTCTCCTGAGGGAAAAAGCAGCCGCACTCAAGCCGTCACAAGCCGGCGCGCATCGATCGCCTCGAGCATGGCCTCGACGCGGCTGTTGACCAATTCATCCTTGTAAAAGGACTCGTCCGTCACATCGCCTTCGAACATGGACGTCGGAATACCCAGGCGCTTGGTCGCCGCGTCGGCGATCATAAACTGCGGATTGGTAAATGCCCGGCACGTACGTGAAGCGTGAATCACCATGCCATCGACCTGGTATTTCGAACAAAGACCCATGATCAGGTCAATCAAGATCGGCGCTGAATGGTTGTTCGGACAGATCAGGTAATTTTGCGCCATACCCAGCACAGGATCCTGAGGATTGATCAATCCCGGCTCCTGCCAAAATGCCATATGCGTGTAACGACCAGCAATCACAGCGGCGTCATATTTAGCGAATTTTTCGGCCAGCCAGCCGACCTTGTTCCAATTCATGATGCCGTCAAAGAACAGCCGGTACCGCTCCTTACGCACAGCGCCCTCTCCCGCCGCCACCCTCGCAGCAACTTCATCGCGAACGGTTTGGAAATAGTCGACGATCTGCGGCCCGACCGGTAAATTGTTAATCGGCGCGATGCTAACGACCCAATCGAAGAAACTCGCGGGTGCCGGCGTGGCGATGCACATGTCCATGGCCTCGAGCCGCAACTCGGAGGCCCGTTTGACATAGCCCATCATTTCACGAAGACGGTCCCACGGGTAGGGCTTGCCAGTACGCTCTTCGATGAACTTAACCATGTCGTTGAGCTGGCGTGCAACGTAAGCTGAAGTTTCAGCCCACTCCTGACCCTTGAGGTAGCCAGCATCCTTCTTGGCGCCCCAAACCCAGGGAATCGAGACATTGAAGATTGGAATTTTTTTACCGAACAGACGTGAAGTCATTTCGTCCCATTGCTGCCCGGTACTGCAGTAGGCGTAAGCGCTGATGATCATGTCCGGCGCAGGCAATTTGGATGCAAGATCGTTGTCGTCAGGTGCATTGCTAACACCCGTGTCCGCATCGTTGCGATTGCGCTGGTTAGACACGGCGCAGCCCAAATGGGTTCGCGCATAGGAACACAACTCCTTCATGTAACCTCGGGCCTCTGCTGCCGCCTGCGCAGGCCCTTCTTGGTGCCTGGCCGCCAACATCGCAGAGTAAGCCTCGCCGTGTACCCAGCAGATGTCAGCCGCCTCCAGGAAAGGATTGATTGCCGACCCCTCGTACCAGCAGATCAATTTGCCTTCAGCCTTGGCGCGCCACACCATTTCCCAGTAATCATTAACCAGTTTTCCGGCAATGCGGGTGGACTTCAACTTGTTGGCGTAAGGCTCAGGCTTGACGATGGCGTTCATGAAGGTGTGCTCCGGTGTGGTGTGGGACGGGCTACGGTCAGACTGCAACTTCTTGCCTGCGTTTGACAATTTCCAGGAAGGTTTCGACTCGGGTCTTAAGACTCTCGAGTGCCATGCTTTCATGCTCGGTTTCGATCAGCAGATGCGGAACATCGTTGCGCTCGAAAGCCTCCTTGACCTCCGGGTAGTAGTACATATGCGGCTCGCAGAACTTGGCCATCAGCACAATCATGCCGTCGGCTTTTTCAACCTTCATGGCGTTGAGCAAGAAGGCATCCCAATCGACATTATTCTGCACTCGCGTCGGGCACGGCACGCCCGTGTTGCGCGCCAGATACCATTTGGCCAAGGCGTCAATGCTGTCACCGTCTTCGTCCACGTCGGTCGAAATATAGCGAAAGCCGTGGTAGAGGTCATCGCCCACCACAATGGCACCGCACTCCTCGATCATGTCCAGTATCTCGGGCTTGGGAGCCTGACAGAAATGCCCCGACAGGTGCAGTCGAATACCTGAACCTGGCGCCTCTGGATGATCTTCGAGCTGACTGACCAGTTGCTCCAGCAGCGCCGTGTGATCGCCCTTGTCCATGATCATGCTGGACTTCACGACATGCTGGATCTGGGTGGCCGTCAATGCAATTTTTCCAGCCGTACGCAAATCATAAATTTTGCGCAGCAATTGCCGGTTGCGGTTAAAGACCTTGACGCTGGCCTGCAAGGCCTGCTCATCAATCGGACGATCAATGAACTCCTCCAACTCCTGTTTGAGTGTCAAGAAGCTTTCGCGCGACCGTCCCAGAGTCCAGGGGTCACACATCGATGAAATCAGCTGAAAGAAGATGACCTTGGTGTCGGGCAGTTGCATGCGAACCGCATCCGCTGCACCCAATAATTGAACGCAATGATCACCGAACATGATGGCATCAAGAAACTTGAACTCACCAATCATGGCCTGGTCGACGATGCTGCGCGTGTAGCCGCAATAAAACGGGAACAACATGCCGTGGCCAAAAGTGATGGGCGCCTGCGACTCCTGCAGGATCACAGGCAGCGCTCCCGCAGCGTGAGCGAGTTCGCCAGGGAAGTTCATGGGAAACGACCCGATCACAGGGCGTAAATGCTTTTCCTTCCAGGCACGCGCATAGACCAGTGGCGCCTGCGCGGCTTCAGCAAAAACTTCCAGGATCTGAGCTTTAAGCAAAATAGTCTCTCCCGCTGGCCTCGGCTCGCGAAGCAACACACCGGCAAGCCGCCGGGAAGCATTCAAGTGAGTCTAGCTCATTTGTTTTTTAAGAGCAAGCACAGGCATCATCCGACCCAATTCATGCGAGAATTACCAATGAACCTTAAAAAGTTTCGCATTCTTGGAACCCGCTATGTTTCAGTCTAGTGCCATTAACGACGTAAAGCTAGTGACACTTACACACCACGATCGCAAGCGACGTTGATGAGCTAAAAAAACCAACATAAAGCCAAGCAATTTTTAGGAGACGATGACAATGGGACCACTGTCAAAAATCAAAGTCGTAGAGATGGCCGGCATCGGGCCGGCACCTTTTTGCGGAATGCTGCTGGCCGACATGGGGGCGGATGTGGTTAGCATCGACAGGCTGGCTCCTTCAGACCTCGGCTTTGCAATCGAGCGCCGCTATGACTTGCTCAATCGCGGCAAGCGCGCTGTAGCCGTCAATCTCAAGAGTCCTGAAGGCATCGCTGTAGTGCTTGATCTGGTGCGATCGGCAGACCTGCTCATTGAGGGTTTCCGCCCCGGGGTGATGGAGCGGCTGGGTCTAGGACCCGCCGTCTGTCACGAGGCCAACCCAAGGCTGGTCTACGGCCGTATGACCGGTTGGGGCCAGGACGGACCGCTGAGTCAGCAGGCCGGGCACGACATCAACTACATTGCACTGGCCGGGGTGCTCGACGCGATAGGTCCCAAGTCCGGCGCACCGGTGGTTCCCTTGAACCTGATTGGCGACTTCGCAGGCGGCGCCCTGTACTTGGCGATGGGGCTGATGGCCGCGCTCCTTGAAGCCAAGAGTTCGGGCCAGGGTCAGGTGATCGACTCGGCCATGTTTGACGGCGCGATCAACCTGATGACCATGCACCACGGGTACCGCCAGGCCGGCATCTGGGCACCGGAGCGCGGCGCCAACGCGGTCGACGGCGGCTCGCCTTACTACACCACTTATGCGACCAGAGACGGCAAATACATGGCTGTAGGCGCGGTGGAACTGCGCTTTTACCGCGAGTTCATCGAACGCCTGGGTTTGTCAGCCGAATCATTGCCTGACCGCGACGACCCAGCGCAATGGGACGCCTTGTACCAGCGTCTGGCGGCTGTGTTCATAACCCGCACGCGCGACGAATGGGCAAACCATTTCTCCCAGGGCGATGCCTGCGTCTCGCCGGTCCTGAGCATGCAAGAGAGTATGACCCACCCCCATGCGCAGGCGCGACGCAATTTTTTGCGCACGGGCGACGTCGCCGAACCTGCACCCGCCCCGAAGTTCAGCCGCACGCCTGGCAGCGTCCGCCATGCACCGGTCAATCCGCGCACCGACACCGCGGCCGCGCTGCTGCATTGGGGCTTACCCAAGGATCGGATAGAGCGCCTGGCCGGTGCCGGGGTCATCGCTCAAAGTGCCTGAAAAAGCCAAGCGGAAGACTAGCGATTGCGCTCTTGCGCGACCGCTTGCGACACGCTAGCATTGCGGCGCGAATGTTTAAAGTAACTTACCTTATGGTTTAGTAAATTACCAGACAAACGCGCATTGCTGCCAATTTTTGTTCGTGAAATATTTCGATAAACACTTAGGAGACAGTCATGAAATTTACCAACATAGTTATGGGGCTGGCACTGGCGGCGTCCGTGCTGTCGGCCAGTGCGCAAACCGTCACGATCCGGGTTCACCATGCGACCCCTGGCTCGTCGATCTACCAGACCGAGCTGATTCAGCCCTGGTGCGACAAAATCGCGGCGCAGTCGTCCAACCGCATGAAGTGCGAGGTCTACCCATCCATGCAACTTGGGGGCACTGCAGCACAACTATTCGACCAGGTGCGCGACGGAACAGTGGATGCAACATGGACCAATCCCGGATTCAAACCAGGCTCGTTTACCAAGACAGAAGTTTTTGAGTTGCCCTTCATGGTCAAAGGCGCAGAGGGTGGAAGCCGCGCCTTGTGGGAGTTCATTCAGGCCAATGCGATGGATGAATACCGCGGCGTCAAGGTGCTGTGGGTCGCGATCACAGACCCACAACTGCTGCACTTCAGCAACAAGAACGTCAGGACGCTGGAAGACTCGGCCAACCTGAAAGTACGGGCACCCAGCCGTTACGCTGCCAAAGGGCTGACGGCATTGGGCATGGCAACAGTCCAACTGCCCTCCATGGCGATCACCGAGTCGCTGTCCAAGGGTGTCATTGACGGCACGATGATGACCTGGAGCGGCGTGCCCATGCTCAAACTCGACGAAGTCACCAAGTTCCACCTGGACGTGCCTGAAGGACAAACTGGTTTTTTCGCCAGCGCCACGGTGTTTGCAATGAACCCCGCGAAGTACGACAGCCTGCCGGCTGACCTGAAGAAGATCATCGACGCAAACTCAGGCAGCGACCAGTCCGCCATTGGCGGGAAATTCTTTGCCGAAAAGATCAACGCCTATTCACCAAGGGGCAATACGGGCGGTGGCCGCAACGTGCGCCTGAGCCAGCAGGAGTATGCGCGCTGGGTCAAAGCCACCGAATCGGTCGAGCTCGACTGGGTCAAGGAGGTCAGTGCCAAGGGTGCCAACGGCAAAAAAATGCTTGATGACGCCAAGGCTCTTGTCAACAAATACCCACGCTAAGGACTAGCCTCGTGTCGGACGGAATCGATGCCGGTGCGCCCTCTCATGCAGCCACCAGTGCCCTGGGCAAGCGCCTGACGTCGCTTGCCCGCTCCATGGCCTTAGCCGGTGGGCTGGTTTTCTTAGGCATCCTGGTGTTGGTGGTGGTTTCCGTCGTTGGGCGCAAGCTGTTCGCAATGCCGGTTCCCGGTGATGTCGAACTGACGAGCGTCACGGCGGCTGTCGCTACCGCTTGGTTTTTCCCCTGGTGCTTTGCAGTTTCTGGTGACGTGAAAGTCGATTTTTTTACCAACCGCTGGAGCAGCAGGACCATTGCCGGCCTGGAGTCTGTCGGTGCGCTACTGGTCGCGCTGCTGGCCATCACGATTGCGTGGCGAACCAGCGTGGCGGTAGTGTCCATTCGCGAGACGGGTGAGATTTCGGCGATCCTTGGAGTACCCACCTGGATTTCCTATGCGGGCATGGTGCCCGGTTTCGCACTGCTTGCCCTGCTGGCCATCGACCGCTTTCTGCAAGAGCTGAAAGTGGCGCTGGGCCTGGCCCCTGGGCAAAGCAGCAAATGATGGCCGACCTCCATTTTTTCATGGGCCCTGCGAGGCTTGTAAAAGCAGTCAACCGCCTCATCAGGCAAGCGGAGAATACAAAATGAACGGCATCGAGATTGGCCTGCTCACGTTTTTCGTGATGCTGGTGATGATGTTTTTCCGCATCCCCATCGGGGTCGCCATGCTCTTTAGCGGTGCCGGTGCCTACGTCTACCTGACCGGCGCCTCACTGACGCCCCTGCTGAACTTCTTTAAGAACCTCGCCTACGCACGTCTGTCGAACTATGACTTGGTCGTGATCCCGCTGTTCCTACTGATGGGTCAGTTTGCCACGCACGGCAATCTCTCCAGAGGGCTCTTTAGGTTCATTACCGCCTGCGTCGGGCACCGACGCGGCGGCGTCGCAATGGCCGCTATTGGCGCCTGCGGCGCCTTTGGTGCGATCTGCGGCAGTTCCCTTGCCACCGCAGCAACTATGGGACAGGTGGCGCTACCCGAGTTACGCCGCCTGAACTACTCCGGCGCACTTTCCACCGGCGCACTTGCCGCTGGTGGCACCCTGGGCATCATGATCCCACCGTCTATTCCCTTGGTGATCTACGCGATCTTGGTCCAGGAATCGATTGGAAAACTTTTCATGGCAGCCGTGATCCCGGGCGTGATCGCGATGATCGGCTATATGGTCGTGGTCAAGGTCATGGTGACCCTCAAACCGGAGTCTGGACCGGCCGGGCCGCGCGTTCCTTGGGGGCCGCGCCTGCAGTCGTTTGTTCAGGTACTGCCCATCTTGGTGGTCTTCCTGATCGTCGTCGGCGGCATCTATGGGGGCTGGACTACGCCGACCGAAGCGGCTGCCATAGGCGCGGCGGCCACAGGCGCCATCGCGGTGGCCGGTGGCATGCGCATGCCTGGCGTCATATCGAGCGTCTTGGGCACAGCCACTGGTAGCGCCATGATCTTGCTGGTTCTGCTTGGCGCCGACATGCTCAACACCACGCTGGCCTTGACTCAGATGCCAGCGGCCCTCGCGACCTGGGTTCAAGGACTGGGCATGCCACCGTTGTCGATCGTTTTTATCGTCATCCTGATTTACCTGTTTTTAGGTTGCGTGATGGAGTCGATGTCGATGATCATGCTCACCGTGCCCATGTTTTACCCCATGATCATGGGGCTGGACATCATGGGCATGTCGCAAGCTGACAAGAGCATCTGGTTTGGCATCATTTGCCTGACCGTGGTGGAGGTAGGCCTGATCCATCCGCCAGTTGGCATGAATGTCTACCTGATCAACCGGCTGGCCGGTGACGTCCCGCTGATGGAGACCTTCCGCGGCGTGGTTCCATTTTTGGTGGCCGATGGCCTGCGCACGCTGCTCTTGGTGACCGTGCCGTCCTTGTCACTGTATCTGGTTCATCGATTTTCCTGATGGCCGCTGACGCTTAATCGAGCCTGCAAAGTGCCACAAATTTCAACCGACGACGAGGGTGAGCGAACTGTCGCTTTGCAGGGCCGCACTTAGACCCGAACTTAGACCCGAACTTAGACCCGCAGATGGACCCCCATTTGAGCTGTGTGACGAAGTTGCCACGCACGGCGACAACCTAGCCCTCCGGAGTTTTCCCAAGCAATTGGGCCAATCGCGGCACTTCGCCAGCGGCGGGGTCGAAGCCCAGTGGCAGGTACCAGGCGCGGTCAAAGTTGATGCGCGCGTCGCTCGCATCCAGCACGCAGCGCTCCAAGCGCTGGCGTGTAGGGGCATCAAAGTGCGCCGACTCACGTATCAAATCGCGAATGGCTGCAGCCAACGTGGCCGCAGCGAACTTGAGCTCTGGGCTCGACGAGGCGGGTCGAGCCAAGGCCTGTTCCGCTGCCTCAATGGCAGACCGCAACGCGGATTCGATCAGGTCCGATTCGGGCACCGTCAGCGCAATCAGTGCCCTCGCCATCGCCAGGTGATGCTCCAACTCGAACCGGTCACGATCGTGGAGAAAATCCAGCCGCTGACGCACAAACTCGAGGTAGTCCACCACCAGTCGCAATTGCTCGATCGCCAGCGGGTCATTGGCGCTGACAGCCGGAGCGACGATGTCAGTCAGTGCTTTTACGGCAGCACGCAACCCATTTTCAGTGACATCCGTCATCAGATCCGTCCTCTCAAAAGGCGCGACAACTCCAGACACACCGAGGGTGCCATGCCTTTGACCCGCGTCAACAGCACGTCCTGGTGTGACTTGCCCAGCCTGGCGACGCGGTAAGCGGTGGCCATCACCGAACCCAGTATCTGGTAGCAATTGAGTATTTGGTAGAAAGCCAAACGCTCGGGGTCCACACTCAGGCCAGAGACCTTCTCGTACTGCTCGTAAAACTCGTCGAGCGGGATCAAGCCGCAGACGTAATAGGTCTTGCGATCTTCACTGTAGTGGCCCATCGTCAGTTGGGTTGTCCAAGCCAGATCGCGGTGCCGGTCGCCTATGTGGCCGCGCTCCCAGTCCAGCCATGCATTGATATGACCACTGGCCTCGTCAAATAAGAAGTTCCCGCTGCGGTAGTCGCCATGCACCACACTAGCGCGGTCGAGGGCGGGCAAGTTGCGCTCAAGCCAATTGGCGGCAACCTCCAGCAATGCAAAATCTTCACCACGGTCCTCCTCCCAAACACGGCGGGCCCGATTGAGCTGCCACAAAGCGCTCTGGGTGGAGCCGATCTCCGGCATGTCCATGCTGGCAAAGGAACACTTGGTGACATCCAGCGTGTGGATTGTCGCGAGATGCTGCAAGAACTGCGGCGCCAGCAATTTGCGTAATTCCGGGCCAAACACAGTGCCCAGACCACTGACCTTGCCGGTGCCGGTGGTTCGTGGCTTGGTCACGCCCGAGACAAAGGAATAAATCAGCGCCGGCTCCGGGAACCAGCGCCCGTCTGGATCGAGCCAAAATACCTGCGGAACGGCTACTAGGCCAGCAAATGCTTGCAACAGCTCAAACTCCCGAACGCGGCTGGTGGTGTTAGACGACTCCGAAGGGTCCATCCTGAGCACCAGACGGTCACGACTCGGCCCACGTGCGGGGTCTGTCCACTCGAGGGTAAAGCCCATCTGAATCTTTGACACACCGCCCGTGAACCATCCCTGCTCCGAAACGACAAATGGGCCCGATATCTTTTCTTGCAGCATCTCGTGCAGATAGCCCGACAACTCTTTAAGTGACGCGCGCTGATAAGGTGGCCCACTGCGCCGGCGCAACTTGCGCGCCAGCAACTCCTGCGTCTCGCGCTCGGTCGGGTAGCGATCGCACATTTGCGCGATGAACGCCTCCGAAGGATTGTCTAGCCAGTCAAAGCCTGCTGGAACACCTGCACCAATTGCCATTACCCACCCCCTCAACGAAGACGGCCCGTGCGCGACATGCGCTCGGCCAAGTAGTCCAGGCCAAAGATATCTCCAAACTCCCCGTAGCCGACCCGATTACCCCAGCTGTAGCGCATCAGCGACTGATAGCAGACGTGACATGGGTTGAAGGAATGCCACGGGTGGCCACCCACGACGCTACCGAAAAACTCCCACTGGCGACCCCGCACATCTTTACACCGAATATGGTTGGTCGTCGCCAGCAAGTCAACTCGTGTGGCCTGAACACTCGCTTCAACCAGCCCGTAGGTCTGACCGTCTTCCATCACGAAGCCAAAGCGCAATGCGTCGTAGATCACCTCGCCACGCTCGATGTTCATCGGCACGGCCAAATGAAAAGCCAGATCGTCGCCGAAATTGACAGAAATCCAAGAAACGGCCCGCGTACCGACCTGTGGTCTTGGGCCCCAACTGTGATCCATTCCGTCGTAACAATCGACCTGATAGCGACGCCCGCGCAGTTCGAGCTCGCCGGTGATGTGCCCCTTCACCTCAAAGTGCCCGTTCGCCCACTCTTTGCCGATACGAGGATCCAGAGGCTTGCTATTGGACGATTCCAGCAGTGGGTTCTCGTTCGGGTCATGGGGATCAAAAGGGCGATGAAGCCCACGAAAGTGCAGATCGAAGCTGCAAGCCCCCAGCGCATTGGTGTAACGCAGGTGGTAGTTGCGCGCACCATCGCTCGCCTCCACCGTCAGCCCGTTGTCCAATGAATACTTGGAAAACGATGCGGGGCAAGGCAGGTGCATTTGCGGATCAGTGAAATCGATCTCAAAGGGCTGACGGCAAAAACCCTGACTGACGATGATGGCCGAGCTGACGACACCCAAATTCGGCCTGGCTAGAACATAGGCGTTGCCGAATATGCCCGCTTCCGGAACGCCAAAAGGAAGAAAGGTGGTTTCAGTCCAACTGAGGTCCGTCGGATCGCAGGGGTGGAAGTCCGCATCTTTAGCGCTAATCATGAAAACCGCCTCGCAAACTGCGGCACATCCGCACCGTGGGTGAACAACGACTGAGGGCAATAAATTACACACATGCTGTTAGTAACATACCTTACTATATTTCATGAAACACCCGTGAATACCCTTGGTCGACCCCATTACCAGCAGCCAATAGCAGATCGAAAATACCGCGCGAGGTCGACTCTTGGGCACTGGGTTTAAACGCTTGCGCAAAAAATTTTCGCAGAGTAGGATTGAGGTTAAGCGGCATACAGTACGCTAAGGTACTTTATACATAAAATTAAAATACTGATGACGCGACAACTTCCCTTCAGCCCCAACTTAGACGGCTTTTTAGCCGAGAGGAGACCCTATGCAAAGCACCAGCGTACTCAAACTTCTAATCCCTGCGCGTCACCGGATGCTCTCAAGCGCTATAGCGGGCGCGATCATTGGTACCTGCGCTTTGAATGCAGGCGCACAAACACCGCTGCCTCTGAAAATTTGCGTGGTGGATGACCGCTCAGGCGCGGCGGCAGATACAGGTATCGAAAGCCTGAACGGACTCAACATGGTGATCGAGCCCTTGAATGCCAAGGGCGGTATCAACGGTCGAAAAATCGAAGTCATCGCCTATGACGGCAAGACCGACCCTCAATTAACCGCAACCTTTGCCACCCGCTGTGCGGAAGACGACAAAGCCTTGATGATCATTGGGGGCAGCCCCTCGGCGCCGGCTGCAGCGATGATTCCAGTGGCCGCCCAAAATGCGATCCCCTACTACATGCTGGCGGCCTCGGCCAACAACTTGACCGACAACGCGGTATGGCATTTCCGCTTCGGACCGAAGGCCGCGCAAGATGGAATCGCCATCGCCGACGCATTCGCCGAAATGGGGATCAAGAAGGTCTCCGTCATCAACAACTCAACGCCGTTTGGCGCTGATGGTGCGCGATCGACCATTCAGTCACTTGAAGCCAAGGGCATCAAGGTGCTGACTCAGCAGACCTACGACATGGCGGCAACCGACGTATCGCCACAGGTCATCAACTTGCGACAGACAGACCCGGACGTGGTGCTGGTATTCCCTTATCCAGCAGATGGGGCGCGAGTCGCTCGCACGATGCGCCAACTCGGGGTGAAGAGCCCGATCGTGATGCCGCGCGTCGGGATCATGGCCTCCTTCCTGAAGTTGGCCGGTGAATCGGCAGATGGTATTTTGGTGCCCACATCGGTGGACATGACACGTCCAGAGGTAGCCAAGCTGTATGCAGACTACAACGCGAAGTACAAGCCTATTCAACCTTCGCCGTCTCCCGCAATGGGCTACGACGCAGCAACGCTTGCCATCAAGGTGCTGTCTGACGCGGAGGTGCAAAAAGCCATCAACAGTGGCAACCTCGTTGCTGCACGCAAGGCCATTCGTGACACGACGGAAAAGGTCGGCAAGTTCGAGGGGATGCAGGGCCAAAAAGGCGTTGGCTACCAGTTCGGCGCTGGCGCGCAGCATCACGGGGTGCCCGACCGCAAGTTCTTTGTTTTCACCGAGGTGGCCAACAAGGGTGAAAAGCTGATCGTGCCGGATATGAACAAGCTCAAGCCAAAAAATTAAGGCGCTCGAGTGCGCCGGTCGGCTGACCGGCGCACCGAGTTGCACCCGTTCAGCGCAAGCTCAAGCCATCTTGCCACTGAAGCGTGCGCCCCCGTCAGCGCGCCTGAGCCTGCGTCTCGAAAGTCTTGCTATGCGTCTCGCTCGTGTCAAAACATAAGTCTGTGCAATGGAAAAATTTGGCTACCTTTTGCTTTCGGGCATCACCAACGGCAGCGTCTACGGGCTCATTGGGCTTTCTCTGTCAATCATCTACGGCTCCAGCCGTGTGATTAATTTCGCCCAGGGTGACTTCGTCATGCTCGGAGCGATGTGCGCCATCCTTTTTTCCGTCACCGCCGCGGTCCCGCTGGGCTGGGCTGTGCCACTGGTACTGGTGGCTGTGATGCTGGTCGCCCTCGGACTGGATTACGGCGTCTATCGTCCCCTGGTTCGCCGAGGCGCGCCACCACTGACCATCATGATGGGCACGCTGGGTGCCGCTATCGTTATTTTTGGCGCAGCCCTGCAAATCTGGGGACCTGACCAACAGTTCGTGCCCACGTTGTTTTCGCTCGAGCCGCTTAAAGTCGGCATACTGATCACTAATTCCCAGCAGCTCGCGATCATTGCCCTGTTCGCCCTGTGCCTGGCGATCACCTGGTTCATCCTGTACCGCACGCGGTTCGGTCTGTCCATCCGTGCTACTGGAGTCAACCCGCGCGTCGCGTCGCTGATGGGTATCCGCTCGGAGCGCATCGTTCAGTTCAGTTTTCTATTCAGCGCGCTGGTCAGCGGCATGTCGGGCATATTGGTCGGCCCCATCCTGGGGGGACAAATCGGTATGGGTCTGCTGCTCACCGTCAAGGGCTTCATGGCCGCCATCCTGGGCGGACTTGGCAGCCCCTTTGCCGCCGCTGCCGGCGGAATCGCCATCGGCATGATGGAGTCATTGATGGCGGGTTATGGCACCAGCCTCTATGCCGAACCAGCCATCTTCTTGCTGATCCTGCTTGTCCTTTTCGTCAGGCCGTATGGCTTGCTCGGTGACTACGAGGCGGAAAAACGATGACTGCCAAGGCCACAACCCCGCAGCGCAAGTCCATCACGCCAGCACTGCTCGTGCTGGGGTTCGCTGCCGTGCTGCCCCACCTGATCACCAGCGGCTTTCAACTGCGTCTGGTGATGCTGATCGGCATCTACGCCATTTTGTCCATGGGCTTTAACCTGCTCTACGGCTACACCGGGCAAATCTCACTCGGACAACAGGCTTTTTTTGCGATCGGCGCCTACATCTTTTCCCTCCTGCAATTGAAAGCGCAGTGGGGCCCGGGCTGGGCCATGCTAATGAGCATCGGTCTTTGCGCAGCGCTGTCGCTGCTGATCGGCATTCCGCTGCTGCGATTGCGGACCCATTACCTGGCCATGGCCACCCTAGCTTTCGGACTGATCTTTTATGGCGTTGCAATCCGCTGGATTGACTTCACCGGCGGCTCGACGGGTCTGGCCTTGCCGCCGCTTCAGTTAGGAGAGAGCCCGCTGAGCAAAATTGGCGTGTACTACGTCATCCTTTTCTTCCTGGGCCTGGTGCTACTTGTGCACGACTTCATCATCCGCAGCCATGTCGGACGTGCTTTACAGGCGATTCGCGACGACGAGACTGCTGCCTCAGCCCTCGGGGTACACGTGACTAATTACAAGCTGAGCATGTTCGTCTTGGCGGCTGTTATGGCGAGCGTCGCTGGTATCTGTTTTTCCGTGATGAGCCTGCGTGTCGACCCAAGCATGAGCGAGTTCCGCGTTTTGGTCAGCGTCCTGACCATCGCTGTTGTCGGCGGACTGGGCACCCGGTTCGGCCCCTTGCTGGGCTCGGTCGTGGTGGTGTTATTACCCCAGTTGCTGGTGACTTTCGGCGAATTGGAGACATTGGTCTATGGTGCGTTCATCCTGATCTTCTTGCTCTTCATGCCGCACGGGCTGTCTGGCTTTCTCGAAAATACTCGTTGGCGCAAGTTGTTGGGTACCGGTCCCCGCGAGACGGCCGAGAGCTCAAGAAAGGACGGCGCATGACAAACCAGAACGGCGGCCCGCAGGCCATACTCAAGATTGATCAGGCCGTGCGCCGATTCGGCGGCCTGATCGCCGTCAACCAAGTTTCTTTCGAAGCGCTCAATGGGCAAGTCACTGGCCTGATCGGTCCAAACGGCGCAGGCAAGTCGACGATGTTTGACCTGATTACCGGCGTTCGCCCACTGACTTCCGGGGAAATTTACTTTCGCGGCCAGCGCGTCACCGATGCTCCGCCTCACACCCGCAGCCCGATGGGCATGGCTCGTACATTTCAGATTGTTCGGCTTTTCCATGGCATGACCGTTCTCGAAAATGTTCTGCTTGGGCTGCACCCCAAATTTCCCGACGGCATTATTCGCTCATTACTTGCCAGCCGCGCACTGGCTGCACAGGAACGTGCGGCACGCGAGCGCGCCATGGAGTTGCTGGAGTTCGTCGGTCTGGCCAACCGCGCCGCAGATCTCATTGCCCATCTGACCCTGGGCCAATTGCGTTTGGTTGACATCGCCCGCGCACTGGCCAGCGATCCGGCATTGCTGATGATGGATGAACCGGCAGCAGGACTGAACGACGCGGAGACCCGCAACCTGCTGGAAATGATCATGACGCTGAAGAACCGGGGCCTGGCCATGCTAGTGGTTGAACACGACATTGACTTCATCATGACCGCCTGCGATCGTATTGTGGTGATGGACCGTGGCGCCAAGATTGCTGATGGAACCCCAGAGTCGGTCCGTAACGACGAAAACGTCATTGCAGCCTACATCGGTCGGAAAGCCGCACATGCTACGCACTGAAAAACTTTACGCCGGTTACAAAGGCTCGGATGCACTACATGCGTTGTCCATTCACGTTCCACGCGGCGCGATTGTGGCGGTGGTAGGTGCCAATGGCGCTGGAAAATCAACCCTGATCAACACCATCTCCCGCTTGGTGGTGGCTAACGCGGGAACGATCAGCTTTGAAGGCCAGGACATCATTGCTCTGACACCACCCGAAGTGGTAGACAAGGGAATCGTGCAGGTGCCCGAGGGCAGGCAACTATTTGCTCCGCTGACGGTGAAGGAAAATCTGGACCTCGGGTTCCACCGACTGGCACGCGGGCGCGATGCGAAAACGCACTACCAACGCCGACTCGACTACGTGTATTCGCTCTTCCCCATTTTGAAAGACCGATCGGCCCAGCGCGCAGGCACGATGAGTGGAGGCGAGCAGCAAATGCTGGCCATCGGCCGCGCCTTGATGTCGGACCCCAAGTTGCTTTTGCTGGACGAGCCGTCACTGGGCCTGGCGCCCATGGTGGTCGAGCGTATCTTTGAAGTGTTGCAAACACTTCGCAAGGACGGTCTGACCATCCTCCTGGTGGAGCAACATGCGGATGAGGCGCTGCAAATTGCGGACTACGGGTACGTCATGGCGGTCGGCCACGTACGTGCAGAAGGACCGGGCAACAGCTTGCGCGGGGATGCGGCCCTGCAACAGTCTTACCTTGGCAAACCGTCAGACGCCGCCCAATGAGCGTTTGAACACACCGCGAACCCTCAACACCAGAAGGGTGGACTGCGCGCGAGTGCGAGTTAGAAGGTCTTCATGGCCATGCCGCCATCGACCGAGATCGTCTGGCCAACGGCATACGTCAGTCGGCCATCGGCAAGTGTGGCAACCGCACGGCCAACGTCGGCGACCTCACCCCAGCGACGCGCAGGCACAAAGCCTGAAGCAATCAGTGCGTCATATTTGGCGCGTGAAGACTCGGTCATATCGGTGCTCATCATGCCCGGCCGTACCTCATAGCAATCGATGCCGTCTTCGACCAGACGTGCCGCAAAATGCTTGACCATATGCGACAGGCCCGCTTTGGCGATGCAGTATTCGGCCAGTACCGTGCCCACCATGTGCTCAACGGCCACCGTTGTGATCGTGATCACGCAGCGCCGCTTGTCGGCCACGGTCGGTGTCGACGACTTCAACATGCTGCGCGCAATGGCCTGCGTAAGAAAAAACTGGGCCCGTAGGTTCACCGCCAGGCACCGATCGAAACTCTCGGGCGAGACATCAAGAATGTCGCCTCGCGACAAGACGGACACGCCGGCATTGTTGACGAGGCAATCGAGGCGGCCGAAGATTGCAAATGCCTGATCGGCAAACGCTGGCAGGTCTTCCACCTTGGCAATATCCTGCGGCAGCACCTGTGCACGAATGCCGTAGGCTTGCAGTTCCGCGCAGAGTCGGCTGAGCGAATCAGAGTGCGCCAGGTCATTGAGCACCAAGTCAAAACCCGCGTCCGCCAGCGCTCGAGCAATCGCTGCACCCAGGCCACCGGCGGCTCCCGTGACCAAGGCCACACGGCGCGAAGAGTCAGGCATCAAAGTCATACTCCTGAAAAATTCAAGTCTGTGCAGGCTGGGGCCTGGGGCGCACCCAAGCAATCGGTGCTATTTTTTTGTCGGCAATCCAGGCCGCGAGCTCGCTTTTTTGGATTTTTCCGGTGGAGGTCATCGGGTAATGTTCGACGAAAAACCAAACTTCGGGTGTCTTTTGAGGCGACAGATTTTGTCGGCAATACGCATGAAGGCTTTGGATAGCTGGCGGCTGCTTGGTATTTTTAAGCAAAATCACCGCAGCCACGACCTCACCCCATTTGTCGTCCGGAAGGCCCAGCACAGCGACCTGGGAAACCTCGGGGTGATCAAAGAGCACATCTTCAATCTCCTTGGGATACAGGTTCATTCCGCCGCGAATGATCATGTCTTTCAGGCGCCCCGTGATTTTCAGGTAAGCCCGTGAATCCATGCTGCCGAGGTCACCGGTGCGAAGCCAAGCGTCGGCTCGCAGGGTCGCGGCCGATGCCTCCGCCTGACCGAAGTAGCCCGTCATGGTCTGGTAACCGCGAACCCAAATTTCACCCACCTTGTCGATCGGCACGATCACTTCACTCACCGGCTCGACGATCTTGACTTCGATGTGCGGCAGTGGGCGACCGACGGTGCTCGTCTGGTCTTCGACACTGTCATCTGGCGACGTCAGGGTGATGGGGCCGTTGCTCTCGGTCTGGCCGAAAATGATACAAAACTGACAACCGAGCGCCTCCTGCGCACGACGCACCAGCGCCGCAGGCACATTGGCGGCACCCGAGAAAATCGTCCGCAAGCTCGAGCAGTCGTAGGCCTGGCGATCCGGGTGATCGAGCAAAGCCAGGATCATGGTGGGCACAATCAGTGTTGCCATGCATCGCTCGGTTTGTATCAACTCGAGCATCAAGCCCGGGTTGAACTCCTGCATCAATACAAAAGTGCCGCGCCGGGAATAGGCCCCGATTTCCGCCACCACATCGCCTGCGATATGGAACATGGGCATGGCATTGAGCCAAACCCCACCATCCGGGAAATTGGCGCGCAGCGCCACGTTGCGCGAAGTGTTGATCACGCCATGATGGTGCAAACACGCCCCTTTCGGCGAACCCGTGGTGCCGGAGGTGTACTGCAACTGCAGGGTCTGACTGGCGGGGACATCCGGTAGGGGGCGACCCGGGCGACTGGGCACCAGCAGCGAATCGATTTTTTCCAACTCAATCGCGCAGCGCAGGGTCGGCAGCCTGGGCCTGACTTGCTCGACCAAGGCGCGCAGATCCTTACCTCGGGAGCTTGCTGCGAAAACAATACCCGCAGCCTGCGACGCTTGAAGCACAAACTCCAGCTCACGCGCGGTGTAGGCCGGGTTGATCGGAACGAGGATCAAACCAGCAAAACCGACAGCATGTTGCAAGATGACCCATTCCGGCGTGTCGGGCGCTAGCAGGGCAACGCGCTCACCGGTAACAAAAATATCGAGCAAGCCGCGCGCGGCACGCTCAGACACGTCCACGAGTTCGCGATAGGTCCAGCGGCGTCGGCGAGCAGGATCGGCGACGCCTTCAACCAAAGCGATGCGATCCGGCACTTCCAAAGCGTTTCGGCGCATCAGATCGCCGAGACTGCATTCCAGCAGATCTTGCGTGGTGTCGGCTGCCACATAAGAAGTGGCCAATGCGACAGAGTCAGCCATGATGGCCGAGCTCAGGGGCCAGCGGAAAAGTCAGTGCGCCGTGACGCCACCAACTCATAAAACAAATCGGCCAAAGGGGTGCGTGCTACTGATGCCACCATCGGCCGCGATCAATTGACCATCGACATAGGCGCTGTCATCGCTGGCCAGGAAGGCCGCAACTGCTGCTATTTCCTCAGCGCGCCCGGTGCGCCGCAAAGGTGTCAGTGCGCCCATCTTCGACTCCGAGCCTTTGGCTCGGGCATAGTCGAAGGTCGCCTTGGTGAGCTTGGTCTCGACCAGCCCCGGCAAGACCGCATTGACACGGACATTGGTCCCGGCAAAGGCATTGGCAGCACCCATCGTCAAGCTGTTGACGGCAGACTTCATCGCGCCGTAGGCCACCGTGCCGCCATTGGCACGCAAAGACCCAGTCGACGAATTGAGAATGATGGATCCCGTGCCCAGCGGCACCATGTGACGCCCCGCATACTTGACGGCGAGAAAGGAGGTCAGCACGTTATCTCGGAACTGCCCCTCCCAGGCTTGGACCGTCTGCTCCAGCAAAGGCACCACGCTGTCGGTGTTACCGGCGTTGGCAAAAAAGATCTCCATCCCGCCTAGTTCCTGAACACAATAGGCGACCGCGGCCTCGACCTCCTCCTCTTTGCTAGCGTCGGCTACAAAGAAGGCCGATCGCCCACCGGCCTGGCGCACCAGTTGGGCCGTCTCTTCAATGCTCTCGCGCGTGCGACCGACAGCCAGCACGAAGGCACCCTCGCTGGCAAAGCGTAAGGCGCTAGCGCGGCCAATGCCGCTGCCCGCACCCGTAATCAAAGCTCGTCGTCCTTCCAGTCGTCTCACGTATTTTCTCCCCGTTGTGGTGATGCCCGCTTCGCAGAAAAATCGTTCAAGCCGCTGAAATTCCGCCATTGATGCTGATCGCCTGGCCGGTGAGCCTGGCACCGTGCGGTCCCGCCAGAAAAACGATCATGGCCGCCAGATCCTCAGGCTGCACGACACCGAGCTGGGCCATCTTGACCGCCTTGCCAAAAAGCTTTCCGGAAAACTCGTCGGCCATGACTTTTCCATAGGTGATCGTGCCCTCGATGATGGAAGGCGTCAGGCAGTTCACGCGGATACCGTCCCGCTTGCCCTCTATGGCGAGTCCACGGGAAAACATGATGATCCCGGCCATCGCAGCGCCGAGCACCGACTCACCCGGCGTGGCAACCTTTCCCGCGTCCGAGGCGATGTTGACGATGACACCCATCTTGCGCTCGCGCATCCAGGGCCAGACCATCCGGCTCGTCAGGATCGGGGCCATCAGTTGCTTGATGACCATGGCATGGATCTCCTCAAATTCGATGTTGTGAAACAACTTCGGCCCGTAGGGTCCGACCGTGGAATTGACTAAGACGTCGACGCTGCCGAACGCTGCACGCGCCCCCTCGCAGACGCTACGCGCTTGGCTCCCATCATTGCAATCGCCCCCGAAAAACTCTACCCGCGCCGAAGGCACCTCAGCCAGAACTGCCGCGCAAGCGGCCGCTCCACGTGCTGCATCGCGGCCATTCAGACCAATCCGAGGCACACCCGCCCGGGCAAAGTCGATCGCAGTGGCCAGACCAACACCCGAGGTCCCGCCGGTGATCAGCACGCTCGCCTCATTGAGTTGCAAAGTCTGACGCGGTGCCACTTGGTTCATGTTCGATTTCCTTGTTGGAGAGATAAAAAAATTCAATAGGTCAGCGTCGTAGGGGCAAGCCAGTGTCCGGCCGCATGAACACGTTGCACAAAGGCTTAACGAGGCTGTGCCACGGGCTCAGCGCTGCTGACCACGTCGCACATCGATGGTCTCGAGCATCGCCTCAAGCCGGCTTTCGAGCATGGCATCTTTGTAAAACGCAGCGTCTGCCACATCGCCCTCGAAAAACATGGTCTGAATCCCGGCGCGCTGCGCCATCTGCGACATGACCATTTGTCCGTTGGTGAAGGAGCGGCAAGTCCGCGTCGCGTGAAACACAATTCCGTCGATGCCATGACTCTCGCAATCCCTGAGCAATAGCTCGCCCATGGTTTTGGCATTGTGATTGGACGGACACAGAAGGTAGTGCTGTGCCATTCCTAAAATAGGGTCGTCCACATCGATGAGTTGGGGTTCATGCCAGAACGAATTGTGGGTGTAGCGCCCGACCATGACCGCCGCGTCATGCTGAGCAAACTTGTTGGCCAACCAACCGACCTTGTTCCAGTTCATGATGCCATCGAAGGCCAATCGATAACGCTCGTTTGGCAGTGCCGTGACACCGTCCTTCAGGCGTTGTTCAATTTCCTTCTTGACGCCTGCAAAATAATCTACCAGCGCCTGATTGCCAGGTAAAAAATTGATCGGGGCAATGCAAGCGATCCAGTCCCAATAGGTGGCGGGCGCCGGCTTGGATCGGCACAAGGCCATGGCCTCCAAACGCAACTCCGACGCGCGCTTGATGTAATACATCGATTCACGCAGCAGTTCCCAGTCGAACTTTCGGCCGGTCTGCACCTCCAGGAACTCGATCAGTTTGTGCAACTGACTCGCCACATAGCGCGAGGCGCTTTCCCACTCCTGACCGCGCAGATAGCCCGCATCGGGCTTATTGCCCCACAGCAGCGGGTACGAGACTTTGAAGAAAGGCAACTGCTTTTTAAACAGCCGGTAGGAGATTTCGTCCCACTGCTGGCCCGTGCTGCAGCCTGCATATGCGTTGACGAAAAAGTCGGGCGGGGGCAGGCGGCCGGCCAGTGTGTCCCGGTCGACCATGCCACCTTCACTTTCATACTCTGCTCCGCGCTGCGTGAGCACCGCACAGCCCAGCGTCGTGCGTGCGTAGGAGCAGAGCTCGTTGATATATCCGTACTCTTCCCCGGCCAGTTGTGCAGGCGCTTCCAGGTGCATCGCCGCCAGCCGAGCGCCAAAGGCCTCACCATGGCACCACTCAATGCCGGCGGCTTGGAATATGGGATTCAAAGCCGCGCCGTTGTACCAGACAACCTGCGCTCCGCGCTCGCGCGCCGTGAAGATCCGGTCCCAATAGTCCTTGACCATCTTGCCACCGTCCCTGGTGCTCAAGAGGCGGTTAGACAAGGCTGCGCGCTCAGAGGTTGCAGTTGACCGCGCGGGGGAGGGTTCCAATAAATGTGACATAAGGTGATGCTCCGAGGTATCAAAGGGTTGATGTCATGCTGCGGCCGCATTGGCAGGGCGACGAATCTGCTCAAGGAATGCTTCCATGCGGACCCGGATCGACTCGGCGGGAAGTCCCTCGTGCTCTGTCTCTATCAGCAGGTGCGGTACCTGGCTGCCAAGCAGTGCCTTGCGCAATTCAGGGTAGTAAAGCATGTGCGGTTCACAGAATTTGGCCATGAGAATGACCACCCCGGCCGCGCCACTGTTTTTGAGCGACTGCAGCAAGTAGCTCTCCCAGTCCACGTTTTTTTGCGCTCGCGTGGCACAGGGCACGTTGTTGTTACGGTCAAAATACCAGCGGGTGAGTGCGTCCAGCGGATCTCCGGTTTCCGCAACGTCAGTCGATATATGGCGAAATCCGGTAAACAGATCGTCATCGACCACCACCGCACCACAGGACTCGATGATGTCAAGCAACTCCGGCCGCGGTCCGTGACAAAAATGTCCCGACAGGTGCAGGCGAACAAGCGCCGGATTGCTGTCAGATTGCGCTTGCAGCGATGCGAGCAGGCCAGAGACCATCGCGGTGTGCTCCTCAATGTCCATCACCATGCTGGACTTCACCAGCATCTGCATCTGCGCCGACGTGATCTGCGTCCGGCCAGAGCGGCGCAGGTCGTAGACCTGCCGCAGTAGCTGGCGGTTGCGGTTGAACAGGCGAATGCTGCGGGCCAATGCCTCTTTCGAGATGCTCTCTCCACACAACTCCTCAAGCTGCGATTGCAGCGACTGCACCTTCTCGCGCACCTGCGGCGGTGTCCACGCTTCGTCCATAGACGCCGTGTACTGCGCCAGGAAGACGGCCTGCTCCGGCAACTCGAACCGGATCGCATCCACTGCGCCTAGCAAGGCAACACAATGATCAACCAGGAAGAAAGCGTCGAAAACTCCAAGCTTTCGGGTCGCGGCCTGGTCTGTCAAGCTTCTGGCGTAACCACAGTAGAACTCGTACATCAGGGTACGGCCGAGCGTGATAGGGGCACGGTCGTCCTGCACCACGACAGGCAAGGCACCCGCTGCATGCACCAATTCGACGGGGAAATTCATCGGAAATGTGCCAATGACTTTGCGCTGATGGTTGCGCTTCCAATTCTCTGCGTAGGCACGGGGCTCTTGCGCAATGCGGGTCAATACGGCGATGGCGTCTTGCGCATCAGACATGTCATGGGTCTCCGAGTTGGTAGATACAAAAATTTCCAGCGGAAATATGCCGGGGTGTTGTTGTGCCACTGGGCAGAGTTCAGGCTACGATCCGCCGACGAGCATCCATGGTTTCGATCATGGCCTCAAGACGCGTGTTGAGGAGCTCGTCTTTATAAAAGGACTCATCGGCCACATCACCCTCAAAGAACATCGCCTGACGGCCGTTCTTCTTGGCGGAATCAGCAATCAGGAACTGCGAGTTGGACATGCCGCGGCAGGTGCGCGAGGCATGCATAACCATCCCATCAATATTGAACTTGTCGCAGATCTTTTCGATCTCTCCGATCATGATCGGAGCGCCGTGGTTGTTCGGACACACCAAATAGTTTTGCGCCATTCCGAGTACCGGGCTCTTCAGGTCAATCAGGTCTGGCTCTTGCCAAAACGACATGTGGGTGTAGCGCCCAGCGACCACGCAGGCGTTGACGGCGGCGAACTTGTCGGCAAGCCAGCCAACTTTGTTCCAGTTCATCATGCCATCGAAGAACAGCCTGTATTTCTCGTCCTTGACTGCGCCCTCACCATTGGCGATACGCTGCTCGATTTCGGCCTTGACGCCTTCGAAGTAGGTCACCAGATTTTGGTCGCCGGGCAGAAAATTGACCGGCGCAATGCTGACGATCCAATCAAAGAAACTCGCCGGAGAAGGTGTTGCTGTGCAAAGGTCCATTGCCTCAAGTCGCAGCTGTGCGGCCCGCTTGACAAAGCCCATGGTTTCGCCAAGCCGGTCAAAGTCGAACTTGCGTCCGGTGTGCTCCTCCATGAACCGCGTCATGGCAACCAGCTGGTCGGCGACGTACTTGGAGCGCTGCCGCCATTCCGAGCCGCGTAGGTAGCCCGCATCAGGCCGCCCACCCCAGAGCAGCGGGATCTGGATGGTGAACATGGGTATCTTCTTGCCGAACATGCGGTAAGTGATGTCATCCCATTGCTGACCCGTACTGCAGTACGGGTAAGCGTTGATGATCATGTCGGGCATGGGCAGTTTGCGCATCAGCTCGGCTCTGGCGCCATTGGGATTGATGCCCGAGGTGCCATTGAGGAGCTTTTCCCGGTCCAGCAGTGCCTGGCCGATGTGGGTGCGAGCGTAGGAGCAAAGCTCGCGGTCGTAACCTCGCTGCTCACCGGCCTGCTGCGCCGGGATTTCTTCATGGCGGGCGGCCAGGTTCGCCGACCACGCCTCGCCATGAACCCAGGCCACATCATGCGAATGGAAGAACGGCGGGATGTAGGTGCCGTTGTACCAGATCACCTTCTTACCCTGCTCCTTGGCCAGGAACAGGTTCTCCCAGTAATCGTTCACGAGTTTGCCACCGAATCGTGTACTTTTGAGGCGGTTGGCCCGCTCTCCATTACCGAACACTGGGCTGGCTGACGGCCTGTCTGTCAAAATATTTTGAGTCGATTCCATGGTGTTGTCTCTCGTTGTTAAACAGCAGTTGCGCCTGCGCGGGAGGCGATTTCGGCCGAAGAGCGGCGCCCGACAAGTTCGACAAATGCGTCGACGCGCGTCTTGAGCGACTCGAGCGCTACGCCTTCGTGCTCGGTCTCAACCAAGAGATGCGGGATGCCATTTTTTTCAAAGGCTTCTTTGATTTCTGGATAGAAGAACATATGCGGCTCGCAGAACTTGGCCATCAGGATGATCAATCCCTGCGCGCGCGACTGCGCCACCGCCTGCAGCAAGTACTGCTCCCAATCGAGCCCCTTGACAGCACGGGTGGGGCACGGCACCTTTTGGCTGCGCGTCAGGTACCAAGACGCCAATCCATCAATGGCTGTTCCCGCCTCGTCGATGTCGGCAAAGATGAACCGGTACCCGGTGTAAAGATCGTCGTCCACCACCGTGCATCCACTGTCCTCAAAAAGGTCAAGCAGGCTTAATTTGGGCGCATGGCACAGATGACCGGATAAG
Organism: uncultured Burkholderiales bacterium; assembly: GCA_903844825.1. Classification (GTDB taxonomy): domain Bacteria; phylum Pseudomonadota; class Gammaproteobacteria; order Burkholderiales; family Burkholderiaceae_C; genus Polaromonas. Next base: position 34,692 of record CAIMVC010000051.1, on the reverse strand, counting down.
AACACCCGGACCGAACGCGCCTTGGGTGCTGCCTGCGCCAGACCAGTCACCAATTCCTCAAGTAAAGCCGTGTGTTGGGCCTTGTCCATGACCATGGAGGACTTGACGATGTGCTGCATGTTTCGCGCAGACAAGGTGGTCTCGCCCGCTCGCCGCAAATCGTAGATCCTGCGCATGAGGCTTCGATTTCGATTGAACAGGCGAATAGAGGCGTTCACGCTCGCCTCATCGATCTTGGTGCCGGTAAGCGTTTCCAGTTCTAGCCAGAGTTGCCTAAACGTAGCGCGGGTCTCCTCCATCGCCCAATCGGCATCCAGGATGGAGCACAACTGATTAAACAAGATCGGCTTGCCCGGCAAGTGCGCGCGAATCACATCGGCCGTACCCAGAAGTTGCACGCAATGGTCGCCGAACAAAATGGCGTCCAGTACATCGAACTCGCCGCGCAGAGCCTGGTCGATCAGGCTACGGTTGTAACCGCAATAGAAGCTAAAAACCTGACTCTGGCCGATGGTGATGGGCTCTTCGTCTTCCTGCACAACAATCGGTAAGGCGCCTGCCGCATGCGCCAACTCAGCCGGGAAATGCATCGGAAAGATGCCTATCACCCGTCCCCCGGTGTCCCGTTTCCACTGCTTGGCATAGTCCATCGGACGTGTTGCCGCTTGGGCAAACTTGGTCAGTATATTTTGCATTGCCACCTCTTGCCGTTCTAGCCACCGCACGAAAGCTACCTGCGGACGCCATCAAAGCTCAAGCCAACTCCGCTGCGTCACAGCTTAGAGCATTTCTTTTAATAAGTCAAACTCACCTAATTTATAAAAATTTTCTATGTTCGGTTTAAAAGACGCATTTTCAGCAATGAGGATCTCCATGGTTTGACTTGTAAGTTGAACTCATGAAATAGCCTGTTCACGTCAGAATATGGCCACTGGGGAAATCGCCTTGGTGCGGATTGACTCGACCAGCTTGAACTTTTGCAACTTACCGGTTTCGGTCCACTCAAAGGAATCGACGAAGTACCACAGGCGTGGCGTCTTGTAGCCCGCCAGATGCTCACGACAAAAAGCATGCAAATAGCCAGGGTCTGGCGGATTTGCTGCAGAGCTGGGGCGAATCACTGCGCCCACCTGTTCGCCCCAGTACGCGTCAGGGACGCCCACGACCGCTACATCAGCGACACCTTCGCACTCACGCAGCAGGTTCTCAATCTCGCGCGGGTAGATGTTCTCGCCACCGCGAATGATGAGATCCTTGATGCGCCCCGTGACACGCAAAAAACCGCGCGCGTCCATGCTGCCCAAATCGCCAGAGTGCAACCAGCCATCCGCCTTGAGCGTCTTGGCAGTCTCTTCCGGCATGCTGAAATAGCCAACCATCGTCAGATAACCGCGCACGCAAATTTCACCGGGCTGCCCCAGCGGCAGCACGGCACCGGACTCGGGATCAGCGATTTTCACTTCGACATGCGGCATCGGTTGCCCGATGGTTTCCGCCTGGTCCTGCGGCGAATCGTCCGGGAATACACCCGTGACCACGCCTTGCATCTCGGTCTGGCCAAAGATGTTAGCAATGGAGCAGCCGAGTTGCGCATCGGTTCTGCGGATCAGGTTGGCTTCAACCACGGCCGCGCCAGAAACCAGATTGCGCAGCGTGCCCAGCCTGTACTTGCTCCGATCCGGATGGGCCAGCAGTGCTTCAATCATGGTGGGAACCAGCAGCGAATAGGTTCCACCCTCCCGCTCCACCAGCAACATATAGAGTTCGGGCGACCATTCGGCGGCGAGTACATGGGTAGCGCAGCGCATGACCGCCCCCACGGCCGCATGGCCCAGAGCGCCGATATGAAACATGGGCATGGGGTTGACGAACACACCGCCTTGCGCCAGACCGCCGCGCTCCTGCGTAAAGTTAGCCATGTTCACGATGCCCTTGTGATGAAACATCACCCCCTTTTGCGCACCTGTGGTGCCTGACGTGAACATGATCACGCAAAGATCCATCGGATCGACCAGCGGCAATTCGCAGGGTGGGGCCTCGCGCGCCAACCGCTCGACATCCTCAATGCGAAGGACCTCGCGCAGATTCGGCAAACGCTGCGCCACCTCCCGCGCGGCGCTCTTCATATCGAAGCCGCGATAGGCACTGGCTAAAAATATTCCGACCGCGCCCGCACGCTCGAGCACGTAGTGCAACTCGCGCGCTTTATAAGCCGGGTTGACCGTCACCATCACGACGCCGGCCAGGGCGCAACCATAAAACAAGAGCTGCCACTGAGGAACGTTGGGCGCCCACACCGCAACCCGCTCGCCCGGCCTGAATCGTTCAAGCAATGCGTGAGCCACCTGCTGTGAAGCGAGTTCGAGCTCGGCGTAGGTCCAGCGACGACTGGCGCCAGCGTCAAAAATTCCTTCCACCAGTGCCAGGCGGTCAGGCGCCTGGCGCGCCGCCTCGTGCAGCGCACGCCCCAGGGTCCAGTGGAGCAAGGGCTCCGAGGTCTCGGCGGGCCAATGGGAATGCGTCAATTGCGTGGAAAGGTAAGCCTGTGGTTTGACCATCTCATCACCCTTACAAAGTACTTGTCGACATCACTTGTTGACATCAATTCGACAATGATACGATAGCGTACTATGTACGTGCAATACAGTTAGGGTTGCCACTGCGCGCAGCCCAGAAGGAGATGCAGCTATGCGCAAAGACGCCAGCCAGTGGAGCGTGCGATTCAGTCAGGACGAGGCACGACAGCTTCGCTGCGCGGGCATCTGGCGCGACCGGACGCTCGTTGACGACGCCATCGACGCAGCCGCCGCGATGCCACAGCAGGTCTGCCTGCGCGACGGCGTTCGCGCCATCACCTACCGCGACATCTTGCTGGAAGCACAGGCCCTGGCTGCAGGCTTGGCCGACCTGGGCCTTCGGCCCGGCCAAGTGGTGGCCTTTCAGTTGCCCAACTGGATCGAGGCAGCCGTCGTGAATATCGCTGCGGCCATGCTGGGACTGGTAGTCAACCCCATCGTGCCGATTTACCGTGACAAGGAAGTCGCAGAGATCCTCGGCGATTGCGGCGCCCGAGTGCTTTTTGTACCCACCGTGTGGCGCCATTTTGACCATGCCGCCATGGCTGATCGCGTACGCCGCGCCACGCCCACGCTGGAGTTCATCGTGCAAGTGCGAGCCGAGGCAACGGCCGAGGCAAGCCATGTCCATCAACTGCGTTACGAGCAGTTATTGCGCCCTCCTCAGGCGACGCCACCCCAGTTGGCGCAGGATCCGGATGCGATCAAATTTGTGATGTACACATCCGGCACGACCGGTCGCGCCAAGGGCGTTTTGCACACGCACAACACACTGGCTCGTGCCCTGACAGGCTGCATGGAATTTTGGCAAATTGGCCGTGGCAGCACCATCTTGATGCCCTCCCCCGTGAGTCATGTGACAGGCTACCTTTGGGGCCTCGAGGCGCCATTTTCCTGGCGCACGCCGACCATCTTGATGGACCGCTGGGATGCAGCCCGGGCTGCGGAACTGATTGACCAGTTCGACGTCGCCCTGACCGTCAGCGCCACACCGTTTCTGTCCGAACTGCTCGACGCAGCAGCGGTGCGGAAAACGCGGCTGCCATCGCTGCGAATCTTCGCTTGCGGGGGCGCTGCGGTGCCGGCTGACCTCATACGGCGCGCCAACCAGTACCTGTCACATGGCCGGGCGTTTCGGGTCTATGGCGCCACCGAGGTGCTGATGATTGGCAAGGGTTTCGTGGACGGCGGCACCGAGAACCTGGCTGCGGAAACCGACGGCCAGATCAATGACTATGACGTTCTCTTCATTGACGATACAGGCCAACCCGTGCCCGACGGCGTCGAGGGAGAAATCATCGCCCGCGGCCCAGCGCAGGCGGTCGGCTACATCGACCCGAGCGAGAGCGCCAAAAGTTTCGATGCCCAAGGCTATTTTCACACCGGCGACCTGGGCTTCAGAACGGCTGAAGGTGCCATCGTGATCACAGGACGCAAGAAGGACTTGATCATCCGTGGCGGCGAGAATATTTCTCCTCGGGAGATTGAAGACCTGCTACTGCGGCATCCAGCCATCGCCGAGGTCGCCGTGGTCGCCATGCCGCATGCCCGGCTCGGCGAAACCGTATGCGCCTGCGTCGTGGCACGAACAGTGGCGCCAACGCTGCCTGAGCTCACCGCGCACCTCGAGCAAATCGGCATCGCCAGGCAAAAGCTACCGGAGCGCCTTGATGTTTTCGAGCACTTCCCCATGACGCCCGCTGGAAAAATCAAAAAAGATGCGCTGCGCGCCATGGTCTTGGAACGACTGCGCGACGAACAAACATCAACGCAGCCCCCACCAACTACCCAAAGGCCCATCCATCATGACCCATCGACTTGACCACATCGCCATTTTTGTAAACAAGCTCGAAGACGGCATCGATTTCTACAGCTCCGTCGTGGGGCTTGGCGAGCCCGTGGTGCGGGACATTCCGGAGCTGCGCATTCGCTGCGCATTCTTCGATCCCGGTGAGGCTGGCACCATCTTCGAACTCGTCGAATTCTCTGGCGAGGGCGACCTCGTGCATGGCGACGTCGTGGTGGCAATCGAGGTCGATGACCTGGACGCGGCACTGGCACATTTCCGCGGCAAAGGCATACGTGTCTTCGACCAGCCGGCGACAAAAAATCTCCCGCTGCGCCGCGGCTGGGTGCTCAAGCGCGACGGCCATGGCACCGTGATCGAACTCTGCCAGGCGGGCACCGTCGCGAGCTTTGTGCGCGGACAGGCGCTGAGCCATTGACCAAGAGACGACCATGGACTTTGCGTTTTCTCAAGAGCAACTCATCATTGCAGCGTCGCTGCGTGAATTTGCCACCCAAGAGCTCTTGCCCCACTACACCCATTGGGACCGCACCGGCCAGTTTCCGGCCGAAATCTGGAAAAAGATGGGCACGATGGGCCTGCTTGGCATGCGCGTGCCAGAGGCATATGGCGGACAGGACTTCGATTGCGTGACGGCAGGCCTGGCCATCGAAGAAACCGCTCGAGGCGACTTCAACGCCTGCTATGGCATCCTCAACTCCAGCTTCGCCGGTGACCTGCTCAGCAAGCACGCCAGTGAGGGCGTCAAGGCTACTTGGTTGGCACCTATGGCAGCTGGCGAAAAGGTCATCTGCGTATGCCTGACCGAACCGCAAGGCGGCTCCGACGCGGCCGCTATCCGCACTCGGGCGCAGCGCCAGGGTGACCATTACGTCCTCAACGGTGAGAAGTCGGCAATTACCTTGCTGATGGCCGGCCACGCTGGTATCGTGTTTGCCAAGACCGATCCCACTGCCGGCGCACGGGGGGTGTCAGCTTTCCTGGTGCCCTTTGATACGCCCGGTATCACGCGCCATCCTTACGCCGATATGGGCTCAAAGGGGATCGTGCGTGGCTCCATGTTCCTCAACGACGTTCGGGTACCCGCAGACAGTCTCATCGGGCCGGAAAACGGAGCCTTCTCACGGGTGATGCAGACCTTTGAATACACCCGCGGCTTGATTGGCCTGATGTGCATAGGTGCCGCACAGATCACACTCGAAGAGACGATTGCCTACACAAAAAACCGCATCGCCTTTGGACAGCCAATTACCAAAAACCAAGGCGTGTCATTTCCGGTGGCCGAATGGCATGCGCGCCTGACCATGGCGCGCTGGCAGTGTTTTCGCACCCTGTGGTTGCGTGACCAGGGTCTGCCGCACAACAGCGAGGCGGCTATTTGCAAAGGCTTCGTGCCGGAGATCTGCGTCGCCGCGATCCAGGACTGCATGGTGCTGCACGGACACTACGGCTGGACGCAGGACTTCAAGATCGAGCAGCGATTGCGGGACGTGGCAGGACAGATCATCGCCGACGGGACGCCGCAAATCCAAAAACTCATCATCGCCCGTGAACTATTCGGCCGCGACTTCGTTTGAGCCTGCAAGCGGCTTTTAGATACGCCCGCCAGCGTGCAGCGACGGACGCGCCCTGCTGAGCACCACCGCACCCCACCATGGCCTGCCACGCTCCGGCCGTCGCGGCCGGTTTTGGGTTTTGCGCGAGGAGCTTCAGCTCGGTTTGAGCCCTGCGCCACCAATCAGGCGTCCCCACTTGGCCTTCTCGTCAGCAACGAAGCTCTTGAGGTCGCTACCCGTCCTGATTTGCGGGTCAATGCCCAATTGCAGCAGTTTGTCCTGGACATCGGCACGCTCAAGCGTGGCATTTAGGGAGGTCACAAGCGTGCGCACCACATCAGCAGGCAGGCCCTTGGGTGCGAAGACAACCGTCCAGCCGACCAGTTCGTAATCTGCAATACCTTGCTCGGCCAAGGACTTGATACCAGGCAACAACTTGCTCGACTTCAGCGAGGTGACCCCTAGCGCCTTCAGTTGCCCACCCTGCACCTGCGCACGCAGGGACGTGATGGTGTCAACCATGTACTCAACATGCCCCCCCAGCAGCGCGGTGACCGACTGCGCGCTCCCGCGAAAGTCGACCGGCATCATCGACGCGCCGGTGCCGATTTTGAAGAGTTCATGGGCCATGCGGCAAGTGGTCGTGGACACCGCCGTGTTCAAGGCGCCAGGCTTGGCGCGCGCCGCGGCCACCAAATCGGACATGTTGTTCACCGGGTTAGCCGGTGACGTGACGTACACCAGCGGCAAGATGCCGACCATCGCAATAGGTTCGAAATCCGCCTGTGCATCGAAGCCCGGATTGGTAAACAAAAACGCGTTCGCCGCATGCGTGGCGTTGGTACCCACCATGATGGTGTAACCGTCAGCGGGGGCACGGGCCACCAGTTGCGTGCCAATGTTGCCGCCGGCGCCCGGCTTGTTGTCAATCACCACCGCTTGTTTGAGCGTCTTGCCAAGCTCATCGGCCAGATAACGCCCCATGATGTCCGTACCCTGTCCTGCGGCATAAGGAATGACCATCTTGATGGGCTTATTCGGATAGCCTTGGGCCTGGGCCAGACAAGCCAGAGACAGCATTGCCAGGGTGCTCAAGGTTTTGCTGAAATACGGATGAAATTTCACGTTTATCTCCGGTTGGTTACTAAAAAACTAATTCAATCTCAGCGCACAGTGCCACGTGCGTGAAATTCTTCAATGGCTTGCGCGCTAAAGCCCAGTTCCTGCAAAACGGCTTGCGAGTGCTCACCCATGCCAGGCGCGTGACGACGCAACGGCCCACGCTCGCCGTCAAAGCGCAGCGGTTGGGCGATGCTGTGTACGGTGCCGAGCTGCGGGTGCTCGTAATCAAAGCGCATACCGCTGTCACGGGTGTGAGCGTGCTCGGACAATTCGCCCAAGGTGTGCACGGGAGAACAGGGAATTCCCCTGGCGTCCAATGCCGCCAGCCAGTGGGCACGCGGCTGGCGCTTGAGCACATCGGCGACCAGCGCCACAGTTTCAGCACGGTGCGCCACACGCGCACTATTGCTGGAAAAGCGCGGATCATCGGCTACATCCATCAGCCCTGCGATACGGCAAAAATGCTGCCAGAGCGTGTCATTGGCAACGCCCAAAACGATTGGCTTGTCAGCCGTCTCAAAGGCTTGATAAGGGCATAGCGACTCATGACCAGAGCCAGGCTTGATTGGCTCCGTGCCACGCTCCCAAAAACTTTGCAGAAAGTAACTCAAAAATCCGGTGGCAGTGTCAAACAGGGCGGCTTCAACCAAAGCGCCCCGGCCGGTTCGCCCGCGCCTGTGAATCGCCGCCAAAATTCCACTGAGCGCATGCATGCCGGTAGCTTGATCGACAGGAGAAAAGGGGCTGCGCATGGGCGCACCCCCTGGCTCCCCGGTGATGGCCAGCATGCCCGTAAAGGCCTGCAAGATGACGTCATAGCCCTTGCCGTCGCGCATGGGGCCAACGCTGCCGTAACCCGAGATCTGGCAAGCCACCAGGCGCGGATTTATTGCTTGCAGCGTCGGGTAGTCAAGTCCCAGCTTTTCGGCCACGCCCGGGCCAAAGCTGGTGATGGAGACGTCGGCCCAGCGCACCAACTCGGCCAGGATGGCGCGGCCATCAGCACTCGTCATGTCCAGCGCGAGGCTGCGCTTGTTGCGGTTAGCACTAAGGTAGACCGCGCCAAAGCGGGCTCCAGCCGCGTCTCGAAATGGCGGCCATTGGCGCGTCTCATCGGGCTGCTCCTGCCCCTCCACCTTGATCACTTCTGCGCCCATATCGCCCAAGTACTGAGCACACAGCGGTCCGGCCAGCACCTTCGACAGATCCAGTACACGCAGGTCAGACAGCGGCAAATCCATAGCAAAAAACTCCTGGCGCGTACCCAATGAAAAAACAAAAAATCCAAGGCATATGATACGCACTTTGCACAGTACACCAGCGAACAAGTTGCTCTTGGCGAGGCGCCTAAGCCGTGGCAACAAGAGTTCGGAGCCTGCAGCCGGGTCAGCGCCATCGAGCGGCCGGAGGCAGGCCACCGGGAAACCGCGCAAGCGACCTTTTACAAAAAGGAATTCACGTTATGCAAGGCACACAAATGCTCAAACAAGCCGTGGCTGCTCAGCCGCGGCGGGTTGCCACCATCTGCGGTGATCGCCAGCGCACCTGGCGCGAAGTGGGCGAAAGAGTCCCGCGCCTGGCTGCCGCCTTGCACGAACTCGGCGCCACCGATGGACGCTTCGTCGCTGCGTTGTCGCTGAACTCGGACCGCTACATCGAGTTGTTCTTTGCCGTCCCTTGGGCTGGGGCGGCGTTCGCCCCCTTGAACATTCGCTGGTCAAGTTCCGAAAACGTCTATGCACTAACGGATTCGAAAGCCAGCGTGCTTTTTGTCGACGACAGCTTTATCGAGCAGGCCGTCGAGCTCAAGGCCAGGCTGCCTTGGCTCAAAACCCTGGTCTACATGGGTGATGGCGCCACGCCTGCAGGCATGCTGGCCTACGAGAGCCTGATTGACTCGCACCAGCCCATGGAGGATGCCAACCGCCAGGGCGAAGACCTGTGGGTGATCTTCTACACCGGGGGTACGACTGCGCAGCCCAAGGGCGTGATGATGTCTCACCGCGGCCTCTTTGTGGCTACGGTCACTTACCTGGCGATGCTGCCGAGCATCGAGAATTTAAGCTTTGCCTACGTCGCGGGCTACTTTCACTTCGCCGCTGCCAGTGCCCTGCTCTACATCACCATGGCCGGCGGAACGCATCTGCCCCTGCCGAAGTTCGACCCCCTGCTGGTGATGCAAACAATCAGCCGGAACAAAGTCAGCAACATCGTGCTGGTGCCCACCATGATCAATATGTTACTCAACCACCCCGACATCGAAAGCTACGATCTGAGCAGCCTCGAGACCTGTGTGTACGGTGGCTCGCCCATGCCCGAGGCGCTGATGATGCAGGCCATGAGAACGCTGCCGAGCTGGCGCTTTTACCAAATCTTCGGCATGACCGAGACCGGGGGCTTTGCCACTATGTTGCGCTGGAGCGACCACACGATGCAGGGGCCCCACGCTCACCGCATGCGCTCCTGCGGACAACCCGCACCAGGCATAGAAGTCAAAGTTGTTTTACCCGACGGGAGCACCGCTGCAACAGACTGCCTCGGCGAGATAGCGGTGCGTGGCGCGACCTTGATGAGCGGCTACTTCAACAACCCGGCCGCCACAGCAGCCGTGCTGCGCGATGGCTGGATGTTTACGGGCGATGCAGGCACCGTCGACGGCGATGGTTATCTTTATGTCGCCGACCGCGTCAAGGACATGGTGGTCACGGGCGGCGAGAACGTCTACTCGATCGAGGTCGAGCGGGTACTCTTCATGCATCCGGCTGTACGCGAGGCTGCCGTCATAGGCGTCCCCAGCGACCAGTGGGGAGAGAGCGTGCACGCCGTGGTGGTACTCAAGGATGCCATGACGGCCACTGCCGAAGACATCATGGCATTTTGCAGACAGCATATCGGCAGCTACAAATGTCCGCGCAGTGTCGAGTTCCGGCGCGACCCCTTACCCGTGAGTCCGGTGGGCAAGGTCAGAAAAAATGACCTGCGAGACCCTTACTGGGTCGGCCACAGCCGGAAAATCTAGGCTTCGCAATGTCACCAGTAAAAGGGACTTCCCAAGACTTTTCCCTCGGAGGGGCGAGCATCGATATCGAGCCTGCTCAACTGACGGAATACGCCCTCACGGCACGGCCTCGGCACTGACGTCATCGTCCCAACTCGCTTGGTCCAGCCGCTGAATTGTTGGGTAATGCTCTGCAAAAACCTGCAGCAAGTCTTCGCGCGGCACGTCGTCATGCTCCCCCTGCATGGCGATGTATTGCATGTGCCGCTGCCCGTCCACACTGTAGGGGTGGTAGATCGAGTCGCACGTCCCATCGAACTCCAACGGATGCAAGCGCAGCTTCGTGCACAGTTCAAGATTAAAGGCCGGCGTAGCCTTGAGCCAGCGACCATTGAGATGAATCGCGGTGTAGCCGTGGCGGTAAAAAATGTCGGTGCCCATCGCCTCGCGCAGACGCGCAGTAGACATGTGGTTGCGCACATCAGCCAGACCCAGACGGGCCGGGATAGCCACCACGCGGCAGGCCGCCGCCAGCAAAACAGCCTTGGGAACGCACCAGCCAAAGCCATCAGACAAGACACGGCTGGCCTTGAGCCCATCAACGGACAAGTCCAGTTGATAGGGGTCATAGCGAAAACCATCGCGTACCGCGTAGTACAGGCGCACGGCACGCTCGACATCGGTTGCGGCGTCGGCGATGGCTTGTAGCGCAAAGGCGCGCACGGCGGGGTGGTCGGCGTTCACCATCAGGGTCGGTGCCAGGGCCGCTGAAAATGAGTCAGGCATCGTCAAGGGTCCCGGTGTTTCAAAAATCGCGCAAGCCGCGCCTGAATTTGCGTCAGGCTGGAGCGCGCGTTGTGCGCCTTCGCCTGTTCGCGCTCGTAGCGCATGGCCGCGCCCTGAAGTATCTCTGCCTCGGCGTCGAGCAACGCCTTGTAGGCCTTCATGTGCGCGGGCTCGGCCCGGAGCATCTGGCGCGCCAGGTCCTGCGCGAAAGGCAGGAGCTGATCGGGCTCCACCACATGGTTGACCAGGCCCCATTGCAACGCCTCCTGCGCCGAAGAGAATCGCCCGGTCAGCGCGAGTTCCTTGGCGCGCTGCATCCCGACACGCTCGGCCAGTCGTACCGAGCCGCCCCAGCCGGGCAACAGCCCGACATGGGCATGCGTGTCGGCAAACTTCGCCTGGCTCGACGCCACGATGAGGTCGCAGGCCAGCGCGATCTCCACGCCACCCGTGATGGCAGCCCCTTGAATGGCGGCAATGACGGGCCCGGAGAACTGCTTGAGCGAAGCCACCGCATCATGCGTGAAGGCTGCCGCGGCCGGCTCATCCGTGGCGTTCCATTCATCGAGATCAAGACCGGCGGTGAACACCTTGCCGTCACCGGTCAGGATGAGCACATGAATGCCCGGGTCCTGCTCCAGGGCCTTGACTTGGGCATGCAGTTGCTGACGCAGCTGTATCGACAAGGCATTGAGCTTGTGCGGACGGTTCAAGGTCACCACAGCCCAGCCCTCAGGACTGCGCTCGACCTGAATGCAGCCGGCATCTGGACTTGCCGTCATCTCACTGCCCCTTGAAGACAGGCTTGCGCTTTTCGACCTGCGAGGCGATGCCCTCTTGCGCGTCCTGCGTGCGGGCCACCCGGGCCAGGGTCAAGGCTTCGTCTTCCAGCATGGCTTCGAGCTCGATGGCACTGGCGCGCGCGAACAGGCGCTTGACTTCACCGTAGGCCACCGTCGGGCCTCTGGCCAGACGCTGCGCCAGGGCCAAGGCTTCTGCAGTGAGTTGGGCATCTTCAACCACCAGGTCAACCAGGCCCGCTTGCAGCGCCTCCTGGCTACCGAGCACCTGCCCCAGCATCACAAAACGCTTGGCCCGCGCCGTGCCCATGCGCGCCGTCAGCACCACGGTGCTGCCCGAGTCGCAGCTAAAACCGATCTGGGTAAAAGCCGAACCAATTTTGGCTGAGCGCGCCGCCACCACCATGTCGCAGCCGGCAAACAAGGCCACGCCGCCGCCCATGGCAAAGCCCTGGACTTCGGCTACGATGGGCACCGGCAACTGCCACAGGCGCTGCAGGCCCATGTGCAAATCGGCCGTCCAGCGGCGCACCAGCGGCGCCAGTTGGTCGCGCTGCGGGTAAAAACTCTTGAGGTCTCCGCCCACACTGAAGTTGGGGCCCTCGGCGCGCAGCAGCAGGCCGCGCAGACCGGTGGTCTCCCACAATTGCAGGCAGATTTCCCGCATGTCCTTGACAAAAACGCCGTCAAACGGGTTGCCGCGTTCGCCCTGAGTCAGGGTCAGGGTGGCGAGTCCGGCGTCGTCGATTTCAAGGCGGGCGGCAGTCAACTGCATGGGTGTCTCCGGTGTCTGGTGCGGGGGATGGGTCCGCTGATGGATCGCTCGCCAGTATAGTAAAGTACCTTACCTTAATGCAAAGAATATCTTCGCAACGCGAGACGGGACACACGGCATGCTGACCGGACAAGACGACCTGATCGGGCATCAGTTGCCCACCACCTTCGACCAGATAGACAACAGCGATCCCGCCTGGATGGAGCGCCTGTGGTACACCGGCCACCCGATTGACAGCCTGAATGTCATCTTCGATATCGGCCTGGGCTACCACCCCAACCGAAACGTGATGGACGCGTTCGCAGGCGTGGCAATCGCCGGCAGGCAGTGGAACTTTCGCGTTTCGCGCCAACTCCGCCCCGACCCGCTGCTGACCACCGTGGGGCCGCTGCAGATCATCGTGCTCGAAGGGCTCAAACGCCATCGTCTGGTGCTTGGCCCCAACGCGTCGGGCATAGAGTTTGACATCGAGTTTCTGGCCTCCATGACACCGCACGAAGAGACCCCGCATATGCGACGGCGCGACGGTCGCGTCACCGAAAACATGGCCCGCGCGCAGCAGTTGGGCCGCTACGCTGGCTGGCTGGCATTTGACGGCAAACGCATCAACCTGGATGCCGACAACTGGTACGGCCAGCGCGACCATTCCTGGGGCGTTCGATCGGAAATGCGCACCGATGAGACCCACCCTCCGCTGACCTTCTACCCGCCCTTCCTTTATGCCTGGACCACGGCGCAGTTCAAAAATCGCGGCCTGCATATTTTCTTCAAGGAACGTGCGCCTGGCGACAAGATTTACATCTCGGGCGAGGAGGTCTTTACCCTGGGCAACCGAGTCTCCAGCCGCAACCAGCTAACTGATGTCACGCACAACCTGCAATGGCACGACGACCCGCTCGGTCAGTCGCTGGCCAGTGGCGACTTGCATCTCACATTTGCCGATGGCCGCCAGCGCACGGTATCGATACGCACCCTGCCCACCCGGTACTTCCTCAAAGGCGGCTTGTATGGCGGACTCAAGGGCTGGTTTCAGGGCGACTTCAAGGGGAAGTTCTACAGCGAGACCGAGTGCTGGGACCTGACCGACCCGGACATCCGCAAGACAACACGCACCCTGGCAGACCAGATCATCGAAGTGCGCGACGGCGACGACGTCGGCTACGGCATCATGGAGTACGGCGTTGGCAAGGGCTATGCCCACTACCCGTCCGTGCAAGTGCACCCCCCGATTTGAGCCCTCATGGACCTGCTCCTTGACAAGAACACCAACGGCGTCTGGACCCTGCGCCTGAACCAGGCGGCTCGCCTGAATGCGCTGAGCGATGCCATGGTGCAGGGTCTGCACCAGATGCTCGCCGACATCGATCAGGACGAGGCCTGCAGAGTGCTGATTCTCACCGGAGAAGGGCGCGGCTTTTGCGCCGGCTTTGATCTGAGCCTGGCCGATGACGCGCCCGGCAGCGAGCGTGGTGAAGCCGCCGCCTGGACTCGCCGCCAGGAAAGCTTCGCCGGCCTGGTCACGCGCTTGAAATCGCTGCATCAGCCGGTGATTGCGGCCGTCAATGGCCCTGCCAATGGCGCCGGCTTCGGGCTGGCGCTGGCCTGCGACTTGCGCATGGCCTCAACAGCTGCCAGCTTCAACGCCGCCTTCATCAAGGTGGGCATGTCCAGCTGCGACATCGGCGTGAGCTACCTGCTGCCCCGCAGCGTGGGCGCGGCTCATGCGTTTGACATCATGCTGACAGGCCGCATGGTTGACGCCGAAGAAGCTGGGCGCATAGGCCTGGTCAGCCGCGTCGTTGCCCCCGACGCCTTGCTCGAGCAGGCGCTGCTGCTGGGCTCACACATCGCCAGCCACGATGGCTTTGCGGTCTGGATGACCAAGCGCGGCATGTGGGCCAACCTGGAAGCCTCGAGCCTGAGCGCTGCGCTAGAGCTTGAAAACCGGACGCAGATCCTGGCCCGCACCACCGGCGTGCTGAAGGCCAAGGCGCAGGCCTTCAAAAGGCGCCAGACCTGAGCGCCGTGGTCTGGTTTGAGGCGCCCGCAACCCCGGCAGTCGCTGACCCGGGGCCTTGATTCCAACATCAGGGTTAGCCCGCAAGAAAGACTTGGTACGCTAGTGTAATATCACTATGACCGAGCGCTAGCTAATTTAGCGCTCACCGTTTTTGTCCGAATTTCACCCGCTTCACGGAGTTCCCCATGGTTTTGACCGATGACCAACGCGCCCTGCAAGACACGGCCCGCCGCTTCGCCCGCGAGCGCCTGCTACCCGACTACCAAAAGCGCGAAAAGCTCGGCATTCTGGACCGCGCCCTGGTGCGCGAAATGGGCCAACTCGGCCTGATCGGCATCGACCTGCCCGAGCAGTATGGCGGCATGGGTCTGGACGGCGTGACCGCCGGCCTGATCGCCGAGGAACTGGCTTACGGCGACTTCAACATCAGCGCTGTGCCGGTCGGCATTTCGCTCAATGGCGCCATTTTGCTAGGCCACGCCAGCGAGGCTATCAAGAACGAATGGCTGCCGAAGATGGTTCGCGGCGATGCCATCGTAGCCATTTGCCTGACCGAACCCCGTGGCGGCTCAGACGCCAGCAACCTGCAGCTCAAGGCGCGCCTGGACGGCGACCACTACGTGCTCAACGGCGAGAAGACGTCAATTACCTTCGCAGACCGGGCCGATGCCTACGTGGTTTTTGCCCGCACCGGCACCCCCGAGCAAGGCGCCAAGGGGGTCTCGGCCTTCTTCATTCCAGCGGGCACGCCGGGCCTGTCGACAACCCGCTTTGACGATCTGGGAAGCGCCATCATCGGCCGCGGCCAGGTGTTCTTTGACAACCTGCGCATCCCCGTCGGTAACCGTCTTGGGGATGAGGGCAAGGGCTTCACCCAGGTCATGCAGGGCTTTGACTACAGCCGCGCCTTGATCGGCCTGCAGTGCTGTGGTGCCGCGCAAGCCTCGCTCGACGAAGCCTGGGCTTACACCAAGGAGCGCCAGGCCTTTGGCCGGCCCATCGGCCAGTTCCAAGGCGTGACCTTTCCACTGTCCGAGGGGGAGTCCCACATTGCCGCCATCCGCCAGCTCTGCCTGCACACCCTGGCACTGCGCGATGCGGGTCAACCCCACGTTTCGGAAGCCGCCATGTGCAAGTGGATGGGCCCGCGTTTTGCGTTCGACATCATTCACCAATGCATCCTGACGCTGGGTCACTACGGCTGGACGAAGGACTTGCCACACCAGCAGCGCATGCGCGACGTCTCGGGCCTTGAAATTGGCGACGGCACAGCCGGGATCATGAAGCTGATCATCGCCCGCGAGCGCATCGGCAAGGTCGCCATCCAGTACTGATTGTTTTTTTGGAGTCCTGCATGTCTTACCGTTCCGTCTTCCGCGCTGACCTGTTTCAGGGTCAGGTCATCATCATCACTGGCGGCGGCAGCGGTCTGGGCCGCTGCACTGCGCACGAGTTGGCCGCGCTGGGCGCACAGGTGGTCATCGTCGGGCGTAACGATGACAAGCTGCAAAAAGTCAAAGCCGAAATCCTGGAAGATGGCGGTCTGGTCAGCAGCTTCGTCTGCGACATCCGGGAAGAGGCGCAAGTCATTGCTGTCATCGACGGTGTACTGGCCGCTCATGGGCGCCTTGACGGCCTGGTGAACAACGCGGGCGGTCAATATCGCACGGCCATGCACACCATTTCGACCAAAGGCTTTGAGGCGGTGGTTCGCAACAACCTCACCGGTGGCTTTATCTTTATGCGCGAGGCCTACAACCGCTGGATGCGGGACAACGGCGGCGCGATCGTCAACATCATTGCCGACATCTGGCACGGCTGGCCTGACTTCGCCCACTCGGGTGCTTCTCGTGGCGGCATGTTCACCCTGAGCGAGACCGCCGCCTGCGAGTGGGCGGCCGACGGCGTGCGCGTCAATACTGTCGCACCCGGCGGCATCGCTTCTAGCGGCTTTGACACCTACCCGCCCGAGGTCAAGGCCAAGATTCTTGAGTTCCCGCCCACCGTGCCCATGCAGCGCTATGGCACCGAATCGGAAATCGCAGCGGCCATCACCTATTTGCTTTCGCCGGCGGCTGGCTACATCACTGGCAGTTGCCTGCGCGTGGACGGCGGTGCGCCAAACGCCCGCAGCACCTGGAAGCTGCAGCCCGCACGGCGCAGCACTGAATTCAACGGATTTCACCGCTCGGTACTGCCCAAACTTTTGCAGTCTGACGCCTAAGGCCATGACGAACCCGCTAAAGGAGCGATGGTTCGAGGACTATGCAACAGGCGAGGTCTTCGAGTTCGGCGCGCATCAGGTCAGCGAGGCCGAAGTGGTTGGCTTCGCGCGCCAGTACGACCCGCAATTTTTTCATGTTGACGCCGAAGCTGCCAAAGCCTCACCCTACGGCGGTCTGATTGCCAGTGGCTGGATGACCACCGCCGTGGCCATGCGGATGATGTGCGACCACTTTATTCCCACCGAGTCTGCGCTGGGCTCGCCCGGCGTCGACCAGCTGCGCTGGCTGCTGCCGGTGCGCCCGGGCGACACCTTGCGCATGCGCGCCAGCGTGCTGGAGACCCGGCGCTCGCAAAGCAAACCCGACCGCGGCGTCGTCACGATTCGCCAGGAAGTGCTCAATCAGCACCATCAAATTGTGATGTCACTGGAAGGCAAGTCCATGCACAGGCTCAGGCCATGCGCCTGATCCTGGTGCGTCACGGCCAGCCCGACGAAACCGACGAGGCGCGCCCCAACGACCCTGGCCTCAATGCCAACGGGCAGCGCCACGCGCAAGCCGTCTCCCGGGTTTTGGCGCGCGAGACCATCACCCACATCATCAGCAGTCCGATGCAACGCGCCTGGCAAACAGCACAACCACTGGCGCAGGCGACGGGGCTGCGCATCTCGCGAATCGAAGGTTGGGCCGAGGCAGACCGCAGCGCCACGCGCTACCGATCCATCGAAACGCTGCGGTCTCTGGGCGCTGAGGAGTGGCAGCGCTTCTTGCAAGACCCGATCCGCTACCTCGGCGCCGACCCTGTGGCATTTCGCCTTGACGTGCTGGCTGCACTGAACACAGCTCTTGAGCTGCCCATCCACAGCCGGATCGCGGTCTTCACCCACGGCATGGTCATCAACACGGTGCTGTCACACTTGCTGGGCCTGGGCGACCTGGCTCGTTTTGCGCCGGGTTACGGCTCGATCACACGCCTGGGCGCGCGCACGCGCACCCAAATCGGTGTAGTGAGCATCAATGAGCTCGGGCACCAAGACTGGTCTATATGAACAACGATCCACTGAACAACGACGCACTGCTGCGTGAACGCATTGCCGCCTACTTGCAGCAACAGACCGGCCATCCTGTAGGCGTTGGCGCGCTGACCCGATTCGCGGTCGGCTTTTCCTGGAAGACCTACCTGGTGCCGATTGAGGGCGGGCTTGCCGAAGCCGGTGGCGCCAGCGAGCTGATCCTGCGACTTGGCCCGGACTACGGGCTGTTTGCACCTTACAGCGCTATGCCCGAGTACCTGTCCCTGCGTTCGCTCGAAGGCAGCGCGGTCCCGGTACCCAAGGCCTACTGGGCGGGTGACGAGAGCGATACCTTCGGCGCGCCGTTCCTGTTCAGCGAAAAAATGGCCGGTGCTGCAGTCGTGCCCTGGGTTCCCGCCGGCACGCCACCGCTTGAAGAGAGCTTGCGCAAGCAACTGGGCGCGCAGTTCATTGACGCACTGGCTGCGCTGCACTGTGTCCCATGGCAAGACCAGCCGATCGCCAGCATGGGCGCCGGCATCGACGTGCACAACGCGGCGCTGCGTAACGTTGCGTTTTGGGAGTCACAAATTCAACGCTGGGCAATGCGCCCCTACCCCGCCGCGCAGTGGGCTATCCGCTGGCTCAAAGACCATTGCCCAACGGCGCCGCGTGTTGCCATCGTGCATGGTGACTACCGCACCGGGAACTTCCTTGAACAAAATGGCCAGATCACCGCCATTCTTGACTGGGAGCTGGTGCATCTGGGTGATCCGCACGAAGACATCGGCTGGGTCAGCCTGCCCATGTACATGGGTGGCAGTCCACATTTTTGTCGCCTGACAGAACCCGAATGGTTTTATGAACGCTACAGCGAAAAAGCCGGCTTTGAGGTGTCAATGGCGTCGGTCAAGTATTACCGTGCATTCTCCCTGCTCAAACTCGCGGCCACCCACATGGCAGCAGCGCGCTGCTTTGAAGAAGGACGTTTCGCCGACATGCGCATGCCGGCCATGGGCAGCCAGATCGGCACCTGCTTGCGTCAACTCGAAAAAACCATTGAGGCCAAGGCATGAACAACTCTTTTCCCCGCCTGATCGACGGCATGTGTGCCACCTTGCGCAGCGAGGTGCTGACCCGGTTGGACGATGAGTTCGCACGCGGCCAGGTGTTTGGCGTGATTAACCTGCTCAACACCTTCAAGGCGCGTGCCGACTGGTCGGTTAACTTTTTGTCGCAGCAAGTCTCAGCCCAGTGCAGCGCGCTGAACGCGGTGCGTGACTTGCTGTCCGGCATCGAGGGGGCTCCCGCAGTGGCCGAGCATCAGGCTCCGTCACCGATCACGCCTGCCGAACTGCAAGCCCAGCGCGATGATGCCAACCGCGACATCAGCCAACTGCTGGCTTGGCTGGCCACCGCGCCTGCGGCATTGCCAGCAGACACCGCGAAGGCGGTCGAGGATCAACTGCGCCTAGCCATGCGCCAGGAAATTGAAATTGAGCTGAAGAACTCGCCGCGCCCCTTGTTTGCGGAAATGTCCAGCGGCCAGGAAACCTAGCGCGGCTCAGGACGCCAGGCCCAGCTTTTGCGCGCGCAGCTGGAGTAGCGCGTAGACGTCGTCCAGTGTCGGGGTGTCGACGCTGACCAGGGCCTTCATGGCCGCTATGGAGTCCATCAGCACCCCAATTTCGAGCGGACGCCCACGCTCGACGTCTTGTAGCATCGACATCTTGTGGTCACCGGCATTGCATGCCGCCGCAATGCGCTCGTCAACGGACAAAGGCATGCGCTGCACACCCAGGCTCAGCGCCAGTGCATCAGCTTCGGCCATCATGCGCCGCACGATTCCAACCACCCCGGACCGAGCATTCATATCGCTGAGAGTGCCGTGCGTCAAGACAGCGATCGGATTCCAGCACAGGCTGCTGATCATCTTGGTCCATATCCAGGCCCGGATGTCGGGTACCACAGGCGCCTCCAGGCCAGCAGCCTTGAACACGTCAGCCACACGGGTCATGCGCGGACTGAAGGTGCCATCGGGCTCGCCCATCGGAAAACGCGACAAGCGACCATCATGGTGAATCACCCCTGGCTGCGTGACTTCGGTCGCCACCCAGTAGACGCAGCCGAGTACGCGCGCGGGCGCCAGCGTCGCCCATTGCTGCCCCCGCGGGTCGAGCTGTTCAAGGCGCTTGTCGGCCAAGGGGCCTGGCAAACCGTAAAAGTACCAATAGGGAATGCCGGTGGTGGGCGGCATCACCGCCGTGTCGGGGCCGAGCAGCTGAACAATATCCGGCAGGGCTGCAGTGACCTGATGGGATTTGAGCGCGATGATGACCAGGTCCTGCGGACCGAGGTCGGCCGCGCGGTCCGTCGCCCGGAGCATCACGGTGCGCTGTGCATCCGGCGAGACAAGGCGTAAGCCGTCGCGCTGAATCGCCTGCAGGTGTGCGCCGCGAGCCACCACACTCACGTCCACACCCGGGACCGCGCCCAGATGCGCTGCCAGATAGCCGCCAATCGCACCCGCGCCAAAAATACAAATTTTCATACCATCACCCTCATTGCCAGCGGGCCTCACCGCGGTCAAGCACCAGTACATCGCGCTCGAGTGCGCGCGCCCGAAACCGCAGCCCATCGCCCTGCTCATATAACTCGATGCGAATGGTCTCACCCGGAAACGCCGGCTGAACAAAGCGCACCGCCAAATGCTCCAGTCGCTCGGACTGACCCGGCAGACAGTGCCGCAAAATAGCACGGCAAGCCAGCCCCATGGTCGCCAGACCGTGCGAGATTGGTCGATCAAACCCCGCCTGCCGCGCCAGGCTCGGATCGGCATGCAGCGGCATCAGGTCCCGGCTGGCAAGGCGGTACAACAAGGCCGCCTGGGGCGCCGTGGCGTAATCAATCTGCCAGGTCGGTTTGGTGAGCACGGGCAGCGGCGCACAGATCAAGGGCACGCTGCCCGCATTGCCGCAGCCACCGTCACCGCGAAGAAACTGCGCGTCGCGCACTGTTGCCAGCGCTGCGCCACTGGTGAGATCGCTGACGCGATGTTCAAAATACAGGACGGCACCGCGCTTGGCACCCTTATCTTCAACAGCACACAAACGGTGCGCAACCTGCACCGTCGCCTGCAACGGCAGCGCCTGATGCAAATCGAAGGAAATTTCACCGTGCAGTATTCGCGGCCAGTCGATGCCTGCGGCGGGGTCATTCTGCCAAAACGGCTGCCACCCCAACGTGACACACTGGCTGGGAACAGCACATTGCGACATGCCTTCGTAGACATACGGCAACTCGTACTCGTCCAGAGGGTCGGAAGCCATGCCCAGGGCCAGCGCGTACAGCGCGCAGTCGCGCCAGTCGTAGCTCTGCTCAGTGGGCGCAAAACGCCGGGAAATCACGTGGTCGAGGTTCATCGCTTGTGAGCGCAACCCGAGCCGCCTTCACAGCAGAAAGAGCTGGCTTGACAGTCAGTTTGCTAGCACATAGTATCCATTGGAACGATCTGTCGCACCCGGGAAACTACCGATTCCACGAGCTCTCGACCACTCGCACCAACCCAGAAGATGAGAAGGCAGCGCATGAGCACCACCCCCCTGCAAAATCGACATGCCGTCATCACCGGCGGGGGCAGCGGCATTGGCCTGGCCATCGCCAAACGCCTGCTCGACGCCGGCGCCCATGTCGAGCTATGGGGACGCAGGCTGGCGACACTGGAGCAAGCTGCGCAAGAGCTGAACCAGCCGCAGCGGGTCAGCATCCGTTCTGTCGATGTCTCCGATGCCCAAGCCGTGGCGCTAGCTGCCAGCGTCGTGCTGACCGCACAAAAGCAAGTCGATATCTTGATCAACTGCGCGGGCGCGACCCCGGAAATCCGACCTATGGCCGAGGTGTCGCTGGTCGCCTGGCGCCAGACGATGGCGATCAACCTGGACAGCGTTTTTTTCTGCAGCCGTCACTTCATCCCCGGCATGACAGCGCAAGGCTGGGGGCGCATCGTCAACGTCTCGTCGATGGCAGGCAAAGAGGGCAACCCGTTTCAAGGTGCCTACTCCGCAGCCAAGGCCGGCGTGATCGGGCTCACCAAAGCACTAGCCAAGGAACTTGCCTGCAGCGGCGTAACCGTCAACGCCATCGCGCCGACCCTGTTCGAAACCCCGTTGGCGCGCTCGGCAATGAAGGAGAACCCGCAGGCCATGCAAATCGCCCTGGACAAAATTCCCATGAAACGAATGGGTCAGCCCGCAGAGGCGGCCGCACTGGTGGCCTGGATCGTCTCCGACGAATGCTCATTCACCACCGGCTTCACGTTTGACCTGTCGGGTGGCCGCGCCACCTACTGACGCGCTCACAGGGGTGGCTGCCCACACCGCACAGCGCTAGGTGTTTTCCACAGGTAGTACACCACATTACTTTTCTGTACATTGCGAAGTGAATCGCGCCAGCATCCCTCAACCCAAGCCCCAGGAGGCATCGTCATGAAACAGCCATCTATCAATTCGACACCACGATCAGGCCTGTCCAGGCGCCACCTTCTGGCGTCCGGCCTTTCGACAGGCTCCCTTCTGCTGGGCTTCGACCAAGCCTTTGCTCAGAAAGCCGACACCATCAAAATCGGTTCGGCGCGGGCCTTGACGGGACTGGTCGCCTCGTCGTTTGCGCCCTTGTACGTGGGCGTGAAAATCGCTGTCGATGAAATCAACGCTGCCGGCGGCATTTTGGGTCGCCCGCTAGAGATCATCGAGGCCGACGATGAAAGCTCGCCGGCCATAGTGCCGGCCGTAATCCGAAAGCTGATGGACAGCGGCGCCCAAGCCACTCTGGGTCCGGTGGGCAGCTCGCACACGCTGTCGGCGGTCGCTACGACCACCGCCTCAAAGATCATCCACGCTGGCGGTGGCTGGACCGAAGAGCTAGCCAATGGCAGCAAATACCCTTACCAGTACCAGTTCACCTACAACACCAGCCACCAGGGCGAGGCCATTGCCAGGCACATCGTTGATAACCTGAAGATGAAAAAAGTCGGCATTTTGCAGGAAAACACGGCACTCGGAGAGTCAGGCGGCGCCGCCACCGCCCGTGCCTTGAAAAAGTACGGACTCGAGCCTGTCGGCGTTGAAACCTACCCGGTCACTGCGACCGACCTCAAGGTCTACATCACCAAGCTGCGTAACGCTGGCGCCGAGGCGCTGGTACTTTGGAACTCGCCCGCGCAAGGTGTGCTGTTGACGGCCGCTGCCATGCAAGCGCTGCGCTGGTTCCCGGCCCTCCTCGGCGGCAACTCGATGTTCTCTAACGCCGTGCTCGACAGCGCGTCGCCGGAGGTGCTCAAG
This sequence comes from uncultured Burkholderiales bacterium, assembly GCA_903844825.1. GTDB lineage: Bacteria > Pseudomonadota > Gammaproteobacteria > Burkholderiales > Burkholderiaceae_C > Polaromonas. The sequence continues at coordinate 11,675 of CAIMVC010000051.1, read as the reverse complement.
CTCGCATCAGGCACGCTGCTCAAAACCATGACCTACAGCGCCTCCGAGCCAGTAGGTGCGCGCCAGATCGCTCACGCCAAGAAAGTGCTGACGTTCCCGGAAGCCAAGACCTGGGAAATCAACGCCGCCATCAGCCCGTTCTACGACTTCCTGCATCTGCTGAAGGTGGTCGTCGACGCCGAAAAGCGCTTCGACTCCGAGCGCATCAAGAAGGCTTTCGATGCCACCCGCAACTATGACGGGATGATTGGTCGCATCAGCTTCACGCCCGACAACCACTGCGCACTGACAGGCGATCAAATGGTCATGGCTTCACTGGCCTCCGGCCGCGACGCGCGCTCCATGAGCGTCTTCCGCGAACGCGCCTGAGCGCCCGGCCTGCCATGATCCTCGACGTCATCGTCTCTGGCCTGACGGCAGGCAGTCTTTACTGCCTGGTTGCCGTGGGCTTCAACATCCTTTACCGTCCCACCAAGGTATTTAACTTTGCGCAAGGCGATCTGGTGATGCTGGGCTCCATGGCCAGTGCGCTGTTGCTCACGCGTCTGGGCTGGCACTGGTCAGCGGCCCTGCTGACGTCGATGTTCGCGGTGGCGGCGCTGGCCGTGCTCGAAGAAAAAATCGCCGTCGCGCCCGTTCTGCGGCGCGGTGGCCACGGCACGGGCTGGATCATCACAACGCTGGCCGTTGCCATGATCATCGTCAATGTCGTGGGTAAATTTTGGGGTGTCGAGCCGATTGTGGTGCCTGCCCCTTCACCCTTGTCGAGCGACACCCTGGCGTTCGACGCCATCAACGTCTCCAGCTACCAGATCGGGCTGATTTTGCTGACCTTGCTGCTGGTGATCGGCATCGACCGGCTCTACCGTAGCCTCTGGGGCAAGGCAGCGCTGGCAGTCGCAGAAGACCGCGAGGCAGCACTGCTGCGCGGCATCGACCCGGCCGCCATCAGTCGCTGGTCGTTTGCTTTTGGGGGCGCATTCGCCGCCCTCACCGGGTACCTGGCAGCACCTGTACTCAGCGCATCGACCACGCTGGGGGGCATCTTGCTGCTCAAAGGCTTTGCAGCGGCCGCCATCGGTGGTCTGGGCAGCAACCGTGGCGCGCTGGCCGCCGGCTACCTGATTGGACTGGCCGAAGCGGCCAGCTCGCTGTGGCTTTCGCCCGGCTACCACAATGCGGTCATGCTGGTACTCGTTCTGGTCGTGCTGTTAGCTCGCCCAGGTGGTCTGGTGAGCTCGCTTGAAGCGCGCACGGTCTAAGGCGTTTATGGCATCACTCGAAACACTTAGCCCCCCCGCTCGCGCCAGCCACTGGGGCGCCGCGAGGCTGTGGCTGGCCGTGCTGGCGGTGCTGGTGCTGCCCTTGCTATTTAAGGGCGACTTCATCTTGTTCATGGCCACCCAGGCACTTGTCATGATGTTGGTGGCGATCGGGCTGAACCTGCTGACCGGCTACGCCGGCCAGGTGTCTATTGGACATGGCGCGCTGGTGGGTTTGGGCGCCTACGCCACTGCGCTGTTGATGGTCGACGCGCAATGGTCATTTTGGCCCGCAGCGCTGGTCGGCATGCTGGTGGCGACCAGCGCCGGACTGCTGATGGCCTTGCCTGCACTGAGACTATCGACTTGGTATTTCGCCTTGGTCACACTGACCTTTGCCCAGGTTGTGACCGACCTGCTGGTGGAGTGGCGCAGCCTGACCAGAGGATTTTCGGGGGTTGTGGGCATCCCCGCGCCTAGCCTGTTTGGAAAACTGCTGAGTCCCGTTCAGGTTTATCTAACGCTGGCGCTGTGCGTGGTTCTTGTGTTCCTTGCCACGCGCCAATTGGTGAACTCGCGCTTTGGTCGCGGCATGGTAGCGGCCCGCGACAACCCACTGGCCGCAATTGCATCCGGGGTGTCGCTGTGGCGCATCAAGCTGCTCGCCTTTGCAGTCAGCGCCGCGATTGCAGGATTGGCTGGTGCCTTCTACGCAGTGCAAAAAACAGTGATTACTCCGGAAGACTTCAGTACCGATTTTTCCATCTTCTTTTTGCTGTGCATCGTTGTCGGTGGTCAAGGCAAGTTGTGGGGTCCCGTCGTCGGCACCTTGGTATTCTTTCTTTTGCCCGAACTGCTGGGGCAGTTGCAAAGCTGGCGCCTGATGATCTACGGAGTGCTGTTGCTGGTACTGATGCTGTTTGCGCCCCACGGCCTGATGGGACTGGCCTTTTGGAAGCGCCGGGCAAGCGATAGGGCCGCTGCGCTCAAACCACCTGGCGATCGGGCTCTGGGACTCACCCCCGTAGCCCCCATGGCGCTGACGATCAATGATCTGCACAAGCATTTCGACGGCGTTAAAGCCTTGCAGGGTTGCGCCCTGGTGGCCAAGGCGGGATCGACCCACGCCCTGGTCGGCCCCAATGGGTCGGGCAAGACCACGACCCTGAACGTGATCAGCGGCTTCATCCGCGCCGACAGCGGCCAGGTCATGCTGGGCACGACCGACGTGGCCAGCCTGGCGCCGCATCAGGTCGCGCAGCGCGGTGTGGGCCGCACCTTCCAAACCCCGAAGTTGCTGGGCGAAATGAGCGTGCTCGACAACGTGCGCCTAGGCGGCTATGTCAGCGAGCGGGCCAGCGTGTTAGAGGTGGCATTTGGACTGCCGCGGGCACGCGCTGACGATGCGGCAAGCACAGCGCAGGCTTTTGCATTGCTCGATTTCGTCGGCTTGACTGAGCGCGCCCACGAACTCGCTGGCGACCTACCCCACGGACAACAACGTCTGGTCGAAATCGCGCGCGCGTTAGCCGGCAGGCCGGGCCTGCTTTTACTCGACGAGCCTGCTGCCGGCTTGTCGATGGCGGAGCTAGACCGTCTCGCCGCCTTGATCGAAGTCATCGCCGCCAGCGGCACCACCGTCCTGATCGTGGAGCACCACCTCGATCTCATCGCCCGCATCAGCCAGCAAGTGACGGTGCTCGACCGCGGCCGGGTTCTGGCCGCTGGCACTGCCCAGGAGGTCTTCAGCCACCCAGAGGTCGCACGCGCCTACATGGGCCGAGAAGGCACTGGAGGTTCACGATGAGCGTGCTGCTGCAAGTGTCAAACCTTCACGTCGGCTACGGCCACGTCAGCGTGCTGCAAGGCGTCAGCATCGAAATTGCCGACCAAGGCTTTGTGGCTTTGCTGGGCAGCAATGGCGCGGGCAAGTCCACCTTGCTGCGCGCATTGTCAGGGCTACTCCAACCGACGGCCGGTGACATCTTGTTCGACGGTCAATCCTCGCAGGCGCAGCGCCTGGGGCCATTGTCGATAAAGGCTTGCTCCACGTGGCAGAGGGGCGCCGCCTATTTCGTAGCCAGAGCGTGGCAGATAATTTGGCGCTCGGCCTGTGGGGACTGCGGCTACCCAAGGGCGAAGTGGCAGCGCGCTACGAGCGCGTCTACAGCCTGTTTCCGATTCTGCATGAACGCTGCGACGTACGCGCCGGCATCTTGTCGGGCGGGCAGCAGCAGATGCTGGCGGTCGGTCAAGCCTTGATGCGACAACCCCGGCTCTTGATGCTCGACGAGCCTTCGCTGGGCCTGGCACCGACCGTCATTGATCAGTTGCTCGACACCGTCGCTGACTTGCGCCGCCACGGCACCACCATTTTGCTGGTCGAACAAATGGTCGAGCGGGCGCTGCAAATCGCCGATACCGCCTACGTGATGCAAAACGGTCGAATGATTGGGCATGGACCCGCCCGCGAGCTACAGGGCAGCGAACTGATACGCCGCGCCTACCTCGGTGCTGCGGCCGCCGAATCGAACTGACACCCAGGAGAAAACCATGCCTTCATCTCACCTACCCCTGCTTGGAAAGGTCGCCGTTGTGACAGGCGCAGCGCGCGGGCTCGGTCGAGCTTATGCCCTGCGCCTAGCCTCCCTCGGTGCCGACGTCGCCGTGATCGATATCAAGCTCGATGACGCTGCCGAATTTGGAGAACAGCTCAACGCCGCCAGTGTGCCCGCTGAAATCGAACAGATGGGGCGCCGCAGCATCGGCATCGAGGCCGATCTAACCCAGCGCGTGCAAGCCGAAGCAGCGATCGGACAAGCCCTCAACTCTCTGGGGCGCATCGACATCCTTGTCAACAATGCGGGGGGCGCGCTGACTCCTGCCGAACGCAGTCACGCATCGATCACGCCAGAAGAAGATAACCGCTTCTTATTCGACGTCAACTACATGAGCACCGTGTTTTGCTGCCAAGCGGCCGCAGCGGCAATGAAAGCCCAAGGCAGCGGCGTGATCGTCAACATCTCCTCGCAATCCGGCGTGACTACCTACAAAGGTGGCCTGCTGGCCTGTTACGCGGCATCCAAAGCGGCCGTGACGCAGTACACGCGCTACTTGGCCGCAGAGCTCGGGCCTTTCGGCATTCGTGCCAATTGCCTGTCGCCCGGCGTGATGCTGACGGCCAGGGTGGCAGCCCAAGCCGCCGCTCGCGGGGTCGGCACCGACGAGGAAGCGCGCCAGGTACCACTGCGCCGCTTAGGCCAGGTGGAAGACTGTGCAGGTGTGTTGGAGTTTCTGACCACCGACTTGTCGCAGTACGTCACCGGGCAAGTCATCTCGGTATGCGGCGGCGCTGTTCTCACGCCAAGCTAGTACCTTGGCCTCCTCGCCCCTGAGCGCGCCCGGGCAAGCGCGCCAGACGGGTGTGCTCAATCGTTCTCAATGGCATGGACATTAGCCGGCCGCTACACGCGCACCCTGCTGCGAAATCGCCACACCCACCAGGGCCAGCGCAGCACCGGCGAGTTTGGCCAGACCGAACACCTCGCCCGAGATGGCCCAAGCAAAAATTCCAGCAATCGGGGGCAGCAGGTACATCAAGGGGGCAGTCCGGTCCACCCCCCTGACCACGCTCACCCAGCCCCAGAGCATCCAGCCGCCAAAGGCGACCACCAGGGAAATCCACAAAAAGCTCAGCCAATCAAGAACTGACAGAGTTGCCCAAGGGACGGATCCACCGGCAAAAAAATTCAGCGCCACGGTTATCGGGGCGGCCAAAATGGTGGTGTAGCACATGGTCTCGAGACTGCCATGGCTGGCAAATAGCGGCTGCACCTGTACCGAATAAATAGAAAACAGAGCGACACCGGCCAGCAACATCAAGTCACCCGAGGTGCCCGACCAATCGGCGCGCAGCAGCTTGTCCGACAAAAATACAAGCACGCCCATCAAGGCCAGCATGACCCCGCCGAATTGCCTGAGTCCCAGGCGCTGACGCGTGCTCACGCTCAGGGTCACCAGAGTGCACACCGGACCGCAGGCGAGGATGATCGCACTTGAAAATGCCGTGGACCGATGAATGCCGTGGGCGACCAAAGAGACATGCAGCACCTGGCCCAGGACCGCCGCCAACAGCATCGCCCGCCAGTGCGCCGCCGACAAGCGCGGCCAATGGCGCCCATGGCGCCAGCACAGCAGCACCGCAGCAAACGCCGGCAGCAGGCAATAGCGCAGCAGCAAAAAGCCGGGCACAGACATGACCGCATACACCTGCTTTTGAACCGTCAGCGCGCTGGCCCACACGACAATCAAACCTAGGCCCAGCGCCAGCGCCAGACGCTGCCGTTCAGACGCGCCAGTGCGCAGCGGAAGTTTCATGTGGAGGCGATGGTCCAGCCACCGTCGGCGACCATGCTGGCGCCCTGGATGTAGCTGCTTTCGTCACTGGCCAGAAAGGTCGCTAAAGCGGCAATTTCTTCGGGCTCACCGAACCGGCCCAGTGGCATTTGCGCCAGGCGCTCGGCCATTGTTGCCGCGTCAAACTGAGCGATCGAGGCGGGGGTGCCGATCATGCCTGGGACAATGGAATTGACGCGAATATTTTGAGGACTCAATTCAACCGCAGCGGCACGCGTCAGACCGAGCACGCCGGCTTTGAGCGCGGCATAGGCAATTGCGTTGGGCATGGCTTGCAGGGCAGATGTCGAGCACAGATTGATGACCTTGCCGCCGCCGCGTCGCGCCATCTGCGGCGCCGCCGCCTGCAGCGTCCAGATCATGCCTTGCAGGCCAACAGAGAACATGCGATTGACGCTGTCCTCATCAATCTCAGCCAGCGGCTGAAAGCGCGCCCACACTGCGTTGTTGACCAGCACACCCACGGGCGCCGCAAAGTCACGCTCGACGGCTTGCAGACTGCTTTGCACCGAGACACGCTGCCCCACATCGCAAACGAATCCCAGGGCATCACCGCCCTCGGCCCGCAACTGCGCTACTGCAGGCTCCAGGCGCGCAGCGCTCACATCCAGACAGGCAACGCGGCCGCCTTCGGCCGCGAAACGTTTGGCGATGGCCAGACCGATACCGCGGGCCGCGCCCGTCACCACACACACCACACCAGCCAGACGTGCGCTCACGCTGCATCCCCGAAGGCCTTGGCCTTTTCGCGCAGAGCGAACTTCTGAACCTTACCGCTCGGTGTTGCCGGCAAACTCGGCAGCACTTCGATACGCTCTGGCCAATACTGCTTGGCCACCTTGTTTTCAGCCATCCACGCCTGTGCACCGGCTAGATCAAACGTCATGGCCGGGCGCAGCACCACAAAGGCACAACCGCGCTCACCCAGGCGGGCGTCCGGATAGCCCACCAGCGCGGCAGCGGCCACCGCAGGATGCTTGAGCAGCAGGCTCTCGATCTCAAACACCGGCACGTTTTCACCCCCGCGGATCAGCACATCCTTGGTACGGCCGTTGATGCGGATATAGCCCTCGGCATCGGCATAAGCCAAGTCGCCCGTGTCAAACCAGCCTTCGGCATCAAAGGTGACGATGTCTGGCCGCTTGTAGTAACCCAGGAACATCTGAGCGCCGCGCACCATCAGGCGCCCCGTCTGGCCGGCGGGTAAGGGCTGGCCCAGGGAATCGACCACCTGCACCTCAACGCCCTGCAGCGCACGCCCATCGGTCGACGAGGACTTTTGGGCGGCCCGCTCCGGCTCGGTCAGGGTCGAGCCCAAGGACTCGGTCATCCCCCAAAGCGACGACACCTGCAGGCTCAGCACCCTGGCGGCCCGTTCGATCTGCACCGGTGGAATGGGCGCGCCGCCACACAAAAATGTGCGCAATGCCGGCTTGCTGGCACCAGCCGCTACGGTGTCGCTGATATCAACCAGAAACGGGGTCGATGCCGCCGTGTGGGTCACCCCCTCGGTCACCATGATGTTGACCCCCTGACGCGGCTCCCAGACATCTTGCAAAACCAGCGTCGCGCCCAGGAAGATCGACTGCAGAAATACCGCCGCATAACCGGTCATATGGCCCATCGGCGAGCAGGCCAGCAGCACGTCGTCAGACCCCATCTTGAAGCGGGCACCCAGCGCGTTGGTGCAGGCCATCAAGGTGTTGGCACTGTGCATCACGCCCTTGGGCTCACCGGTAGTGCCAGACGTGAACATCAGCACCGCCAGCGCATCTGGCGGCAGCCCCAGCGCGGGCTCGTGGTGCAAGGCCGGCGAAGTGCTTTGCTGCAGCATGCGTGAAAAATTGTTGGGCCCTGCCCCATCGACGACCAGCACATGCTGCAGTGCCGGCAGTTGGGGGCGCAAGGACTGCGCCATGGCTTCGTGGTCAAAACCTCGAAAACTCTTGGGGACCACCAACATCTTGGCGCCACTGAAAGCCAGCATATAGCCCAGCTCACGCTCGCGAAATATCGGCATCAAAGGATTGACCACGGCGCCCACACGGCCGCATGCCAAAGCCACCAGTACAAACTCCAGCCAGTTCGGCAACTGCACCGCCACGATGTCGCCGGGCCCGATCCCCAAAGCGCGCAGTGCACCCGCGGCGCGCGCCACGTCCTGACCGAGTTCACCGTAGCTCAGGCGCGGCACTTCGGAGCGGTCGGTGCGGTAGGCCACCAGTGCTGTCTTGTCCGGCGTTTGGGTGACGGCTTGATCGAACAGCTCATCGAAGTTGCGGTCTGTCCACCAGGCCTGCTCACGCATGCGCTGCGCATGCAAGGCAGAGTCAAAAGCAGCGAGGGTCATGTCAGGGCTCCTTTACAAAAAAGGGCAAGCGCGGGCCTGAGCTTGAGGCAGCAGTCCGTCGGCCCGCGTCGCCGATACGGTTAAAACAGTCAGATAGTGCGCTACCTTACGACTGCTGAGCAATCGGGTAAACACCCGGTCAAGCGGGCCATCTTCGAGCCGCCGATCTATGGTGGCGTCAAAATCTTAGCGCCCGCTATCCAAGCGCCGGGCCCGACCCCCTTTCACCCAGGCGACGCACCTTCGCTGATACAGATCAGGGCCGCTAGGGTTATCCCCGTGCGCGATTTATGTATACGTGCGTATAGTAAGCTACACATACGAAATTGATCAATACCTCACTACCGGGAGCTGCCCATGGACTTTCAACTTCCAGCCGACATCACGGCCAAACTGGCCGAACTTGACGCCTTCATCGACAAGGAAATTAAGCCGCTGCAGCTCGAGAACGACAACATGCGTTTTTTCGACCATCGCCGCGAGTACGCCCGCACTGATTGGGAAAACGATGGCCGACCACGCGACGACTGGCGCGCACTGATCACCGAGATGGAGCGGCGCGCGGACAAAGCCGGCCACTTGCGCATGGGCCTGCCCAAGTCTTGTGGCGGGCAGGCAGCCAGCAACCTGATGGTGGCGGCCATCCGCGAACACTTGGCCGGCAAAGGCCTCGGCCTGCACAACGATCTGCAAGATGAGTCGTCCATCGTCGGCAACTTCCCCATCGTTCCGGTGATCGAGGCCTACGGCACCGCCGAGCAGAAAAAATACATCGAAGGCATCATCACCGGCGAGATGCACCTCTCGTTTGCGCTGACCGAACCCAACCACGGCAGCGATGCCACCTGGCTCGAGACAACCGGGCGCAAAGAAGGCGATCACTGGATCATCAACGGCATGAAGCGCTGGAACAGCCAGGTCGCCCGGGCACACGGCAACCTGGTATTCGCCCGTACCTCCGGCAAGCCCGGCGACGCTAAAGGCATCACCGCCTTCATCGTGCCCACCAACGCAGAGGGTCACAAGATTTTGTACAACCACTGGACGTTCAACATGCCCAGCGACCATGCCGAGGTCGAACTCAAGGAGGTGCGGGTACCCGACAGCGCCATCTTGCACAAGGAGGGAGAGGGCCTGGTCATCGCCCAGCGCTTCGTGCACGAAAACCGAATCCGCCAGGCGGCCGCCAGTGCCGGTGCCGCGCGCTACTGCATCCAGCAAGCGGCCAAGTATGCGCGCGAGCGGATTGCCTTTGGCGAGCCCCTGTCGAAAAAGCAAGCCATTCAGTTTCCCCTGGTCGAGTTGTATGCCGAGTGCGAAATGGTGCGTAACTTCATCTTCAAGACCGCCTGGCAAATGGACCGCCAGGATGCGCTGGAAATCAGCGACATGGTGTCAATTTGCAACTTCCGTGCTAACCGCTTGTGCTGCGAAGCTGCTGACCGCGCGATGCAAACCCATGGTGGCATCGGTTACAGCCGAGCCATGCCTTTCGAGCATATTTACCGCCATCACCGCCGCTATCGCATTACCGAAGGCTCCGAGGAAGTGCAGATGCGCCGCGTCGCGCAGTACCTGTTTGGCTTTGGCGGCAAACACGCCAACTCATGAGCGAGCCGAACGGCACGCCCATCGACTTCGACGTCGTGCGGCTCGGCGATTACCTTGATCGCTGGCTGGGGGGCGCCGAGCCGCTACAGGTCGAGCGCACGCAAGGCGGCATGTCCAACCCCACTTACTTCGTGCGGCGGGGCCTTTGGCAGGCGGTTTTGCGCAAACAACCCGCAGGGAAGGTGATGCCATCGGCCCATGCCATCGACCGGGAGTACCGCGTGCTCAGCGCGCTCCAAAACACCGATGTTCCCGTGCCCAAGCCGCTTCACTACTGTGCCGACCCGCAAGTGCTGGGCACGCCGTTTTATCTGATGGAGCGGCTTCAGGGTCGGGTATTTCATGAATTTTCGACGCCAGGCTTGCCAGCGCAGGAGCGCACCGCCCTGTTTGACGCCATGGTCTCGACCATGGCAGCCATCCATCGGCTCGACGTCGTCGCCCTGGGCTTGGGCGACTATGGCCGCCCGGGCAATTACTTCGCGCGTCAGCTCAAGCGCTGGGCCGAACAGTGGACCACGCAGTACCGCAAAGGCGACGACGACAACCCGGCACTGGACCAAGTCGTGGCCTGGCTCAGCCAGCGCGTGCCCGACAGCGAGTTATTGCGACTTTGCCACGGCGATTTCCGCATCGGAAATTTGATGTTTCACCCCACCGAGGCGCGCGTGATTGGCGTGCTCGACTGGGAGCTATCGACGCTGGGCCATCCGCTGGTAGACGTGGCCTTCAATAGCCAGGCTTGGCGCATGGCGCCCGACGAGAACGGCGGCCTGCTCGGTCTTGACCTGGCGGCACTGGGCATTCCGGACGAGGACGCCTACTTGCAGCGCTACTATGAGCTGACCCAGGCAAGCGAGCCGATGAGCACGTTTCACCAGGTTTTTGCCATGTTCCGTGGCGCCGTCGGCTCAGCCGGTGTGGCCGCGCGCGGTGAGGCTGGCAACGGCTTCCTGCCCGATGCTGCGCGGGTTGGTCGACGACTGGCCCGCGCCTATGCCGAGCGGGGTCTGAGCATGACGAAAGGTAAGCCATGACACCAGCGATGAGCGTGGACGTCGCCATCCGAACTCGCCGCTCCGTGCGAGGCTTTTTAGCCCGGGAAGTGCCGCGGGCCGAGCTCGACGAAATCTTCACACTGGCGCAATGGGCCCCATCGAACTGCAACGTCCAGTTGTGGCGACCCCATGTGGTCTCGGGCCCGGCGCTCAAACGCCTGTGCACAGCGCTGGTTGATGCTGCCAGGGCAGACCAGCCGCTGGCACCCGACTGGCCGGCCGACGGCAAGTACCATGGCATTTACCGCGAACGACAACATGATGCGGCCGCCCGCTTGTATGGGGCGATGGGCGTCGAGCGCAAAGACATCCAGGCCAGAAAAGACGCCTATCTGCGCAACCAGGCTTGCTTTGACGCGCCGCATGCGGTGTTCATGTTCATGCAGCAACCCTTTGACGCACGCGAAGCTACCGACCTGGGCATCTACGCGCAAACGCTGATGCTCGCCCTGACGGCGCGAGGCATTGCCTCCTGTGCCCAAGGCGCCCTGGCTTTGTACCCGCCCATCGTGCGCGAGCACCTGGGCTTGGGCGCCGACGAGCGGCTGATGTTTGGCATTTCCTTCGGTTACGAGGACACCGGCGTGCCGGCCAATGCCGCCCGCGTGGGCCGCGCTTTAATCGAAGAGGCCGTCGTCTTTCACCGCGACTGAGACCATGCAAAGCAACACGCTGGGCATTGTCGGCCCCGGCCTGATGGGTCTGGGCATCGCCCAGGTGGCTGCTGCGCATGGCTGGCAAGTCCGGCTGCTGGCGCGCGACGCTCAGTCAGCCGCCGCTGCGCAACTGCGCCTACAGGCCCAACTACAGCGCCATGTGGAGCGCGGGCGACTGACCACGCCTGCGCTGGCAGCCCAGCTGTCGGCAGTCCATTTTCACACTGAGATGCAGGCCCTGGCTGACTGCTGCATCGTGATTGAAAGCGTTCCAGAAGACCGAGCCCTGAAGACCCGGCTGCTCAGGCAACTCGAAGCCGTG